>JBGQLG010000122.1:0-16118 GCA_041499965.1 Methylomirabilia bacterium
CAGATCCGCTGATCAGGGTCGCTCGCCGGACGGCACGTAGGTGGCGCAGAATCCGCGCATCGGGCAGACGGGGCAGCGGGGCCGCCGCGGCGTGCACCAGGTGGCGCCGAAGTCCATGAGGGCCTGGTTGAAGTCGTAGCCGTGGCCGGCGGGGACGAGTGCCTCGGCCAGCTCCCACAGGGCGCGATCCCCGCGCACGCGGGCGGTGCGGCGCGGTCCGAGGAAGACGCGCGTCAGCACGCGGCGCACGTTGGTGTCCAGCACGGCGACGTCGCGGCCGAAGGCGAAGGAGAGCACCGCGCCGGCGGTGTACCGGCCGATGCCGGGCAGCGCGCGCAGCCGGTCGGCGTCGTCGGGCAGCCGGCCGCGGTAGCGCGCCACCGTCTCGCAGGCGATGGCGTGCAGCCGCCGCGGCCGCGCGTTGTAGCCGAGCGGGTACCAGAGCTTGCGCACGTCGTCCACCGGGGCCCGGGCCAGCGCGCGTAGCGAGGGATAGGTGCGGAGGAACTGGCGGTACTTGGGGATCACCCGGTCGACCTGCGTCTGCTGCAGCATGATCTCGGAGACGAGCACGCGGTAGGGCACGCGCGTGCGCCGCCAGGGCAGGTCGCGCCCGTGACGGGCGTACCAGGCGAGCAGACGTCGCTGGAATCGGCGCACGGCGGCCCGCGGCGGCGGTCGCACGCCAGGAATCTAGCGGCCGCGCCGAGCAGTGTCAACGCGGCGCTCATGTAGAATGACCGGCATGACGGCATCTGACGCGCAGAGCCAGCACGATGCGGTGCGGCGGGCGGTCGGCCTGGTGGATCGGCGGGATCACGGTGTGCTCGAGGTGACCGGGCGCGACCGGGCGACGTTCCTGCACGCGCTGCTGAGCAACGACGTCAAGTCGCTGGCGCCCGGGCAGGGCTGCGCCGCCACGCTGCTCGACATCCACGGCAAGGTCCAGGTGGTGCTGCTCGTGTGGGTGCTCGACGATCGGATCCTGCTCGTGACTCCCCCCGGTACGGCGACCTCGACGCTCGAGGCCCTGGATACATACCTGTTCTCGGAGAAGGCCGTGCTCCGCGAGGCCGGCGAGGACTGGGCGCTGCTCATGCTCGCGGGGCCGCAGGCGCCGGGGCTGATCGAGCAGGTCGCCGGGGCGACGCCCGACGCGCGCCCGTGGTCGAGCGTCCTCGCCACCGCGGACGGCGTGGGCGTGCGGCTCGTGCGCGGCGGGGGCGAGACGGGCGAGCCCGAGGTCTGGATCGCCGCGCCGGCCGCCGAGGCCGAGCGCGTGTGGAAGACGCTCACGGGCGCCGGCGCCGTCGTGATCGAGCCCGCCGCGCTCGAGACGCTGCGCATCGAGGCCGGCACGCCGCGCTTTCCGGCGGACATCGGGCCGGCCGTGCTGCTGCCCGAGGTGCCGTTCGAGTCGCTGGTGTCGCAGACGAAGGGCTGCTATCCGGGGCAGGAGGTCGTGGTTCGCATCCGCGATCGCGGCCACGTCAACCGCCACCTCCGCGGCCTCGTGCTGGAGGGCGACGCGGTGCCCGAGGCGGGCAGCGAGGTGCTCGCCGGCGACGCCGCCATCGGCGCGGTGACCAGCGCGACGCGCTCCGTCGACCTGGCCCGCCCGATCGCGCTGGCGATGGTCCGCCGCCAGCACGCCGAGCCGGGGACCGCCGTCGGCGTCCGCGTGGGCGACCGCGTGGTGCCGGCCACCGTGAGCGCGCTGCCCTTCACCCGCTGACGAAGAGAGAGCCGTGAGCGAAAACCGTTTGGCCCGCGAGACGAGTCCGTATCTGCTCCAGCACGCCCACAACCCCGTCGACTGGTATCCGTGGGGCGAGGAGGCCTTCGCCCGGGCCCGCGCCGAGGACAAGCCGGTGCTGCTGTCGGTCGGCTACTCGGCCTGCCACTGGTGCCACGTGATGGAGCGCGAGTCGTTCGAGAACCCGGCTATCGCCGCGGTCATGAACGAGGGGTTCGTCAGCGTGAAGGTCGATCGCGAGGAGCGGCCGGACGTCGATCACATCTACATGCAGGCCGTGCAGTCGATGACCGGCCACGGCGGCTGGCCGATGACGGTGTTCCTGGCGCCCGACGGCACGCCGTTCTACGGCGGCACCTACTTTCCGCCCGAGGACCGTCACGGGCTGCCGGGCTTTCCCAAGCTGCTGGCCGCCATCGCGGAGGCCTGGCGCTCGCGCCGGGCCGAGGTGATGCAGTCGGGGCGGGAGCTGACCGAGTCGCTCGGCCAGGGCGACCGCCTGCGTCGCGCCGCCACGCTGCTGAGCGAGGAGCTGCTCTTCACCGCCTTTTCGGGCATCTCCTCGCAGTTCGACGAGGAGTGGGGCGGCCTCGGCGGCGCGCCGAAGTTCCCGCAGCCGATGATCTGGGAGTTCGTGCTGCGCTTCTTCAAGCGCGGCGACAACCCCTACGCGCAACGCATGGTTCACACGACGCTGATCCGGATGGCCCGCGGCGGCATGTACGACCACCTGGGCGGTGGCTTCGCGCGCTATTCCGTGGACGCGCACTGGATGGTGCCGCACTTCGAGAAGATGCTCTACGACAACGCCCAGCTCGCCTCGCTCTATCTGCACGCCTGGCTGGCCTTCGGCGATCCCGAGTGCCGGCGCGTGTGCGAGGAGACGCTCGACTACCTGCTGCGCGACATGACCGACCCCTCGGGTGGTTTCTACTCCGCCGAGGACGCCGACTCCGAGGGCCACGAGGGCAAGTTCTACGTGTGGACGCCCGAGGAGATCCGCGCGGTGCTCGGCGCCGACGCCGAGCGCGCGCTGGCCTACTGGGGCGTGGACGGTGGCCCCAACTTCGAGGGCCAGAGCATCCTCTACCTGGCCGGCGAGCCCGATCCCGAGGGCATCGCGCCGCTGCGTCGTCGCCTGCTCGAGGCCCGGGCCAAGCGCGTGCGGCCGGGGCGCGACGACAAGGTGCTGGCCGGCTGGAACGGCCTGGCCTGTCGTGCGCTGGCCGAGGCGGGCCGGGCGCTGGGCCGGGCGGACTACATCGCCGCCGCTGTTCGCAACGCGGAGTTCCTGCTGGGCTCGATGCGGCACGACGGCCGGCTGCTGCGCACCTGGAAGGCCGGCCAGGCGCGGCTCAAGGGCTATCTCGAGGACTACGCCATGGTGGCCGCGGCGCTGGTCGACGTCTACGAGGCGACGTTCGAGCGCCGCTGGCTCGACGCGGCCCGCTCGCTGGCCGACGACATGGTGGGCCTGTTCTGGGACGACGAGCGCGAGGGGTTCTACGACACCGGCCACGACCACGAGCGCCTGATCGTCCGGCCCCGCAATCTCTTCGACAACGCGGTGCCGTCGGGGACGTCGGTCGCGATCGAAACGCTGCTGCGCCTGGCCGCGCTCACCGGCGAGACGGCCTACGAGTCGCGCGCGCTGGCGGCGCTGCGGCCGGTCGCCGATCTCATCGGCCGCTACGCGTCGGGCTTTGGCCGCTTCCTGTGCGCGCTGGACTTCCACCTGGGGCCGAGGGTCGAGGTCGCGCTGGTGGCGCCCGCCGGCGACGGAGGGCTGCCGGCGCTCACCGCCGAGGTCTTCGGCCGCTTCCTGCCCAATCGCGTGGTGGCTGGCATGAGGGCCGGCGACACGGCGGCGGCGGCCGGCATTCCACTGCTGGAAAACCGCGGAGCGGTGGACGGCAAGGCCACCGCGTACGTCTGCCGGAACTACGCCTGCGAGCTGCCGGTCACCGACCGCGCGGCGCTGGCGCGACAACTGGAGGCTCTATGATGCGGCGCCGCGTGGCCGTCCTCGTTCTCGTGCTGGCCGTGGTCGCGGCCGGGCCGGCCTGGGCCCAGCTCGACGGCCTGTTCAAGCAGTTCCCCCAGCTTCCGCAGATCCCCGGCACCCCCGCCTCGGGCTCGCTGGGCGACGTGAAGATCGGCCAGGGGCTCAAGGAGGCGCTGCAGGTCGGCACCGCCAACGCCGTGAGCCTGACCGGGAAGACCGACGGGTACTTCAAGAACGAGGCGATCAAGATCCTGCTGCCCGAGAAGCTGCAGTCGCTCGATCGTGGTCTGAGGATGGTCGGCTACGGCCCGCAGCTCGACGAGCTCGTGGTGGGCATGAACCGGGCGGCCGAGCAGGCGGCGCCCGCGGCCAAGCAGATCTTCTGGAACGCCATCGGGGGCATGACCATCGACGACGCCAGCCACATCCTCAACGGCGGCAAGACCGCCGCCACTGACTATTTCAAGGGCAAGACGACGACCTCGCTGACGACGGCGTTTCGTCCGGTCGTCGAGAAGTCGATGGGACAGGTGGGAGTCACACGCCAGTACCAGGATCTGCTGGGCCGCGCCAAATCGATCCCGTTCCTCGACAGCGAAGCCTTCGACCTCGATCACTACGTGGTCGGCCGGGCCCTCGACGGGCTCTTCCACGTGGTCGGCGAGCAGGAGGCCAAGATCCGCACCGATCCGGCGGCGCGCACCACGGATCTGCTCCGCGAGGTGTTCAGCCACCGCTGAGTGGGTTGATCACCGGTAGGCGCATGGCGGCACCGGCGTCCGGAAGGGCGCCTGGGTGAGGTGCTGGCCCGGGGCGAAGAGCCGGAGCTGATGCGGCGCTGGGGCCGGCGCGAGCCGGCGACCGTGCAGGCTGAGGTAGTAGCCGGCGCGGACGATATCCACCCCGATCCGGCGCAGGTCGTACAGCCCCCGCAGGACGAGCCGCCGGCGCTCTTGCACGAGGGTACGCGCGGCCTTCGGCCCGATGCCGGGGACGCGCAGCAGCAGCTCGAGCGGCGCGCGCGTCAGCTCCAGCGGGAAGCGCTCGGGGTGGGCCAGCGCCCACGCGGTCTTGGGATCGTGCTCGAGCGGCAGGTTTCCGCCCGTCTCGAAGGCCAGCTCCTCGACGCCGAAGCCGTACTCGCGCAGCAGGTGCTCGGCCTGGTAGAGGCGCGATTCGCGGGCCGCGGGCGTGGGCGCGAAGCCCTCGAATGGCGTCCCCGCGACCGGCTGGAAGGCGCTGAAGTGCGCATGGTGCAGCAGCCGCTGCCGCTCCAGCCTGGCCACGAGCCGGAGGACCTCGCGGTCCTGCTCGCCGACCGCGCCCACCACGAACTGCGTGGTGGTGCTCCCACGCGGCCCCGGCCCTCCTTCCTCGCGCGCTTCACGATAGAGCCGACCCGCCAGCTCCAGCTTCGGCAACAGGTCGCCCGAGAGGTCCTTTTCCTTCGCGAGGGTCCGGACGTGGGCGTCAGTCGGGCCCTCGAGGTTGACCGAGATGCGCGTGGCCAGACGGGCGGCGGCCTCGACCTGGGCGGTCTCGGCACCGGGCAAGAGCTTGACGTGAATGTAGCCGGCGAACCCTTCGCGCCGCCGCAATACCTCCAGCGTCGCCAGCATGCGGTCGGTGGCTCGCGTCGGCCGTCCCGGCACGCCGGAGGTGAGGAACAGGCCCTGGGCCAGGCCCTTGCGGTTCACGTCCATGAAGGTGGTCGCGACCTCCTCGGGGCTGACGGTGGCCCGCGGGACCTTGCCGCCGCAGTACGTCGGGCAGTAGCCGCACGACAGCGAGCAGGCATTGGTCTGCATAACCCGCATGAGGTTGATGGACCCGCCGCCCGGCATGCGGGCCTGCGCGATGCCCATGGAGGTGATCGGGCGGTTGCCGACCGGCACCGATTGGCGGTACTTCGGCATGCCCTGCTCGCGATCGGGCAGCGCGGCCTCGGTCAGAAGCTCCATTCGCCGTCGGAGATCCACGGCGAATATATACCAAACAAGTAACGAGTAGTCTAGTCCGAAGTGGCGACTGCACCGAGGCCAGCCAAGCGATCGATCTCGCTAGCTGAAATGCCAAGCTCTCCGAGGACCTCACGGGTGTGCTCGCCAAGACGAGGGGCGGGCCGTCGTACGGGGGGTCTCGAGCCCCCGACGGCGAATGGAAATCCGAGCATGCGCACGGTGCCGAGGCCGGGCTGCTCGACGTCGCGCACCATCCCCATGTGGCGCACCTGCGCGTCCTCGAAGACCTGATCGAACTCGTAGATGGGACCGGCGGCGATGCCGGCGGCGATGAGCCGATCGACCCACTCGCTGACGGTGCGCTTGACCAGCGCGGCCTCGATGCGCGCCTTGAAGTCTGGATGGTTGGCGACGCGTGCCTCGTTGGTGGAAAAGCGCGGCTCGGTCACCAGCGCCTCGTCGCCCAGCGCACGGCAGAACTTCTCGTACTGGTCGGGGTTGAGGATGACGACGTTGATGAAGCCGTCGGCGGCCTGGAAGGCCTCGGCCGGCGTGACGTTGGGGTTGCGATTGCCCACGCGCTTGGGGACGACGCCGGAGGAGAAGTAGTGCGCGGAGGGATCGGGCAGCAGCGCCACGCTGGAGGCGAGCAGGCTGACGTCCACGTGCTGGCCGCGACCGGTGCGGAATCGCTGCACGAGCGCCGCGCACACGGCGCCGAAGGCGATGTAGGACGCGGCGACGTCGGAGATCGACCCACCCGGACGCGTGGGCGGATCGCCCGGCTGACCGGTCAGCGCCATGAGACCGCTCATGCCCATGGCGATCGTGTTGTAGCCGGGGCGCCGGGCGTAGGGGCCGTCCTGGCCGTAGCCGCTGACCGAGGCGTAGACCACCGCCGGGTTGGTCGCGCTGAGCGCGGCGTAGCCGAAACCGAGGCGCTCGGCGACGCCGGGCACGAAGTTCTCGAGGACGACGTCGGCACGCTTGGCCAGCTCGTGGATGATCGTGAGGCCTTCGGGGTGCTGCAGGTCGACGGCGATCGCGCGCTTGTTGCGGTTGATCGTCGCGAAGCCCAGGCTCATGCCGTCCTTGCTGGTGCCCAGATAGCGCATGTCGTCGCCGCGGCCGGGCCGCTCCACCTTGACGACGTCGGCGCCGAGGTCGGCCAGCATCATGGCGCAGTAGGGACCGGCGATGACCCGTGAGAGATCCAGGACGCGGAGGCCGTCGAGCATCAGGCGCGCTCCAGGAAGCCCTCGGTCATCGCGTTGACCTCGGGCATGCCGGCCCGGGCGATGGCGTTGATGCGCGCCTTCATCTCGGCCAGCGGCTTGAACGGCTTCTTCGCCATGAATTCGGCGTAGTCGCGCGCGGCCTTGGCCAGATCGACACCGGGCAGGACCTTGTTCACCAGGCCCCACTGCCGCGCCTCCTCGGCCGTGTAGCGCCGGCAGTCCATGATGATCTCCTTGGCCCGCGCGGGGCCGACCAGGCGAACGAACCGCGTGGTCGAGGCCACGCCCAGCGGCACGCCGAGGTCGACCTCGGGAATCCAGAGCTGGGCCTCGGCCGCGGCGATGCGGAAGTCGCAGGCCAGCGTGAGGCCCCAGCCGCCTCCGACGGCGTGGCCGTTGATGGCGGCGATGGTCGTCTGCTCCAGCCCCTCCAGCACCGTGTTGGCGCGCTCGAAGAGCCGCCGGAACTGGCTCTTGCGCGAGCCCATCGCGGCGCGCCGCTCCTCGGGCGACATGCTGCTCTTGAGCCCGGCGTCGGCGCCCGACGAGAAGACCGGGGGCGCGCCGGTCACGATGACGACCCGGGTGCCGGGGTCGTCGCGCAGCTCGGCGAAGGCCGCGCCCAGCTCGGTGAGCATCGGATCGCTCAGCGAGTTGCGGCGGTCGGGGCGGTTCAGTGTGACGGTGGCGATGAGGCCGTCGCGCGTGAGGAGGACGTTTTCACCCATGGCGGAAGCATTATCATAGGGTCCGGCCTATGACTACCGAGACCAGCGAGATCGTCTGGCGCCCCACCCCCGACGTCATCGAGCGCTCCCGCATCGGCCGCTTCATGCGCGCCCAGGGCATCGGCACCCTGGCCGAGCTGCAGCGCCGCTCCATCGCCGATCCCGAGTGGTACTGGGACGCGGTCGTGCGCGATCTCGGGGTGCGCTGGCTGCATCCCTACGAGCGCGTGCTCGACGGCTCGCGCGGCGTGGCCTGGCCGGCGTGGTTCCCCGGCGGCCGCCTGAACTTCACCGACAACTGCGTCGATCGCCACGTGGACGCCGGGCGCGGCGGCAAGCCGGCGATCGTCTGGGAGGGCGACGACGGCCAGTCGCGCACGCTGACGTACGCCGAGCTGGCCGCGGAGGTGAACCGGCTGGCCAACGCGCTGAAGGCGCTCGGGGTGGGCGAGGGCGACCGCGTCGGCGTCTTCCTGCCGATGTCGCCGGAGGCGGCGATCGCCACGCTGGCCGTGGTGAAGATCGGTGCCATCTACACGCCGTGCTTCTCGGGCTTCGGCCCCGGCGCCGTCGCCTCGCGCCTGTCCGATTGCGAGGCCAAGCTGCTGATCACCGCCGACGGCTTTCACCGCCGCGGCCAGGTCGTGAAGATGAAGGAGACGGCCGACGAGGCCGTGGCCCAGTGCCCGTCGGTGAAGCACGTGCTCGTGTATCGCCGGCTGGGACGCGAGATCCCGTGGACGGCCGGACGCGATCGCTGGTGGCACGAGGCCGTGGCCGGGCAGAGCGAGCGGGCGGAGGCGCTGCCGGTCGAGGCCGATCGCCCGTGCCTGATCATCTACACGTCGGGGACGACGGGACGGCCGAAGGGCGCGGTGCTCACCCACGGCGGATTCCTGATCAAGACCGCCCACGACTTCGGCTACTGCATGGACGTGGGCGAGAACGATCGCCTGTTCTGGCTGACTGACCTTGGCTGGCTGATGGGGCCGATGGCGTTCACGGCCGGGTTGTTCCACGGCGGGACGGTCGTGGTCTTCGAGGGCGTGCCGGATTATCCGAGGCCCGATCGGCTGTGGAGCCTGGTCGAGCGCCACCGCATCAGCGTGATGGGGCTGTCGCCGACGGCGGTGCGCGCGCTCATGCCGCACGGCCCGGAGCACGTGCACGCCCACGATCTCTCGTCGCTGCGCATCCTGGGCTCGACGGGCGAGCCGTGGAATCCGGAGCCGTACCGCTGGCTGTTCGAGAACGCGGGGAAAGCGCGCATCCCGATCATCAACTACACCGGCGGGACGGAGATCTCGGGCGGCATCCTGGGCTGTTTTCCCATCGCGCCGATCAAGCCCTGCTCGTTCGCCGGCCCGATCCCCGGCATGGCCGCCGAGTGCTTCGGCGACGACGGCCGGCCCGTGCGCGGGCAGGTGGGTGAGCTGGTGATCACCAAGCCGTGGCCGGGCATGACGGCGGGGTTCTGGCGCGACGCCGAGCGCTACGAGGAGACGTACTGGTCGCGCTGGCCCGGTGTGTGGGTGCACGGCGACTGGGCGTACGTCGATCCCGACGGCTTCTGGTACATCCAGGGCCGCTCCGACGACACGCTGAAGATCGCCGGCAAGCGGCTGGGGCCGGCGGAGGTCGAATCCGTGCTGGTCGGCCATCCCGACGTCGCCGAGGCCGGCGTGATCGGCGTGCCCCACGAGATCAAGGGCGAGGCCGTCGTCTGCTTCGTGGTGCTCCGTCCCGGCCGCACGCCGTCCGAACCCCTGCGCAATGAGCTGTCCAATCGCGTCGCACAGGAGATGGGCAAGGCGCTCAAGCCGGAGAAGGTCCTGTTCACGCGCGACCTCCCCAAGACCCGCAGCGCCAAGATCATGCGTCGCGTGATCCGCGCGACCTACCTCGGCAAGCCGGCCGGCGACGTGTCGTCGCTGGAGAACCCCGACGCGCTGAGAGCGATCGGCGAGGCGACCTGAGAGCCAGCCGCGGCTTCGCGCTGGCGTGGCGATTTTAGCGAGTCACTCGATGACTTCGTCCGCCCGCAGCAACAACGAGCGTGGGACCGTCAGGTCGAGTGCTTTTGCGGCCTTGCGGTTGATGAGCAGCTCGTACTTGGTCGGTTGCTCTACTGGTAGGTCGCTCGGCTTTGCTCCTTTTAGGATCTTATCGACATACGCGGCCGCCCGCCGCCAGACATCGGGAAGGTTCATCCCGTAGGACATCAACCCGCCGGCGTCCACAAACGCGCGGAACCCATAGATTGCCGGCACCCGGTGCTTGGTCGCCAGCTCGGCGATTCGGCTGCGCTGAGCAAAGAAGAACGGTTGCGGGGAAACGACGACACCGCCCCGGTCCTTGCCGATCTCGGCGAAGGCGGTCTCTATCTGGCGTAGCTCTCGGACATCGACGAGCCGTAGCGTAGACTTCAGCTCCGCCAGATCCGGTCCGGGCAGCCCCATATTCGAATCGTGGAGGTAGCCGATACGCGAGGCCCGCGGTGCAGCCTCCTTGAGCAGCTCCAGCCACTTTCCGATGAACTTCGTGTCGACGTTCAACGCCAATCCCGTGACGTTGCCACCCGGACGGGCGAGGCTGGCCACCAGACCGAAGCGGACAGGATCAGCCATGGCGACGCACACGATGGGAATCGTCTGTGTGGCGTTCTTCGCCGCGATGGCCGTTGGTCCGGATGCGACAATCACGTCCACCTTGAGACCGACCAGCTCGGCAACCAACTCGGGCGCCCGTTCCGTCCTGCCCTGGGCGTACCGGTATTCCACGACGAGGTTCTGGCCCTCGACGTAGCCGAGGTCGCGCAGTCCTTGCCGGAACGCGGCGAGATTCGGTTCGGTCGGCGATGCTGGTTCCGAGACCGCGACGACACCGATCCGGGGGACGTTCCCCGTCCCCTGGGCCTCGGCGACAGCTGGCGCGGCGGGGCGGCCGAGGGCAAGGGCGGCGGCGAGCGCCGCCCCTATCAGCATCGTCCCGCGACCGCGGTGTGGCTGGCCGAGCACGACGGCGATCTTCCGCCAGCCGCCGGCGATGCGTCAAGTCTCGTCGGGCCTTGCCGTGCTGCGGCTGGGCGACTGCCTAGTTCGCAGATTCAAAGTCATGAACGGTGTGCGCCTCGGTCGACAGGTGGCGCTGGCGGAGACGCCCGGCGCGCCGCTTGATCACCGCGTCCTGATTCGAGATGCCTTGATTCAGCCCGCGAGGTATACTGCGAGCCGTCGCCGTGGGGGGAGGATTCCTGAGAACCGGGTGCGGCCCGGGACCCCTCGAACCTGCTCTGGGTAATTCCAGCGAAGGGAACACGGTGGCGGAGTAGACCACGGCCGCACCCTTGAAGAGGGGAGCGGCCGTTCGTGTCTATGACGATCAGCGTCAACGGCAAGCCGATCGACGTCGAGCCCGGGCTCACCGTCGAAGCCCTGCTCGCGCTCCTCAACGTCAAGCGCGAGTTCACGGCGGTGGCCGTCAACCGTGAGGTCACCCGCAAGTCCGACTACGCGGCCGTCAAGCTCTCGGAAGGCGACAAGGTCGAGATCGTGCGGCCCATGGGGGGAGGTTAGCCATGTACGACACCAACCTGGTCCTCGGTGGCAAGGAGTTCACGTCCCGGTTGATCGTGGGGACCGGCAAGTACAGCACGCTGCCGATCATGCGCGACGCCCACGAGGCCTCGGGCGCGGAGATCATCACGGTCGCCGTGCGGCGCGTCAGCCTGCCGGGCAGCGGCGAATCGATCCTGGACTACATCGACACCAAGCGCTACACGCTGCTGCCCAACACGGCGGGCTGCTACACCGCCGATGAGGCGATCCGCACCTGCTACCTGGCCCGCGAGGCCGGCCTCGGCGAGATGGTCAAGCTCGAGGTCATCGGCGACCAGCGCACGCTCTTCCCCGACGTCGAGGGGCTGCTGGAGGCGACGAAGGTGCTGGCCCGCGAGGGCTTCACCGTCATGCCATACAGCAACGACGATCCGGTCGTCGCCAAGAAGCTGCAGGACGCCGGCGCCGCCTGCGTGATGCCGCTGGGCGCGCCGATCGGCTCGGGCCTCGGCATCCGTAACCCGTACAACATCAGGATCATCCTCGAGTCGGTCACGGTGCCGGTCATCGTCGACGCCGGCGTCGGGACCGCCTCCGACGCCGCCATCGCCATGGAGCTCGGCTGCGACGGCGTGCTCATGAACACGGCCATCGCCGGCGCCCAGGACGCGGTGTCGATGGCGCGGGCCATGAAGCTGGCGGTCGAGGCCGGGCGGCTGGCCTACAAGTCGGGGCGGATCGGCAAGAAGCTGTACGCGACAGCGTCCTCGCCGCTCGAGGGCCTGCCCGATTGGACGAGCTGAGCCTCTGCCTCGTCACTGACCGCACGCAGACGCGCGGCCGGGACCTCGTCGCCGTCGTCGGCGAGTGCCTGGCCGCCGGCCTTCCCGCCGTCCAGGTGCGCGAGAAGGACCTCGGCGCCGCCGACCTGGCGTTCCTGTGCCGCCGTCTGGTGGCGCCGGTGCGCGACGCCGGCGCTCTGCTCGTCGTCAACGACCGCGTCGACGTGGCGCTGGCCGTCGGCGCCGACGCGGTGCAGCGCACCCACACGTCGCTCCCGGTGGACGACATCCGCGCGATCGCCGGCCGGCGGCTGCGCATCGGCGTCTCGGTGCACTCGCTGCAGGACGCGGTCGACGCCGAGCTGAAGGGCGCGGACTGGATCACCTACGGCCCCGTGTACGACACGCCGAGCAAGCGGCCGTACGGCCCGCCGCAGGGTCTGGAGCGCCTGGCCGCCGTGGCCCGCGGGCTGCGCATTCCCGTCGTGGCGATCGGCGGGATCACGCCCGATCGGGTCAAGGAGGTCCGGGCGGCGGGCGCCCACGGCGTCGCGGTGATCTCTTCCATTCTGGCCGCGGATTCCCCCGCGGTCGCGACGCGCCGGTTCCTCGAGGTCCTGGCGTGAAAATCCTCGTGGTCGGCGGCGGGATCATCGGCTGCTCGACGGCCTGGGAGCTGGCCAAGCGCGGCTGCGCGGTGACGCTGTTCGAGCGAGCGACGCCCGGCGCCGAGGCCTCCGGTGCCGCCGCCGGGCTGCTGGCGCCGCTCGGCGAGGGCGCCGGCTCGCCGTTCGAGCGGCTGGCGCTCGAGTCGTGGCGCCTGTATCCAGGCGTCGTGCAGGAGCTACAGGAGCGCACCGCGCTCGACGTCGAGTACGTCACGCGCGGCACCATCTATGCGCTGGCCGACGACGAGGACCTGCGCGAGGCGACCGAGCGCGCCCGCCGTCCCGAGGCGCGCGAGCTGGGTGTCGAGCTGTGGTCGGGCCCCCAGCTGCGCGAGCGCGAGCCGGCGCTGGCGGTGTCGGAGCGCGGGGCGCTGTTCGCCCGCGGCGATCACTGGATCAACAACCAGCGCCTGGTGACGGCCTACGCACAGGCCGCGGTCGGTGCCGGCGTGACGCTCCGGGCGGGATGCGCGGTGTCGGCGCTCGTGGTCGAGGGCGGCCGCGCGCGTGGCGTCGTCGCGGACGGCGCCCGGGTCGAGGCCGACGCCGTGCTGGTGGCGGCCGGCGCCTGGACGGCGGAGCTCACCCCGGCCCTCGGCGAGCGGCTGCCGATCGAGCCCCGGCGCGGTCAGATGGTCGCGCTCGCCCACGTCCCCCCGGTGCTCGGCCACTGCGTGTACGCGAACGAGGTCTACCTGGTGCCGCGGCCGTCCGGCGAGCTGCTGATCGGCGCCACGGTCGACGTCGCCGGCTTCGAGCGCGAGGTCACCGCCGAGGGCATCGGCTCGCTGCTGACCGCGGCCCTGGCGGCGGTGCCGGCGCTCGGCGCCCTGCCGATCCGCCGGACCTGGTGCGGCTTCCGGCCGTGGGCGCCCGACGACCTGCCCGTGCTCGGCCCGTGGCCGGGCGTCGACAATCTGTTCGTCGCCACCGCGCACTTCCGCAACGGCATCCTGCTGGCGCCGATCACCGCGCGCCTCATGGGCGAGTGGATCACGTCGGGTCGGCCGGGACTGGACGTCGCGGACTTCCTGCCGGAGCGCTTTCTCAGGAAGGCGTGCTCGACTTCCTGATGTCGAGCATCGGGGGCAGGGTGCCCTGGGCGGGCGCCTCCTCGATCGTGGTGATGTGGTTCATCCGTCGGACGATGTCGCGGATCTGCTCGGCCCCTTCCTTGGCGGTGTTCATCCACTTCACCTGATCGCTGTCGGCGGGAATCGCGCGCGCCACGAGCGCCAGCCCGCCGATCACGGCCATCAGCGGGTTGTTGATCTCGTGGGCGGCGGCGTGGGCGAGCGCGTTGACCGCGCGGAGCTGGGCGGCCTCGCGGCGCGCGGCCTCGGCCGACTGGGCGGCGACGACCGCGGTGAACAGCCGGGCCACGAGGCCGATGCCGACCACGTTCAGGCAGAGAAGAGGCAGCCAGACCCGCGCGAGCATCGCGGCCCCGCGGTGGCCGAGCAGCAGGAACGAGGCGGCGGTGAGCAGCCACACGATGAGGCTCAGCGCCAGCGAGTGCCGCAGGCCGACGCGGCCGTCGCGGCGGGCCCACGCGCGCACGGCCGTCGCCGCGGCCGCGGTGGCGACAATGCCGAGGATCCCGGCGAGCGCGCCGCCGCCCCCGAGCCAGAGCCGGTAGCCGGCGGTCACGCCGGCGGCCAGGAGGCCGGCCGGCCCGCCCTCCACCAGCGCGACGAGCGCGATCGGGACCGCGCGCGCGTCCACGAACTGGTCGTCGCCCACGTAGATGCGCGAGACCATCAGGACGATTGCCACGCCGCCGAACGCCAGCCCCGTGGCCGCCGGGCGCCAGCGTCGCAGGCCGGGCGGCCCCGCCTCGGACCAGCGCACGAGGTACGAGAACACGATCAGCCCCAGGCTCACGACCCCGGCGGCCTCGACCACGTGGTGGTAGTCCATGGCGGGTAGAATAACGCGCGGAGGTACGGCCATGACCAGGAACGAGATCAAGCAGCGCGTCTACGCCGCCATCGACAAGCGGGCGGAGGAGATCATCGGCCTCGGCGAGCAGATTCGCCAGCAGCCCGAGCTGGGCTTCAAGGAGGTCAAGACCGCGCGGCTGGTCGAGGAGACCCTGGGGCGGCTCGGTCTCTCCCCCAAGGGCGGGCTGGCGCTCACGGGCGTGCGCGCCGACGTGGCCGGCCGCGCCGGCGACGGGCCGACCTTCGCGCTGCTCGGCGAGCTCGACGGGCTCGTCGTCACCGGCCATCCGGTGGCCGACCCGCAGACCGGCGCCGCCCACGCCTGTGGTCACAACGCGCAGGTGGCCGGCCTGCTCGGCGCGGCCATGGGCCTGCTCGACAGCCAGGCGTTCGACCACCTGGCCGGGCGCGTCGTCTTCTTCGCGGTGCCGGCCGAGGAGTACGGCGACATCGAGTGGCGTGTGACGCAGGCCCGGGCCGGCCGGCTCGAGTTCCTCGGCGGCAAGCCGGAGCTGCTGCGCCTGGGCCATTTCGACGACGTGGACCTGTCGATGATGATCCACATGACCTCACGCCCCGAGGACGGCAAGACCGGCGTGCCCGCCTCCAACAACGGCTGCATCGTGAAGACGATCCGCTACGTCGGCCGCGCCTCCCACGCCGGCGGCGCCCCCCACCAGGGCATCAACGCGCTCTACGCCGCCCAGATCGGCCTGGTCGCGATCAACGCCATCCGCGAGACGTTCCGCGACGAGGACACGATCCGCGTGCATCCGATCATCACGCACGGGGGCTCGCAGGTGAACGTCATCCCCGGCGAGGTGCGGCTGGAGACCTACGTGCGCGGCCGCACCGTCGAGGCGATCCTCGACGCCAACAAGAAGGTCGACCGCGCGTTCCGGGCCGGCGCGCTGGCGCTGGGCGCCAAGGTCGAGATCGAGACGCTGCCCGGCTACATGCCGATGACCTGCGACGCCACCATGGCGCGGATGTATCGCGAGAACTGGGTGCCGGTGGTGGGTGAGGCGAGCTATCGCCAGATCGGCCACCGCACCGGCTCGACCGACATGGGCGACCTCAGCATGATCATGCCGGTGCTCCATCCCTACATGGGTGGGGCCACCGGCTCCGGCCACGGCGCCGACTACCAGATCGTCGACCAGCCGTTCGCCTACCTGGGCATCGCCAAGGGCCTGGCCGGGATGGCCGTCGATCTGCTGGCCGACGGCGCCGCCGGCGGCCGCGAAGTGCTCAAGAGCGCGAAGCCGCCGATGACCCGCGAGCAGTACCTGACGTTCCAGCGTGGCATCGCCAGGCGCGAGGTGTACGAGGGGTAGCCGGCCGGCCGGGCGCCGAGTCGGCGCGGCGCCCCGCCCCCCGCGCGAATTTGCGCGGGGCCCCCCCCCCCCGCCCCCCACCGGCCCCCCCGGGTGGGCCCCCCCCCCCAGCCCCCCCCCCAAGGGAAAAAACCGAGTAGCCC
>JBGQLG010000123.1:0-16110 GCA_041499965.1 Methylomirabilia bacterium
CGATGCGGAGTGCTGGGCGGTCGAAGGGCGGGGTGCATAATGATCGAGTCATGAAGACACTGGCGATTCTGGTTGGGGGTGGTCCGGCGCCGGGGATCAATGCGGTGATCGCGGCGGCGACGATCGAGGCGCGTAATCACGAGCTGCGGGTGCTGGGGTGTTACGACGGCTTCAAGTGGCTCGAGCAGGGCGACACCGAGCACGTGGTCGAGTTGGAAATCAACGACACCTCGCGGATCCACTTCGACGGCGGCTCCATCATCCGGACCTCGCGCACCAACCCGACCAAGTCGCCGGAGGGCATCGCCCGCGTCGCGGACACGCTCAAGCGCCTCGGTGTCGACCACCTGCTGACCATCGGCGGCGACGACACCGCCTTCGCCGCCTCGCGGCTGGCCAAGGCGCTGGAGGGCCTCACCGTCGTCCACGTGCCCAAGACCATCGACAACGACCTGCCGCTGCCCAGCGACATCGTCACCTTCGGCTTCACGACCGCCTGCAACCTCGGCAAGGAGCTGGTACGCAACCTCATGCAGGACGCCGCCACCACCGAGCGGTGGTTCTTCGTCACCGTGATGGGCCGCCACGCCGGTCACCTCGCCCTCGGCATCGGCGGCTCGGCCGGCGCCACCGTCACCGTCATCGCCGAGGAGTTCGCGTCGCCCCAGATCAGCCTCGACCAGCTCGCCGACGTCCTCGAGGGCGCCATCATCAAGCGCCGGGCTCATGGGCGCGAGCAGGGCGTGGCGATCCTGTCCGAGGGGCTGGCCGAGAAGCTCGATCCCCAGACGCTCGGCCCCGTGGAGCGCGACGCCTACGGCAACGTCCGGCTGGCCGAGCTGGATCTGGGGCGCCTGCTCAAGGAGCGCGTGAGCGCCAGCCTCAAGGCGCGCGGCATCGAGGTGACCATCGTCGCCAAGGACCTCGGCTACGAGCTGCGCTGCGCGCCGCCGGGCGCCCACGACATCCAGTACTGCCGCAGCCTCGGCTACTGGGCCACGCGCTTTCTGCTCGAGGGCGGCAGCAACGCCATGGTGACCATCCAGGCCGGTCGCCTGGTGCCGGTGCCGTTCGGGCTGATGATGGATCCCAAGACCGGCCGCATCCGCGTGCGCTATGCCGACGTGGAGTCGGAGATGTACCAGACGCTCATGGCCTACATGATCCGCCTCAAGCCCGAGGACTTCGAGAAGCCGGAGACGGTGGCGGCGCTGGCCAAGGCCGGCAACCTCGATCCGGCCGAGTTCACCCGCCGCTTCTCCCGCGTCGCCGGCCGCGCCTGAGCGACGACGCCTCGCGCCAGCGGGCCGGCCCCGACCCCGTCGCGTAGCGAGCAATTCTCGTGGACTCCGGTGACGCGACGGGGCGCGATCGCGCGTGGGGCTCGCGGCGCGGGGCGCGCTCGCGGATCGTGGGGCTCTTCGGGCGCGAACCAGGGCGAGCCGAACCGAGCGCGCTCGATTGCCGGCGGGGCGAGCGAGCCGCCCACGGTCGACAGCCCACGACCCAGCCCCCTCTGGGGGATGGGGGGCCGAGCGAGCCCCGCCCGCGTGATAGAGGCGAGCCCTGGGCGCGCCCGAAGAGCCCCACGGTCCGCGAGCGCGCCCCGCGCCGCGAGCCCCACGCGCGATCGCGCCCCGTCGCGTCACCGGGGTCCACGAGAAGCGCTAGAAGTAGCCTGGGTCCCCCGGCATGAGCACCTTGCGCTCGGAGCCTTCCATGATGACCCGCGGGCGGATGGTCGGCACCGGGCGGTCGCGCAGCCGATCGAGCGCGTGGGTCGTCGACGTGGCGCCGTCGAACAGCAGCAGGTTCTTGACGGTGGGGTTGCGCAGCGAGATCTCGCCGCGGCGCTGGGCGTCGACGGCCTCGGACGGCGTCAGCCACTTGAGGTCCGTCATCTCGTAGTCGTCCCCGCTCGCCTGCTGGCTGGCCGGCGCCGGCGCCGCGAAGAACCGGGTGTCGAAGCGCAGGGGCTGCTCCTCGGGCGTGATCCAGTGCGCGAAGTACACGAGCCGGTCCGTGGTCAGCTGCAATCGCTCGGCGCGCAGCATCGGCCAGAAGGCGCGGTTGTCGGCGTGGCAGGCTCGGCGGTACTCGGCGAAGCGCGGGGTGTCGAGCGCCGCGTCGCGGCCGCCGGCGTCCACCGCCAGCAGCAGCCCCGCCTCCTCGAACGTCTCGCGGATGGCGCCGATCCAGAAGCCGAGCGCGGTGCGCGGCGCCGCCTCCAGGCTCAGCCGCCGGGCGGCGTCCTTCATCTCGAGGCCCCGGCACCAGGCGGCGGCGTCCTGGGGATTGTCGTCCACCTCGATCTTGCCGCCCGGGAACACGAAATCGCCGGCGGCGAACTTGCTTTTGAGGTGGCGCCGCATGAGCAGGCACTCCACCCCGCCGGCGGGGCGATCACGGAGCAGGACGACGGTCGCGGCCGGCGACGGCGTGGCGGGCTGAGGTTTGACGGGCACGGCGTAGTGTGCCACGATGCTCGCGCTATTGTCATGTGCGTCGAGGAGGCGTGATGGGCGCGGAGGCAACGCTCAAGGAAAAAAGCATCACGCTACCGACGCTGACCACGCCGCTGGCCAACTACGTCGGCGCCGTCCGCACGGGCAATCTGCTCTACCTGTCAGGTCACGGACCACTGCGGCCCCAGGGCACATTCACCGTCACCGGCAAGGTCGGTCGCGATCTCACCGTCGAGCAGGGCTATCAAGCCGCGCGCGAGGTCGGCCTGAATCTGCTCGCCACCACGCGGGCCGCCCTGGGCAGCCTCGATCGCGTCAAGCGCGTCGTGAAGGTGCTCGGCATGGTGCACGCCGCCGACGGCTTCGGCGATCACCCCAAGGTCATCAACGGGTTCTCCGATCTCATGGTCGAGGTCTTCGGCGAGGCCATCGGCAAGCACGCCCGCTCGGCGGTCGGCATGGCGGGGCTGCCGCTCGGCATCCCGGTCGAGATCGAGATGATCCTCGAGGTGGAGTGAGATCAACCTTCACCACCTGGTCGAGGCGACCGGTGTCCTCGCCTTCGGCGTGCTCTTCTACTCCGCGACGCTCCGCCGGCTTCGCGACGGCCGCCGCCGGAAGATCCGCAACAGCCTGAACGGTCTGGCCTTCGGCGCGCTGGCCGTGGGCTTGGCCATCGCCCGGATCGAGCTGGCCCCCGACGTGTACTTCGACGCGCGCAACGTGCCGGTGGCGCTCATCGCGCTGTTCGAGGGCTGGACGGCCGGCCTGCTGGCCGCCGGTGCGGTGGCCGTGTATCGCTGGTGGTGGCTCGGAGGCAGCGGCACGATTCCCGGTGTCGTCAGCGTGCTGGCGGTGGGCGTGGCCGGCGGCCTCGTGCACTGGTGGGCCACGCGGCGCGGGCGCGTCGGCACCCCGCACGCCTTCGCGCTGGGCGCCGCCACGTTCCTGGCCACCCTGCTCGGCTACGCGCTGCTCGGCCGCGACGGGCTCGACAAGTTCGCCAGCACCTGGCCGTACTTCCTCATCGCCTACGTCGGCGGCATCACCATCCTGGCCCAGCTCTTCCAGGACGTCGTCGAGCGCGAGCAGCTCTACGCCGCCCAGCGGCGATTCCGCGCGCTGCTCGACGAGGCGTCGGAGGCCATCCGCATCATCGAGCCCGACACCCGGCGCATCCTGGAGACGAACCGCGCCGACTCCGCGCTGTCCGGCGTGGCGCGCGAGGGATTGCTGGGGCGCGACGCGCGCGAGTTCTGGCCCGACGAGGCCGACGGCCGGGAGCGCTGGGAGGCGCTCATCGGCGAGGCCTCGACGGCCGGCGTGGCGAGCGGCTTCGGCCTGCCCTACCGCGGCGCCGGCGGCGCGGTCCGCTCGGTGGATCTGACCGTCCGGCGCGTCGAGCACGACGGCCGGTCCTACGAGATCATGATGTTCCGCGACGCCGGCCCCCGCGAGGCGCTCGACGCCGCCCGCCGCGAGGTGTCGGACCTGCGCGCCATCACGCTGGTCGCCAACGCCGCCGCCCACGAGATCAACAACCCGCTCACGGTCATCGTCGGCTCGATCGAGCTGCTCCAGCGCCGGCTGGACGCCAACGGCGTCGAGACCAGGTGGGTCGATCGGGCGATCGAGGCGGCCCAGCGGATCCGCGAGATCATCGCCCGCATGACCCGCATCACCCGGGTGGAGGCTTCGGGCTCATTCCCGGGGGTGCCGGCCATGCTCGACATTCGCCGCTCCAGCGACGACAATTGAGCACCACCGACTGACGGGGAGGCCCGATGGACCTGCTGCTCGACGCCGTGATCACCGCCATCTCGCTCGTGTTCCTGTCGATCCTTGGCATCATCAGCGGCGTGGCGATCCCAGGCCTGTTCATGGCCGTCGTCGCCCCCTGGCTCGACTGGATCCTGCCCGAGCGCAAGAAGTCCTGACCGGCCCCCGATGGGCGCCAAGTACTTCGGCGCCGCCGTCCGGCGCCGCGAGGACCCGCGCTTCCTGCAGGGCGACGGGCGCTTCGTCGACGACGTCAACCTCCCCGGCCAGCTGCACGCGGCCTTCCTGCGCTCACCGCACGCTCACGCCCGCCTCGTCCGCCTGAGCGTGGAGGCGGCCCGGGCCATGCCGGGCGTCGCCGGGGTCTTCACCTTCGCCGACCTGCAGCCGTGGCTGAAGCCGTTGCCGCTCTTCGGGGCGCCGCCGCCCGGACTGGCCGCGGCCATCCGCTTCGACCTGCGGCAGGCGCCGCAGTACGCGCTCTGTCGTGACCGCGTGCGCTACGTCGGCGAGGTCGTCGCCATGGTGGTGGCCGACGGCCGGGCCCGCGCCGAGGACGCGCTCGAGCGCATCGAGGCCGAGTGGGAGCCGCAGCCGGTCGTCGTCGACATGGTGGCGGCCGCCGAGCCGGGCGCGCCCCTGGTCCACGAGGCGTGGGGCACCAACGTGGCGGTCGGCTTCCGCCACGCCATCGGCGACGCCGATCGCGTGTTCGCCGGCGCCGAGGCGGTCTTCACCGAGACGTTCCGCATCCAGCGCTACGTGGGCATGCCGCTCGAGGGCCGCGGCGTCGTGGCGCAGTGGGACCGGCGCGACGGCACGCTGACCACCTGGAACAGCACGCAGGTCTCGCACTTCGTGCAGCAGGGGCTGGTGGCCGCGCTTGATCTGCCGCCCCACCGCGTGCGCGTCATCGCGCCGGATCTCGGCGGCGGCTTCGGCACCAAGGCCTCCGGCTACGCCGAGGACGTGCTGGTCCCGCTGGCCGCTCGCGCGCTCGGCCGCCCGGTGAAGTGGATCGAGGACCGGCGCGAGCACCTCATGAGCGCCGCCCACGCGCGCCACCAGACGCACCGGATCAGCCTGGCCGCGCGGCGCGACGGCACCATCCTGGCCGTGCGCGACCACATCTGGCTCGACCTCGGCGCCTACAACGTCTGGGGGATCGTCCTGCCCTACAACACGGTCGCCCACCTGCTCGGCCCGCTGCGCGTGCGCGACATGTCGGTCGAGGTGCAGGGCGTCGTCACCCACAAGACGCCGAACGCGCCGTACCGCGGCGCCGGCCGACCCGAGACCGTCTTCGCGATGGACCGCGCGATCGACGGCCTGGCCGGTCAGCTCGGCGTCGATCCGGCCGAGATCCGCCGGCGCAACTACCTGACCGCCGCCGAGCTGCCGTGGGACCTCGGCATGCCGTACCGCGACGGCAATCCCCTGGTGTACGACAGCGGCGACTTCCGCGCGGTGCTCGACGCCGCGCTGGAGGCCGCCGGCTACGACGCGTTCCGGCGCGAGCAGCCGGCCCTGCGCGCGCGCGGCGTCTGGCGCGGGATCGGGATCTCCGGCTACGTCGAGGGCACGGCCATCGGGCCCTTCGAGGGCGCGCGGGTGACGCTCGACCTGGCCGGCCGTGCCGTCGTCGCCACCGGCGCCGTCTGCTCGGGCCAGGGCCACGAGACGTCGTTCGCGCAGGTCTGCGCCGACGCGCTCGGCATCCCGCTCGAGCACGTCACCGTGGTGGGCGGCGACACCGCCGCGGTGCCCTTCGGCGTCGGCACCTTCGCCAGCCGTAGCGGCGTCACGGCCGGCAACGCGATCGCCGACGCCGCCGGGGCCGTGCGGGCCAAGGTGGTGACGGCGGCGGCGGCGTTGCTGGAGGCCGCCGAGCACGACATCGAGATCGAGGACGGGCAGGTGTCCGTGCGCGGCGCCCCGGCCAGCGCGGTGCCCCTGGCCCGCGTGATCCAGGCCGCGATTCCGACCTTCGCCCGGCCCGGCGTGGCGCCGGCGGACTTCGACGCCGTCGCCTATCACCACGTCCCGACCGTCACCTACGCCAGTGCGGTCCACGTCGCCCAGGTGGATGTCGACGTCGACACCGGCGCCGTGCGGCTGCTGCGCTACGTCGTGGCCCACGACTGCGGCACCGTCATCAACCCGATCATCGTCGAGGGCCAGGTGCACGGCGGCGTGGCCCAGGGCGTGGGCGGCGGCCTGTTCGAGGAGATCGTCTACGACGGCGACGGGCAGCTGCTGTCAGGGACGCTGATGGACTACGTCGTCCCGCGGGCCGACGACCTGCCGCTGATCGAGTGCGTGCACCTGGAGTTCCGCTCGCCCCGCAACCCGCTCGGCATGAAAGGCCTCGGCGAGGGCGGCGCCATCTCGCCGCCCGCAGCGCTCGCCAACGCCATCGACGACGCCCTCGCCCCCCTCGGCGTCCGCCTCACCGCCACGCCCGCCCTGCCCGCGCGAGTCCACGCGCTGATCGCGCAGGCCCGGGCCAATGACGCTCGTGGAACCGGGTGACGCCGCGGGGATCGCGCGTGGGGGCCGCGGGCGGTGGGGCTCTTCGGGCGCGCCCAGGGCTCGCCTCTATCACGCGGGCGGGGTTCGCTCGACCCCCCATCCCCCAAGGGGGGTGGGGCGTGGGCTGTCGCGCGTGAGCGGCTCGCTTACCCCGCTGGCAGCGATCGCTCGCGGTTCGGCTCGCCCTGGTTCGCGCCCGAAGAGCCCCGCCGCCCGCGGCCCCCACGCGCGATCCCCGCGGCGTCACCCGATTCCACGAGAGTCCTTAGCGGTTCGCGGTCGGGCACATCTTCCGGATGTCGGTCCAGTCGTAGTCGGGTAGGAGCTTCACGGAGGGACGTGGGGCTTGAGCGGCCAGCGCGGAGAGCGCTTGCAGGCGGTCGCTGGCCGCCGGATGAGTGGAGAGATAGCGGACGGCGGCGCGGTTCGTTCCTTCCAGCTTTTGCATCGCCTGGAAGAAGGCGAGCATTCCCTGGGGATCCACGGCGGCGGCGTTCAGCATCAGCATTCCGTCGCGGTCGGCCTCGTGCTCGGCCTCGCGGCTGTGGTGCAGGTCGCCGAGCGTGCGCGCGCTCTCCACGCCGAAGGCCACGATGCCGCTGACGTCGCCCACGAGCGCGGCGATCAGGATGCCGGTGGAGGCGTTGCGCAGGATGGCGCGGGTGGCGTGGCGATGGAGCACGTGCTGGATCTCGTGGGCCAGGATGCCGGCCAGCTCCTCGGCGTTCTCGGTGCGGTCGAGCAGCCCGCGGAAGACCACGATGAAGCCGCCGGGCGTCGCGAAGGCGTTCACCATCGGATGGTCGACGACGGTGACCCGGAAGGGATAGCGCCGGTCCGGCAGCGGGCGAAGCAGCACCGCGACGATGTCGTCGATGTGCCGCTGGCGAGTCGGATCGAGACAACGTCTGGACGGCGGCGCCAGCTGGGCGATGGCCGACTCGCCCAGCGCGACCTCCCAGGACACGGGCACACGGCTGGCCACGATGCCGGCCAGGGCCGGGATCCCCCAGAAGTAGAGCACGAGGCTTACCACCACCGCGGCGAGCGCGGCCCCCACCGCCAGGCCAGCCTGCCAGCGCCGGCGCGCCGGGTTGTGGAAGGCGCCGGCGGCCTGGGGGGCGGCGGCGCGCAGCGCAGTGAGAAAGGCCACGTCGCCGACGAGCAGCGCCTCGCCGAGCGAGCCGGCCCGCTCCAGCCGTACCTGCTCGCCCGGGTAGAACCCCTGGGTCTGGCGGACGTCTCGCAGCGGCCACCGGAAGCTGGTGCCGCCCTCGGCGGGAGTGATCTCGATCCCGTCCTGGCCGATGATGATCCGCACCGGCCGGCGCGTCGGCGTGCGGCCGTCGAGGTACGAGGCGTCCCAGGAGCGGGCGCCGGGCTCGGCCACCGCGCCTCAGCTCACGCCGAAGTCGACATCGAGCAGGCCGGCCAGGCCCTCCCCGGTCGCCGAGGCGGCGCGGGCATCCTGGTGGATGTCGCTGACGTCGAGCGTGCCCTCCAGCGTCAGGTACCGGTAGTAGAAGCGCACGCCACGCGCGACCGTCCACGGCCAGGCCAGCCCCAGCGTGCCGACGATCGCCACCACGTTGCTGATCTGCAGCCACGCCAGCCGGGCGCCGGTGACGGTGGACCGGAAGCGGGTGGCGCCGAAGCGCGTGTGCTCGGTGAAGAAGCGGTAGCGGCGCGCCGAGAACCAGAACCAGGACAGCCCCAGCGTGGGCAGGAACAGCAACGCCATCCCCAGGAACGAGCCGATCAGCGCGCCGCCGCGGCCGTCGAAGTCGAACTTCCGCGAGCCGAAGTACGCGTGCGAGACCATGAACGCCTGCCGTTTGGTGACGAAGACGGGGTAGTAGATGCCCAGCGTGAGCGAGGTCAGGATGCTGCCGACGACGAAGATCCCCACAAACTCGCGCATCGGGCCCCGGAAGGAGAAGCGGATGCCCCGCCACGAGGTGCGGCTGAGGCGGTAGCGCCGCGAGCCCACCATGGCCACCGGCACCAGCAGCAGCCCCAGCAGCCACAGCAGGCGCGACAACGCCGTGGCCACCTGATCGGGCGCGCCGTAGATCTGCGGCAGGATGCTCAGCAGCGTGACCGGGATGCCGAACACGATGACGCCCTTCACGAAGCCGACCAGCAGCTCCAGGCCGGTGCCGTGATAGGCGAGGCGATCGCGCTCCAGCTCGGTCTGCCCGAGCAGGTACGCGCGCACGCGTGCCTTGCCCCAGAAGTAGTAGACCCCCAGCGTGAGCAGCGTGAAGAGCACGTTGACGGCGTAGATGCCGAAGAGGCTGCCCGCCGCGCCGTGGAACTGCAGGCGCCGGGTGGCCGCCGGGATCGGCGAGGCGGCCGCGGCGTCCGGCGCCGGCGCGCGGAACATCGCCGGACCGGCCGTTGGCACCGTCGGCCCGCCGGCCGGCGCCGACGGACCGCGCCGCATCTTCTCGAGCGAGGCGTGATAGAGCGCGATCACCAGCCCGCACTGCGGGCAGCGTTCGCCGGCCACGGCAGCGCCGCAGCGCGGGCAGGGCTCAGCCATCCGCGGCTCCGAACAGCGCCGGCAGTGTGCAGAGGGCCTCGCCCACGCGGGGCCCGTGCCACGAGAACGGCTTGCCGTCGACCAGGTGGATGCGGCGGGCCCGCACGGCCGGCACGTCGGCGTAGGGCGTGAAGTCCTCGAGGTGCGAGCGCCGGAACCGGAACGGCTCGTCGGGCAGCACGATGACCTCCGGTCGCCGCGCCGCCACCTCGGCGAGCGTCACCGTGGGATAGCGCGTGGGCCGGTCGGCGAACACGTTGACCGCGCCGCACACCGAGAGCAGGTCGTGGATGTACGTGTCGGCGCTGATCGTCATCCAGGGCTCGCGCCAGATCGGGTAGAAGACCGGCACCGGCCGGCGCCGGGCGCTGGCCGCCCGCACGCGGGCGTAGAGCGGCTCCAGGTCGGCCAGGATCGCCTCGGCACGCGGCCCGGTACCGGTCACCTGCCCCAGCTCGCGGATCATGGCCAGGCCCTCGGCCACCGTGCGCGGGTACGTCACCCACACCGGAATGCCCCAGCCGCGCAGCGTCTCCACGTGCTCGCGCACGTTCTCCTCGATGTTGGCCACGACGAGGTCGGGCTTCAGCGCGCGGATCGATTCCAGGTCGGGGTTCTTCTCGCCCCCGATGCGCGTCTTGCCGCGCACCACCTCGCGCGGCGCCACGCAGTAGACGGTGACGCCGACCAGGGCGTCGGCCAGGCCGAGGGCGCAGAGCGTCTCGGTGATGGACGGGATGAGCGAGACGATCCGGCGGGGCGGCTCGGCGGGGTCCAGGGTGAATCCGGAGGCGTCGGTCAGGGCCATGAGCGCCCTCACGCGATGCGGCGGCTGCGCAAGCGGTCGAGCAGGGCCAGCAGCTCGCGCGTACGGTCGGCCAGCTCGGCGTCCCACTTCATGATCTCGGCCAGCGGCTTGTGCTGGTCGATGGCGTCTTCGAGGTTGGTGACCGCGACGCCGAACACCTTGAGCACGCGCCGCGTCTCGTCGCTGGGCATCGCCGCCTAGTCGAGCTCCAGGGCCGGCACCGCGGCCCAGAGCGGGTCGCCGGCCGGCTTGAAGTTCTTGGTGTTCACGAAGTGCAGGCCGTGGTGGAGGTTCATCTTGAACTTGCCGCCGCCGTAGAGACCACCGATCCACGCCTCCGGCTCGTCCAGGAAGTCCGCCATGTCGGCGGCGGGCAGGCGTACGAGCCACTTGAAGCGGATGGTGCCGGCGAACGGCTCCTGCACGCCGATCGTCGCCGTGATCTCGGGCCAGACCCGGCCGAACTCCTCGAGGATCTGCTTGCGGGTGGGGCGCGCGACGCCGCGGTTGAGCAGGTTGCGCGTGAGATACGGCTCCAGCAGGTCCCAGCACCACGCCGCAATCACGTCGGAGCGGAGTGTACCATGAGGCCATGGCGAGCGGCGCGACCGGAGCGAACGTCGAGCTCGCACGCCTGTTCTACGAGATGTCGGGACTGCTCGAGGCGCGCGGTGAGTCCGTCTTCCGCATCCGCGCCTACCAGCGGGCCGCCCAGACGCTGGAGGCGCTGGCCGAGGACGTGGCCGGGGTGGCGGCCCGCGGTGCGCTCACCTCGCTGCCGGGCATCGGGCGCGACCTGGCCGCCCGCGTCGAGGAGTACCTGGCCCGCGGCCGCCTGGCCCAGCTCGACACCCTGCGGGCCGAGCTGCCGGCCGGCTTCCTCGCGCTGCTGGAGATCCGCGGCCTCGGCCCCCGCACCGCGCGAGCGCTGTGGGAGCAGCGCGGCGTCGACTCCATCGACGCGCTGGAGGCGCTCTGCCGCTCGGGCCAGATCCTCGGCGTGGCCGGCCTCCGCGAGAAGAGCCGCGACAACATCCTCAAGGGCATCGAGCGCTGGCGAGCCGGCCACGCCCGCACGCCGCTGGCCGCCGGCCGGGCGATCGCCGCCCAGCTGAGCGAGGCGCTGCGCGCGCACGGCGGCGTCGAGCGACTGGAGGTCGCCGGCTCGCTGCGCCGCATGCGCGACACGGTCAAGGACGTCGACCTGCTGGTGACCTCGACCGATCCCGCTCGCGTCATCGGCACCTTCACCACCCTGCCCTCGGTGGTCGAGGTCATGGCCCAGGGGCCGACCAAGGCCTCCGTGCGCCACCAGGACGGCCTGGCCATCGACCTCCGCGTGGTCGAGCCCGCCGCGTTCGGTGCCGCGCTGCAGTACTTCACCGGCTCCAAGGACCACAACGTGCGCGTGCGCGAGATGGCCTCGCGCCGCGGCCTGCGCATCAGCGAGTACGGCGTGTTCGACGAGGCCAGCGGGGCCCGCGTGGCCGGCGCCACCGAGGAGGAGGTCTACGCGACCGTCGGGCTGCCGTGGATCCCGCCCGAGCTGCGCGAGAACACGGGCGAGATCGAGGCCGCCCGCGAGGGCCGGCTGCCCGCGCTCGTCACCGCCGGGGACATCCGCGGCGACCTGCACGCCCACACCGACTGGTCCGACGGCCATCACCCGCTCGATCGGCTCATCGCCGCGGCCGAGGCGCGCGGCTACGAGTACGTGATCGTCTCCGACCACTCCCGCTCGCTCACGATCGCCAACGGCCTGGATGTGGACCGCCTGCGCAGCCAGGTCGCCGCCATCCGTGCGCTGCAGCCGCGCTTCGGCATCCGCATTCTGGCCGGCACTGAGTGCGACATCCTGGCCGACGGCACGCTGGACTTCCCCGACGCGGTGCTGGCCGAGCTGGACGTCGTGCTGGCCGCCGTGCACTCGCGCTTCAAGCAGCCGCGGGCCGAGATGACGGCGCGCATCGTTCGCGCCCTGGGCAATCCCTGGGTGAACGTGCTCGTGCATCCCACCGGCCGGCTGATCGGCTCCCGCGAGCCGTACGACATCGACCTCGACGCCGTCCTCGCCGCCGCCCGCGCGCACGGCAAGGCGGTCGAGATCAACGCCTCACCCGACCGGCTCGATCTGAGCGACATCCACGCGCGCCGGGCCGGGTCTCTGGGTGTGCCGGTGGCGATCAACACCGACACCCACTACCTGCGCGAGCTCGACAACCTCGCCCTGGGCGTGGCCGTCGCCCGGCGGGCCTGGCTCGGCCCCGAGCAGGTGCTCAACACTAGACCACTCGACTCTCTTCTGGCCTGGGCGCGACCGTCCCGCTGAGGGACCCCCTGTGGATAGCAAGCGAAGTGCCGCCTCGATTCGAGGTCTTTCATGCAACGGTTTCAGTAGCTTCTCAGCTTCGGCATGTCGGGATGGCGATTGTGGATAGCTGTGGATAAGCCTCGCGTCAGGGACTGACCATGCGGGGCGCCCCACCAGCCTCCCGCGGCGCCCGACATGGTGCGTCGAGCCTCGTCAGTTAGTCCAACCTTCGCCTCAGGAATTACTCGAGGGGGGTCTTCGCTGGCTCGGCGGTGCGCCGGGCACGCCCGGGGCCTAGGTCTGCGAGGCGGAGAGCCACGCGCGAGGAAGCGACGGAGGGTTCCAGCTCGCGAGGAGGTCGAGGAGGTGTGATGGCGTGTCGGCGACGATGAGGGATGTGGCGAGGTCGTTGGGGTGGATGAAGGATTCGTGGGCGGCGTGGCGGAGGAGATCGACCAGGGGGGTCCAGTAGCCGGCGACGTTGAGGAGGCCGAGGGGTTTGCGGTGGATGCCGAGCTGGGTCCAGGTCAGCATCTCCAGGGTCTCCTCGAGCGTGCCGAGGCCGCCGGGCAGCGAGATGAACGCGTCGGCGAGCGAGGCCATCGTGGCCTTGCGCTCGTGCATGCTCGAGACGAGGCGCAGCTCGGTGAGCCCGGGGTGGGCGAACTCGCGGCCGGACAGGGGGTGCGGGAGCACACCGATCACCTCCACACCGGCGGCCAGCGCCGCCTCGGCCACCGCGCCCATGAGGCCGGTCGAGCCGCCGCCGTACACGAGACCCAGGCCGCGCCGCCTCAGCTCGGACGCCAGCGTGCGCGCCGCCTCGGCATACTCGGGGCGGGCGCCCGCCGCCGCGCCGCAGAAGACGCAGACGCGGTTCACGGCGTGGCGGGTGTGAGCCAGGCCTCCGAGAACTCGTCGCCGAGGGCGCCGGTGTAGACCTCCTCCACCGGGCCCTCGAGCCGGAGCGACCAGTCGGCGCGCACGTCGATGATGAGGTCGCCGCCCGGCATGCGAACGGTGACGCGGCCGTGCTCGCAGCGGCCGTTGCGGACTGCCGCCGAGGCGGCCGCGCACGAGGAGGAGCCGGAGGCCAGCGTGTAGCCGGCGCCGCGCTCCCAGATCAGGATGTCCAGCGTGTGCTTGTCGGCGACGCGCGCGAACTGCACGTTGGTGCGCTGGGGAAAGGCCGGATGGCGCTCGATGAGCGGGCCCACCCGCTTGCAGGCGTCGACGTCGAGGCGGTCGACGAACACGACGCAGTGCGGGTTGCCGACCGACACCGCGGTGGCCGTCACCGCGCTGCCGTCGGACAGTTGCAGGGGCACGCCGACCACCTCGCGGTCCGGCCCGTTCATCGGGATGTCGGGGGCCCGGAAGGTCGCGCGGCCCATCTCGACGGTAACGAATCCGACCCGGCCGCCCTTGCCGTGGCAGAGGCATTCGACGACGCCGCCCGGCGTGTCGACCGTGAAGCGGTCCTGCCTGGCGTGGCCGTGGTCGCGCAGCCACTTGGCGAAGATGCGCAGGCCGTTGCCGGACTTCTCGGCCTCGCTGCCGTCGGGATTGAAGATGCGCAGCCCGAAATCGGCCCGCGACGTCGCCACCAGCATGAGGATGCCGTCGGAGCCGATGCCCCAGTTGCGGTCACAGATGCGGACGATCGACGCCTCGGAGAGGTCGAAGGGCAGGTCCTCGCGGCGCAGGACGATGTAGTCGTTCCCGAGCCCGTGGCCCTTGGCGAACGGGATCGTCACGCCGCCCCGCCCTCAGCGCTGCGCGATCGGGACGTAGCTCGCGCGCGTGGCCCCGGTGTACTCCGCCCGCGGGCGGATCAGCCGGTTGTTGCCGTGCTGCTCGAGCACGTGGGCCGCCCAGCCGGCCACGCGGCTCATCGCGAAGATCGGCGTGAACTGGTCGGTGCTGATCCCCATCGCCGCGTAGGCGGCGCCCGAGAACAGGTCGACGTTGGGATAGATGTGCTTGTCCTCGGTGACGACCTTGGCCATCGTGTTGAGGATCTGCACGTAGGACGTGTTGCCGATCTGCTGCCCCAGCTCGGTGGCCAGGCGGCGCAGGTGCTTGGCCCGCGGGTCCTCCACGCGATAGACCCGGTGGCCGAAGCCCATGATGCGGGCCTTGTCGGCCAGCGCCTTGCGGATCCAGGCGTCGGCCCGGGCCGGGTCCTTGATCTGCTCGACCATGAGCATCACCTGCTCGTTGGCGCCGCCGTGCAGCGGCCCCTTGAGCGCGCCGATGGCCGAGGTGATCGCCGAGTGCAGGTCGGACAGCGTGGCCGCGGTGACCCGGGCCGCGAAGGTGGAGGCGTTGAACTCGTGGTCGGCGTGCAGGATGAGCGCGATGTCGAACGTCTTGACGGCCAGCTCGCTGGCCTTCTTGCCGGTCATCATGTAGAGAAAGTTGGCGGCCAGGCTCAGCTTGGGATTGGGCGCCACCGGCGGCTTGCCCCGGCGGATGCGCTCCCAGGCCGCCACCAGCGTCGGCATCTGGGCGGTGAGGCGCACGCACTTGCGCAGCGTGGCCTCTCGCGAGTTGTCGGCCGCGTCGGCGTCCCACGACGACAGCGCCGACACGCCGGTGCGCAGCACCTCCATCGGCGTCGTCTTCCTCGGCAGCACGCGCAGCAGGGCCAGCAGCTTGGGCGGCAGCTTGCGGTTGGCGGTCGAGGCCAGCGCCTTGCTGAAGGCGTCGAACTCCTTCTTCGTCGGCAGGGCGCCGTACCAGAGCAGGTAGCAGACTTCCTCGAACGTCGAGCGGGCGGCGAGGTCGTCCACGTCGTAGCCGCGATAGACCAGACGCCCCTCGCGTCCGTCGATGAAGCAGATGTCCGACGTCGAGACGACGACGTCTTCGAGGCCGGCTTTGCCTACCGTGCTCATGAGGCTCCCTCGCAGGGTGGGGTGAGAACGACCTTGCTTGTATCATAGCTGGCCGCACGCTTCAACGGCCCGGCCGCCGGCGTGCGCCCAAGGCGAGCGCGTGAGCCACGACGACGTCATCGACTTTTACGACCGCCATCCGATCAGCGAGAGCCAGGTGCTGGCGGCCGTCCGCCGGCGGCGCGGGCGCCTGACCGAGGCCCCCCTCAGCGCCGACGATCTCTTCGAGTTCGATCAGGATCACTACGGCGGCCTGGCCGCGGTGGACGCGCTGGCGCGCCGGGCCGGCCTCACCGCCGGCTCGCGCGTGCTCGACCTGTGCGCAGGACTGGCCGGACCCGCCCGCTTCCTGGCAAGTCGCCGCGGCTGTCAGGTCGTCGCGCTCGAGCTCCACGCCGGCCGCGCCGCGGGTGCCGCCCGGCTCACGACGCTCGTGCGCCTGGGGCGGCGCGTCCGCGTCGTCCGCGGTGATGCGACGTGGCTGCCCTTCGGCCGCGGGCGCTTCGATGCGTGCCTCAGTCAGGAGGGGCTGCTGCACATCGCCGACAAGCCGGCCGTGCTGCGCGAGGCGCATCGCGTCCTCACGCCGGGCGGCCGGCTCGTCTTCACCGACTGGGTCGCCCGCCGCGGCCTGGCCGACGGCGAGCGGCGCCGCCTCGCCGAGTGGATGGCGGCCACCACGCTGCAGAGCCTCGACGGGTACCGTCAACTGCTGGGCGCGGCCGGCTTCCACGGTGTCGCCACCGAGGATCTTGCCGACGAGTGGCGCG
>JBGQLG010000124.1:0-15796 GCA_041499965.1 Methylomirabilia bacterium
CATGAAGATTCCGTATGGGTGGGTGCGGGAGTTTGTCGATGTCGAGCTGACGGCGGAGCAGGCGGCGGAGAAGCTTGTGAATGCGGGGTTGGAGGTGCCGAGCGTGACGGCGGTGGCGCCGGAGCTGCGTGGGGTGGTGGTGGGGGAGATCGAGGCGATCGAGCGGGAGCTGGGGGAGAGTCAGTGGCATCGGCTGGTGGTCTGTCGGGTGAGCACGGGGCGGGAGCGGTTCTCGGTCGTGTGCGGGGCGCCCAACGCGCGGGTGGGGCTGCGGGCGGCGTTCGCGCCGCCGGGGGCGACGCTGCCGGGCGGGCGGGCGATCGCCGTGGCGAAGATCCGCGGCGCCGAGTCGCAGGGCATGCTGTGCTCGGAGCGGGAGCTCGGTCTGGGCGAGGAGCACGAGGCGGGACTGCTGGCGCTCGACGCCGACGCGCCGCTCGGCGCCGATCTCGTCGCGCACCTGGGCCTCGACGACCGCGTGCTGGAGATCGAGATCACGCCGAACCGGCCTGATTGCCTGTCCGTGCTCGGCGTCGCCCGGGAGCTGGCCGCGCTCACCGGCCGCCGGCTGCGGCCGCCGGCCATCGCCCCGCGCGAGACGAAGCCGGCGGCGCGTACGCTGGCCCGCCTGCGCGTCGAGGCGCCCGACCTCTGCCCGCGCTACACCGTGCGCGTGATCGGCGGCGTGCGGGTCGGGCCGAGCCCGGCCTGGATGGCGGCGCGGCTGCGGGCGTGCGGGCTCCGGCCGATCAGCAACGTGGTGGACGTCACCAACTACGTGCTGTGGGAGCTGGGCCATCCGCTGCACGCCTTCGACGGCGACCGCGTGACCGACGCCACGTTCGTCGTCCGGCGAGCCCAGGCGGGGGAGCGCTTCACGACGCTCGACGGGCAGGAGCGCGCGCTCGACGAGGCGATGCTGGTCATCGCCGATCCCGCGCGGGCCATCGGCCTGGCCGGCGTGATGGGCGGCGCCAACTCCGAGGTCGGCGCCGGCACCACGCGCGTGTTTCTGGAGAGCGCGTACTTCGCGCCCGCCTCCATCCGCCGCACCTCGCGCGCGCTCGGGCTGCGTACCGACGCCGCCTACCGGTTCGAGCGCGGTGCCGACATCGAGGGGCTGGTCGACGCCTCCGCCCGGGCGGCCCAGCTCATCGCCGAGCTGGCCGGTGGCACCGTCGCCGGCGGGATGATCGACGCCTATCCGCGGCGGCGCAAGCCGGTGCGGGTGCGCCTGCGACTGTCGCGGGTCGAGCGCGTGCTCGGCATCGCGCCGACGCGTCCGCAGGCCCGCCGCATCCTCAGCGGTCTGGGCCTCGCGGTCCGGGATCGCGGGCACGACCTCGACGTCGAGGTGCCGAGCTTCCGGCGCGACCTGGCGATGGAGGACGACCTCACCGAGGAGATCATCCGCGTCTGGGGCTACGACAAGATCCCGTCCACGCTGCTGTCGGGCACGACGGTCGAGGTGGCGCGCGAGTCGGATCGGCTCCGCCAGGAGGGCGTTGCCCGGCGCGCCCTGGTCGGCGCCGGCCTCGTGGAGGCGGTGGCCTACAGCTTCACCGATCCGGCCCGGGTGGCGTCGCTGCGCGCGTCCGACGACCCCGAGCCGGTGGCGCTCCTGAACCCGCTCAGCCAGGACGCCTCGCTGCTGCGCGCGCACCCGCTCGACGGGGTGCTCGGTGTCGTCGCGACCAATCGGCGCCGGCAACAGGCCGACGTGCGCGTGTTCGAGATCGGCCGCACCTACGCGCGCGCCGCCGGCGGAGACACCGGCACCGTCGAGCCCCGGTGGGCAGCCGTCGCGCTGGCCGGCGCCCGCCACGATCCGGCCTGGCACGGTGACGGCGGCGCCGTGGACGTCTACGACGCCAAGGGCTACGCCGAGCACGTGCTGGCCGCGTTCGGCGTGCCCGTGTCGACGCGCGTGGGCGGCCGGCTGGGCGGCTTCGAGCCCGACAGCCACGCCAGCCTCGTGACCGAGACGGGCGAGGTCGTCGCCGAGTTCGGGGAGGTCGCGGCCGCGGCCCGCGCGCACTTCGGGATCGACGCCCCGGTCTTCACGGCCGCGGTCGCGCTCGATCGGCTGCCGGTCCAGCCGGCCCCGCCGCGCTACCAGCCGCTGCCGCGGTTCCCCTCCGTGCAGCGCGACATGGCATTCGCGATCGCCGAGCCGGCCCTGGCGGTGGCGACGGTCCAGGCCGCCATCGCCCGCGCGGCCGGGCCGCTGCTGCGGGAGGTCGCCGTCTTCGACGTGTTCCGCCTGCCCGACGGCGCGCGTAGCGTCGCCTGGCGCTTGACCTTCCAGGCCGACGACCGCACCCTCACGGACGGGGAAGTCAACGCGATCCACGGGCGGGTGGCGGACGGCGTGAGTCAGGAGCTCGGCATCACGCTCCGCGGGAGTTGAGGGGTCATGGATGACGGTCAGGTCCTGGAACGGTTGACGCAGGTGGAAGGGGCCGTGCGCCGCGCCGGCGAGGCGCTGGCCCGCTTGCGCGAGGACAACGATCGCCTGCGGCGCGAGGTCAAGCGGCTGGAGGACGAGCGCCGCCAGGTGGTGAGCCAGGTCGACGCCATCTTGAAGGACATCGGCAAGCTCGACCTGGCGGGCGGGTAGCCGTGGCGGCGGGGCGGGTCGAGCTCTCCCTGCTGGGTCAGACGCTGACCGTCCGTACCGAGGCGCCGCCCGAGTACGTGCGCCAGCTCGCCGCCTACCTCGAGGACCGGGTGGGTGAGCTGGCCCGCAGCGGCATCAAGGACCCGCTGGCCGCACTCACGCTGGCCGCGCTCGACATCACCGACGAGCTCTTCCGGACGCGCGAGGACCGGACCCGGCAGGACGGCGACGTGAACACCCGGCTGAGCGCCCTCGTCGAAATCCTCGACCGCCTGACGCCGGGAACGCCGCCGCCCCGCGCCTGAGGGTGACGCGATGCTCGAGATCTGGGGCGTGCTCGGCATCGCCGCCGTCGGCACCTCGCGCTGGCCGTGGTGACACTGGCGACAGAGCGTTTGCTGCTGCGGATGTTCAGGCAGGACGACTTCGAGGCGTATGCGGCGATCTGCGCGGACCCCGAGGTGATGCGCTATCTCGGCGACGGCAAGGCGCTGAGCCGGTGGGACGCGTGGCGGCAGATGGCGATGATCCTCGGCCACTGGCCGTTGCGCGGCTACGGCCTGTGGGCGGTGGAGGAGCGTGCCACCGGCGCCCTCATCGGCCGCGTCGGCTTCTTCGAGCCCGAAGGCTGGCCGGGCTTCGAGCTGGGCTGGATGCTCCGTCGCGCGTCGTGGGGCCGAGGCTACGCGATCGAGGGCGCCCGGCGCGCGCTCGCTCACGCCTTCACCGAGATGGACCGGCGCCACGTGATCAGTCTCATCCGGTCGGCCAACCAGCCGTCGATCCGCGTGGCCGAGCGCCTGGGCGAGACGCTCGAGGGCCGCACCGATCTCTTCGGCCACGAGGCGCTGGTCTACGGCATCGACCGCGCCGCGTGGCGCCCGGCCTGACTACCCGCGCCGCACCAGCTCGGCCGCCTCGACCAGCGCGCGCAGCTTACCCTCGGCCACGTCGGCCGATGCGATCGGCGTGTCGGCGAAGGTCGCGAAGCCGCAGTCGGGCGTATAGGGAAGCGCGAACATTGCAAATCGAGATGACCGAAACGGGGCGACCGGGCTATCGCCCGGGCCCGGGAGCAGCGGTCCCTAGCCGAGGGCCTCGGTGAGCGCGCGCCCTTCGGCCGGCGCCGGGGGTAGCTCCAGCAGCGTCGTCAGCGTCGGCGCCACGTCCCGGCTCGTGATCGGGCCCAGCCCGACCCCGCGCTTGATCCCGCGGCCCGCGGCGAGGAACAGCGCGCGGTTGTCGGCATGCAGGGGCCGCTGGCCGTGGGTGCCGCGGTAGCGCGGGGGCCCGTGCTCGTCGTCGCCACGCATCTCGTCGGAGAGCATGAACCCGGGGGCCGCTTCCAGCAGCAGGTCGCCCGAGCGCGGGTTCTCGTCCGGCGTCGGCAGGCCGAGGGCGGCGTACTCGTCGGGCGCCCACACGGCCGACACGCCCTCCAGCGCGGCCAGCTCGGGGCGCAGGTCGCGGGCCAGGCGCGCGCGGTCGCCCTCGAGCGCGTAGACCCAGCCGGCGCCGTGGTTCATCACGAAGCGGGCCTGGGCGTGGGCGAGGCCGCCGCCGGCGTCCAGGCTCAGCACCCCCCGGCGGCGCAGCCGGACGTTGGGCCGGATCTCACGCGTCACCGGCAGGAAGCCGTGGTCGGAGACGACGACCACGCTGGTGCGGTCGAGCCCGTCCGGGCCCAGGGAGGCCAGCACGCGACCCACGAGGCCGTCGATGTAGGCGATGGCCCAGTACGCCTCGGGCGAGCGGGGCCCGTACAGGTGCTGGTGGCTGTCGGCGCAGAGGAAGTGGACGAGCAGCACGTCCGGCGCGTGGCGACGCAGCACGTCGATCGCCAGATCGGCGACCATCGCGTCTTTCAGGAAGCGCCGCGGCAGCTCGGCCCACTCGCCCTGCCGCTCGATCGGGTAGCCGAGCTGGGCCAGCTCCTTCCACACCGCCGGCGCCGTGTGCGTCTCGAAGACCTGCTGGCTCTTGAAGAACGGCAGGTTGAAGTCCAGCGACGCGGCCCGGCGGGTGGCCGGCCAGTCGATCGCGGCCGTGCGCAGCCCGGCGGCGTGGGCCCGGTCGTAGATCGTGGGCGCCAGCACCAGGTCGGCGGCGTCGTACACCGGATCGCCGGTGAAGTCCTCGGCACCCCCGGTCGCGCGGTTGAGGATGTGGTTGGAGACCACGCCGTGAGCGCGCGGACCCACGCCCGTCACCAGGCTCACGTGCGAGGGCCACGTGGTGCTGACGAACACCGTGGCCATGCCGTCGGCGGTCGCGCCGTGCTCGGCCAGCCCGCGCAGCACCGGCATGCGCGCGGCGGCGTCGCCCCAGTAGAAGTGGGCGAGGCCGTCGATGCTGATCAGGACGAGGCGCGGCACCGGGCGATGATAGTACAAAGCGCTTGACTCGGCCCCGAGGTGGCGGGTACACGTTAATGGTCCCTGCGCTGTTGGTGATGCCGACGGGAAGTTTCAACCTCATTCACCCAACGGGAGCTGTACGCGAGAGCGGTGAGCATGCCCCTCATTGAAGGGGAAGCCTGAAGCTCTCCAAACACGGCGCCCACCTGGCTAGCCAGGTTCGAAACCCCCCGGCACACGGCAGAGGTGGGGATTTTTCTTTTCCGTACAATTGACTCGCCCGCCCGTACGCCTCTATACTGACGTCGAAAACTTGTCAATCTTGACAGCTATTTGACGCTCATAACCCTTCGACCCAGAGGGCGATGATGGACGCGACCTGGATCATGTTGCCGGTTGTCGCCGCCCTCGCGCTTGCCGTCGGATTCCTGCTCCACAAGGCCTCCAGCGACCGCCGCATCGGCGGCGCCGAGCACGAGGCCCGCCGCATCGTGGAAGCCGCCGAGCGCGAGGCGGATACGCGTCGCAAGTCGAGCGAGCTGGAGACACGCGAGGGCGCGCTGAAAGCGCGCGCCGCCTTCGAGGACGAGACCCGCCGTCGCGAGCGCGACATCCAGGCGATCGAGCAGCGCGTGATCGCCAAGGAAGAGGATCTCGCGCGCAAGCTCGAGCAGCTTGAGCGCCGCCTGGACGAGTTCGCGGGCAAGGACAAGAGCCTCGGCGCGCGCGAGCGCACGGTGACCGAGAGCGAGCGGCGGCTGGCCTCGGCGCTGGAAGAGCAGCGTCGCAAGCTGGAGTCGATCGCCGGCCTCACCGCCGAGGAGGCCAAGCGCCAGCTCCTCGCCCAGATGGAGGGCGAGTCCCGCCGCGAGGCGCAGCTGACCGGCATGCGGCTGGAAGAGGAGGCCCGGGAGACCGCGCGGGAGAAGGCCAAGGAAATCCTGGCGACGACCATCCAGCGGCTGGCCCCCGACTACACCGTCGAGACCGCGGTCTCGGTGGTGGACCTGCCGAGCGACGACATGAAGGGCCGCATCATCGGACGCGAGGGCCGCAACATCCGTGCGCTCGAGCTGCACACCGGCGTCGATCTCATCGTCGACGACACGCCGGAGGCGGTGCTGATCTCCGCCTACGATCCCTACCGGCGCGAGATCGCGCGGCTGGCCCTGCAGCGGCTGATCGCCGACGGACGTATCCATCCCGCCCGCATCGAGGAGGTCGTCAACAAGGTCAAGGCGGAGATGGAGGTCCACCTCAAGGAAGAGGGCGACAAGGCGTGCTTCGAGGTCGGCGTGCACGGGCTGCATCCGGAGCTGGTGAAGCTGGTCGGCCGGATGAAGTTCCGGACCTCCTACGGCCAGAATTGCCTGCAGCACTCCAAGGAAGTGGCCTGGCTGGCCGGCATGATGGCGGCCGAGGTGCACGGCGACGTCAAGCTGGCCAAGCGCATGGGGCTGCTGCACGACATCGGCAAGGCGCTGACCCACGAGCAGGAGGGCAGCCACCCCGAGCTCTCGCTGCAGGTGCTCACGAAGTACAACGAGAGCAAGCAGGTCATCAACGCCGCGCTGTGCGGCCACGAGGACGTCAAGGCCGAGACGATCGAGGCCACGCTGGTCGAGGCCGCCGACGGCATCTCGGCGGCGCGGCCGGGCGCCCGCCGCGACGTGCTGGAGTCGTACATCAAGCGGCTGGCCAAGCTGGAGGAGATCGCGCTCAGCTACAAGGGCGTGGAGATGTGCTACGCGATCCAGGCCGGGCGCGAGCTGCGCGTCATCACCAAGGCCGACATCATCAGCGACCTCGACGCCTACCAGCTGGCCAAGGATATCTCCAAGCGCATCGAGGCGGAGATGCAGTACCCCGGCCACATCAAGGTGGTCGTCATCCGCGAGACGCGCGCGGTCGAAGTGGCGAAGTAGGGGGGAGCCGGAGCCGCCATGAACGTCCTGATGGTCGGTGACGTCTTCGGAGACCCCGGCCGCACCGCCATCGCCAAGCTGCTGCCCCGGCTGCGCCAGGAGCACGCCATCGACTTCTGCGTGGTCAACGTCGAGAACTCGGCCGGCGGCTTCGGCGTGACGCCCGCCATGTGCCGGCAGTTCCTCGATCAGGGCGCCGACGTGATGACCTCCGGCAATCACATCTGGGACAAGAAGGAGATCATCGAGTACATCACCAAGGAGAACCTGCTCCTGCGGCCGGCCAACTTCCCGGTCGGCACCCCGGGCGTGGGCCACGTGACGATCAAGGCCGGGCCCCATCGCGTCGCCGTGCTGAACCTCATGGGCCGCGTCTTCATGACGCCGATCGACTGCCCGTTCCGCAAGGCCGACGAGATCGTGCCGGAGCTGCGCAAGGAGACGCCGATCGTGCTGGTCGACGCCCACTGCGAGGCCACCAGCGAGTCGGTCGCGCTCGGCTGGTATCTGGCCGGGCGGGTGAGCGCGGTCGTGGGCACCCACCGGCACGTGCAGACGGCCGACGAGCGGGTGCTGCCCGGCGGCACCGCCTACATCACCGACCTCGGCATGACCGGTCCCACCGACGGCGTGATCGGCGTGGACCGCGACCTCATCCTGCAGCGCTTCCTCACCCAGATGCCGGTGCGCTTCGAGCCGGCCAAGGGGCCGAGCGCGCTGCACGCCGTCGTGATCGTGATCGACCCGGAGACGGGACGTGCCTCCGACATCCGTCGGCTGCGCGTGCCGGCGTGATGCGCCCGGCGCGTTGATCCGGAGCCGCCGATGATCCTGGAGGGCAACGTCGTCGCCGACCAGACGCTCGCCGAGATCCGCGCCGGCGTCGCCCGCCTGCGCGAGCGGCACGGCGTCACGCCGGCGCTGGCGGTCCTACTGCTCGGCACCGACCCGGCCTCCGCGCTGTACGTGCGAAGCAAAAAGCGCATGGCCGCCTCGGTCGGCATCGAATCGCCCGACCACGTCTACCCCGAGGGGCTCAGCCGCGAGGCGCTGCTGGCCTTGATCGACCGGCTGAACGCCGACCCCACCGTGCACGGCATCCTGCCGCAGCTGCCGCTGCCCAAGGGCATCGACGAGGACGAGGTGATCGCCCGTATCGCGCCCGAAAAGGACGTGGACGGCATCCACCCGGTGAACATGGGGCGGCTGCTGGCGGGCTCGCCGGCGGTGCTGCCCTGCACGCCGGCGGGGTGCCTGGCGCTGCTCGATCACTACGGGGCCAAGCTGGAGGGCGCCGAGGCGGTCGTGATCGGGCGCTCGCGGATCGTCGGCAAGCCGCTGGCCCAGCTGCTGCTGGCCCGTCACGCCACCGTCACCATGTGCCACACGCGCACGCGCGACCTCGCCTTCCACACCCGCCGGGCCGACGTGCTGTGCGTGGCCGTCGGCCGCGCCGGCCTGATCACCGCGGATATGGTGAAGCCCGACGCCTGGGTGATCGACGTCGGCAACACGCAGCTGCCCTCCGGCCAGTGGGTGGGCGACGTCGACTTCCCGGCCGTCAGCGCGCGCGCCCACGTCACGCCGGTCCCCGGCGGCGTGGGGCCGATGACGCGCGCGATGCTCCTGCGCAACACCCTGCAGGCGGCCGAGCGGATCCTCGGCGCGGCGCCTCGCCGGCCGGCCGCCGCCTCCGCGTGAGGCGACGCGCGTGAGTGTCGAGCGGCGCGTGCTCAGCGTGTCCGCGCTGTCCGCCCAGCTCGCCGCCGTCATGGAGGAGCGGTTCCCGGCGGTGTGGATCGAGGGCGAGATCTCGAACTTCAAGCTCTACGGCTCCGGCCACGCGTACTTCACGCTCAAGGACGAGGGCGCCCAGCTCCGCTGCGTGCTCTTCCGGACGCGCGCCCGCCGCGTACGCTTCGAGCCGAAGGACGGGCTGCACGTCCTGGCCTTCGGGGCCGTCGAGGTCTACGCCCAGCGCGGCGAGTACCAGCTCGTCGTCGAGCTGCTGGAGCCGCGCGGCCTCGGCGCCCTGCAGCTCGCCTTCGAGCAGCTCAAGGAGCGCCTGGCGGCCGAGGGGCTGTTCAGCCCGGCCCGCAAGCGTCCGCTGCCGCGCTTCCCGCGCAAGATCGGCATCGTGACCTCGCCGAGCGGGGCCGCCCTGCGCGACATGCTGCGCGTCATCGGCCGGCGCTTCGGCGAGATCCACATCGTGCTGGCGCCGGCCCGCGTGCAGGGCGAGGGGGCGGCGGCCGAGGTGGCCCAGGGCGTGCGCGAGCTGAACGCGCTGGGCGGCGTCGACGTCATCATCGTCGGCCGCGGCGGCGGCTCGCTGGAAGACCTGTGGGCCTTCAACGACGAGATGCTGGCCCGCACCATCGCGGCCTCGAAGATCCCGGTGATCTCGGCCGTCGGCCACGAGGTGGATTTCACGATCGCCGACTTCGTCGCCGACGTGCGGGCGGCCACACCCTCCAATGCGGCCGAGCTGGTCGTGAAGGAAAAGCGTGCGGTGGTCGAGAGCCTGGCCGACCTGAGCGTGCGGCTGCGGCGCGCCATCACCCGCGCGATGGCCGTCCAGCGCGACCGGCTGGAGCGCACGCGCGGCCGGCGCGTACTGACCGATCCCGGCCGCCCACTGCGCGACCTCGAGCGCCGGCTCGACGAGGCCCGGGCCCGGCTGCGCCAGGCCGCGCTGGGCGCGGTGGCCCGGGGCGAGCACCGCGTGGAGCTGGCCAGCCGCGGCCTGCGCGCGCTGAGCCCGGTGGCGCGCACGCTGAATGGCCGCCGCGCGCTCACCGACCTGCACGGCCGGCTCGGGCGCGGCGTCGAGCAGGCGCTCGTCCGCGCGGGCCACCACCTGGGGGCCGCGGCCGGCCGGCTCGACTCGCTGTCGCCGCTGGCGGTGCTCGGCCGGGGATACAGCTTGACGCGTACGCCCACCGGCCGCATCGTGCGGACGTGGCGCGAGGTGACCGCCGGCGACGCCGTGCGGGTCTTGCTGCACGAGGGGAGTCTCGACTGTCGCGTCGATGCGACCAGGGAGACCGATGACCGACCTCAAGTTTGAGGATTGCCTGGCGCGCCTGGAGCAGATCGTGGGCGCGCTGGAGACGGGGAACCTGCCGCTGGAGGAGTCGCTGAAGGTGTTCGAGGAAGGCATCGCGCTGGCCCGCCACTGCTCGCGCTACCTCGACGCCGCCGAGCGCCGCATCGAGACGCTGGTCAAGGACGAGAGCGGCGCCGTGACCACCACCCCCTTCGTCTTCGAGGCGGAGGACGAGGCGTGAGTCTCATCGACCTCAAGGCCTTCCTGGAAGCGCACCGGGCCACCGTCGACGCCGCGCTCGACCGGGTGCTGCCGCCGGAGTCGGCGCCGCCCGTCACGATCCACCGGGCCATGCGCTACAGCGTGCTGGCGCCGGGCAAGCGCCTGCGGCCCATCCTGGTCCTGGCCGGCGCCGAGGCGGTCGGCGGCCGCGCCGACACCGTGCTCGACACCGCCTGCGCGCTCGAGCTGATCCACGCGTACTCGCTGATCCACGACGACCTGCCGGCGATGGACGACGACGACTACCGCCGTGGCCGCCTCACCAACCACAAGGTCTTCGGCGAGGCCATGGCCATCCTGGCCGGCGACGCGCTGCTCACGCTGGCCTTCCGGCTGATCGCCACCAACGCCGCCCGCGTGGCGACACCGGCCATCGTCGGCACCGTCATCGCCGAGGTCGCCGACGCCGCCGGCACCGACGGTATGGTCGGCGGCCAGGTGGTCGACATCGAATCCGAGGGTAAGGCGATCTCGGCCGACATGCTCGACTACATCCATCTGCACAAGACGGCCGCGCTCATCCGGGCGGCGCTGCGGGTGGGCGCCCAGCTGGCCGGCGCCGGCGTCGAGCAGGTGGAGGCGATCAGCCGGGCCGGCCAGGCGCTGGGGCTCGCGTTTCAGATCGTGGATGATATCCTCGACGTCGAAGGCAACCTTGCGGAGCTGGGGAAATCGGCCGGCAGTGACGAGCGCAAGCAGAAGGCGACGTACCCGTCGCTGCACGGCCTGCCCGCCTCCAAGCAGCGGGCGCGCGAGTTGGTCGAGGAGACCAAGCGCTTGCTGACGCCGCTCGGCCCGGCCGCCGAGCCCATCCGTGCGCTCGCCGATTTCGTGTTCGAGCGGAGGTCCTGAGCATGTCCGCGATCACCGGTGTCTACGCCCGGGAGATTCTCGACTCCCGTGGCTTTCCGACCGTCGAGGTCGAGATCCAGCTGGAGTCCGGGGCCTGGGGCCGGGCCGCGGTGCCGTCCGGCGCGTCCACCGGCAAGCGCGAGGCCGTGGAGCTGCGCGACGGCGACGCCCAGCGCTACCGCGGCAAGGGCGTGCAGCAGGCCGTGCGCAACGTCGAGGAGACGATCGCGCCGGAGATCGACGGCATGGAGGCCAGCGAGCAGGCCGGGATCGACCAGGCGCTGCTCGAGCTGGACGGCACGCCCAACAAGTCGGCGCTCGGCGCCAACGCCATCCTGGCCGTCTCGCTGGCGGTGGCCCGGGCCGCCGCCGACGACGCCGGGCTGCCGCTCTACGCCTACCTGGGTGGCGTCGGGGGCCGGCTGCTGCCGGTGCCGATGATGAACGTCATCAACGGCGGCGCCCACGCCGACAACGGCATCGACTTCCAGGAGTTCATGCTGGTCCCGGCCGGCGCCGACTCCTTCAGCAACGCGCTGCGCATGGGTGTCGAGATCTTCCACGCGCTCAAGGAGCTGCTCAAGTCCAAGAAGCTCAGCACCGGCGTCGGTGACGAGGGCGGCTTCGCCCCCGCGCTCGGCTCCAACACCGCCGCGCTCGACCTGCTGATGGAGGCGATCGAGGCCGCCGGCTACCGGCCGGGCGACGACGTGGCGCTGGCCCTGGACATCGCGGCCAGCGAGTTCGCCGAGGAGGGCGGGCGCTATCGCCTGCGCCGCGAGAACGTGGTGCTGAACAGCGACGAGATGGTCGGCCGCTACGAGGCGCTCGTCGATCACTATCCGATCGTGTCGATCGAGGACGGCCTGGGCGAGGACGACTGGGCGGGCTGGGCCCTGCTGACCAAGCGGCTGGGCGGCCGCGTGCAGCTGGTGGGCGACGACCTGTTCGTGACCAACCCCGCGATCATCCAGCAGGGCATCCAGAAGTCGATCGCCAATGCGGTGCTGGTGAAGGTGAACCAGGTCGGCACGCTGACCGAGACCATGCAGGCCATCGAGCTGGCCAAGCGCGCGGCCTACGGCACCGTCATCTCCCACCGCTCGGGGGAGACCGAGGACACCTTCGTGGCCGACCTGGCGGTGGCCGTCAACGCGGGCCAGATCAAGACGGGCTCGCTGGCCCGCAGCGAGCGCACGGCCAAGTACAACCAGCTGTTGCGCATCGAGGAAGAGCTGGGCCACGCCGCCTCCTGGCCCGGCCGCAGCCTGTACGCGCGCAGCCAGCGGTGAGTCCCCGCATTCTCGGCGGCGGCGCGGTGGCCCTCCTCACGCTCGGCCTGGCCGTCTACGGGGGCAACCAGGTGCTGCGCGTCTCCCAGCTGAGCCGCCAGATGGAGACGATGGAGCGCGACATCGTCACGCTCCGCGCCCGGGCCGACGAGCTCAGCCGCACGGTGGAGCACCTGCGCAACGATCCGGCCTACATCGAGAAGCTGGCCCGGGAGGACCTGGGTTACGTGCGGCCGGACGAGACCGTGCTCAAGTTCCCGTCGAGCCGCCGTCCCGCCCCCCCCAAGTAACCGGTCATGGACTGGCTCGCGTCGACGGGACCGCTCTGGTTCGTCCTGTTCCTCGTCACGATGTTCTTCAACGCACGCGCCGCCTTCAAGCTGCTGGTCGACTGGAAGGGGATGCTCACCACGGTTCGCTTCGTCGAGGACGCCTACGCGGCGCTCGACGCGCTGCCCGACGAAGCAGCCCTGGAGCACGCCGCGGCGACGCCTACGTTCGTGCACCTGGTGCCGGCCTACTACGAGCCGAACATCGTCCAGACGCTGACCGCGCTGCTCGCCTCCCGCTATCCGCACGGCCGCCTGCACGTCATCGTGGCCACTCGCGCCGAGGAGGAGCTGGAGCCGCATCCGCTGATGCCGGCCACGACGGCCGAGCTGGTCCTGCGCTTCCGCGACACCCTGCCGCCCTGGCAGCAGAAGATGCTCACGCTGGTGGTGGCGCCGCCCGCCGAGGGCCGCAAGGCGCATCAGCTCAACTGGGCGCTGCGGCTGTCCACGCTGCGCGGTGTGCTGGGCGAGGCCTACGATCCGGCCCGCGTGTTCGTGGGCGTGAGCGACGCCGACTCGCTGCCCGACCCCAACGTCTACCGCTGGATCGCCGCCGACGTGCTGGCCGGCCACGGCCGCGCCGCCTACCAGGGGGTGACGCTGTCGCTGGCCAACTTCGAGCGGCTCGATCTCCGCGGCCGGGTGTGCGCCATCCAGCAATCGTCGATCTTCATCCGGGTCTCGATCGCCCGGCTCATCAACGAGGTGCGCCGGGTGGCGTGGTTCGCGCGGCTGGCCGCGCGCCGGCCCCGGCTGGCCCGCCTGGTGCGGCCGCTCTTCGAGCTGGGCTTCCGGCGCTCGCAGATCTGCCTGGGCCACAATCAGTTCGTGCGGCTGGACACGCTGCGCGCGCTGGGCGGCTTTCCCACGACGGGCGCCACCGAGGACTCGACGCTGGGCTACGCGCTCGGCACGCGGGGCATCCTGGTGGGGGCGCTGCCGATGCTGGAGCTGGTCGATCTGCCGGAGACGACCGACAAGATGGTCCGGCAGAACGCGCGCTGGTACAAGGGCGTGCTCGATGACGTGCGCTTCCTGGTCCGCGCCTGGCGGGCGGCGCCGACCGCGTTCAACTTCGCGCAGCTCGCGCGGCACGTCGGCAACAAGGTGGTGGAGTGGCCGATCGCCGCCGTCGTCTACCCGATCGTCGGCTTCCTGGGCTGGCACCTGGCCTATCGGTTCAGCGACCATCCGCTGCTGTTCGTACTGGCGATCGCGTTCCCGTCGATCTCACTGGGATTGACCATCTGGGTGGGCGGCATCGTCACCCAGGACCTGATCGAGAGCCTCACGCCCTATCTGCCCAAGCCGGTGAACGTGGCCCGCACCACGCTGCTGGCGAAATTCTGGGGGACGTTCCGCTGTCAGACCTACTGGCTGCTGGCCACCCGCGGCGCGTGGCGCGTGCTCCTGGCGCTGGCCCGCACCGGGCGTTTCGAGGCCGCCAAGACCGACCGGGTGCCGTCCGCCAGCGGGCTGCGCCAGCCGTCCGACGCGTCGCGGGCCTGATGCGGCGCCGGCGCGCGCCGTGATCATCGCCCAGATCACCGACACCCACATCAAGCCGGAGGGCCGGCTGGCCTACCGGCGCGTCGACGCGACCGAACATCTGACGCGGGCGGTGCGACACCTGCTCGCGCTCGACCCGCGGCCCGACGTCGTGCTGGCCACGGGGGACCTCGTCGACGCGGGGCTGCCCGAGGAGTATCGGCGGCTGCGCACGCTGCTGGCGCCGCTGACCATGCCCGTCTACCTCATCCCCGGCAACCACGACGAGCGCGGCGCCCTGCGCGCGGCGTTCGCCGACCACGCCTACCTGCCTCGCGAGGGCTTCCTGCACTACGTCGTGGAGGGGTGGCCGGTGCGGCTCGTGGCGCTGGACACGATCGTGCCGGGCCGGCCGGGCGGGCTGATGTGCGCCGAGCGGCTGGCCTGGCTGGACGCGCGGCTCGTCGAGGCGCCGGAGCGGCCGACGCTGATCTTCATGCACCATCCGCCGTTCCGGACCGGCATCTACCACATGGACGTGCTCGGGCTGGACAACGCCGAGGCGATGCGCGAGGTGGTGCGCCGGCACGCCCAGGTGGAGGCCGTCGTCTGCGGGCACCTGCACCGCCCGATCCAGGTGCGCTGGGCCGGCACCATCGCCAGCACGGCGCCGAGCACGGCGCACCAGGTCGCCCTCGACCTGCGCGACAACGGCCCCGCGGAGTTCGTCATGGAGCCGCCCGCCTGCCAGCTCCACGTGTGGACACCCGGCGTCGGCCTCGTCAGTCATACGAGCTTCATCGGCACCTTCGACGGCCCCCACCCCTTCTTCGACGAGAGCGGCCGCCTGATCGATTGAGATCGGAGTGATTGTTGATACGGGACGCACCACACACGCAATGTCATCGAGACGTCACTTCGCCGTCGCAGCCGCGCAACAAACATTGCCCTCTCAGTGGCACACGCATGCTCGAGGAGCGCCACGGCTCCGCCGGGGCGCGACGAGCGTCGGGGGTTTGGGGGCCATGTCGGGGCCCCCATGCAATCAATCAAATGTTGGAGCTGGGGGAGTGGATTACTACACTCGAAGCATCTCGGAGCGACGGAGGCGTCGCGGATGGCGAATCGGACGCGCGTCAAGGCGGCGGGGGGCGTGATCGTGAGACCGACCCCCCGCGGCGAGATGGAGGTGCTGCTGATCCATCGTCCACGCCGGGACGACTGGACCTTTCCCAAGGGCAAGGTCGAGCCGGGCGAGACCGACGAGGCGTGCGCACTCCGCGAGGTCGAGGAGGAGACCGGCCTGCACTGCGCGCTGGGGGACGAGCTGCCGACGACCTCGCACGTCGATCAAAAGGGCCGGCGCCGCATCGTCCGCTACTGGCTCATGCGGCCCCGCGCCGGCAAGGCCGGGCCGCGCAACGAGGTGGACGCCGTCCGCTGGCTATCGGTGACGGGCGCGGCCCGGCTGCTCACCTACGCACGCGACCGCGTGCTGCTGGACGCGTTGAGCCTGGCGGTGCGCTGAGCCGGCGGTCAGCTCCACGCCTTCCGGCCGCGCCGCTCGAGCTTGGGCCACCGGTCCTGAAAGTCGGCCCA
>JBGQLG010000125.1:0-15770 GCA_041499965.1 Methylomirabilia bacterium
CGCAGCGAGGCGGTCTCACGGGCCCCGCTACAACAATGAGCCGGCCCGCACCTCGAACAGGCCACCCACGCAGCGAGGCGGTCTCACGGGCCTCGCTACAATGAACGACGCGATCATCTATCTCGAGGACGTCACCGTCTCCTACGACGGGTTCAAGGCGCTGTCGCGCCTCAATTTCTTCATGGACCGGCGCGAGCTGCGCGTGGTGATCGGCCCCAACGGCGCCGGCAAGACGACCCTGCTCGACGTGATCTCCGGACGCGTCAAGCCCGAGCACGGCCGGGTGATCTTCGGCCGCAACACCGACCTCACGACGATGAGCGAGAACCAGATCGCCGCCCTCGGCATCGGCCGTAAGTTCCAGACGCCGTCGGTGTTCGTGAACCTCACGGTGTGGGAGAACGTCGAGCTCTCGCTGCGACGCCCCAGCAAGGGGGTGCTGGCCACGCTGATGGGTCGCGACGCCGCCGAGGCGCGTGACCGTATCGCCGCGACGCTTGATTCCGTCGGCCTCGGGGCCAAGGCTGGGGCGTCGGCCGGCGCGCTGTCGCACGGCGAGAAGCAGTGGCTGGAGATCGGTATGGTCATGGCTCAGGACCCCGAGCTGCTGCTGGTCGACGAGCCGGTGGCCGGCCTGACCGACGAGGAGACGAGCCGCACGGGTGAGCTGCTGCTGTCGATCGCCGCCGAGCGCTCGGTGCTGGTCATCGAGCACGACATGGCGTTCGTCCGCCAGATCGCCCGCACGGTGACGGTACTCCACCAGGGCACGGTGCTCTGCGAGGGGCCGGTCGAGCAGGTGCAGCAGGACCCGCGCGTGCTCGAGGTCTACCTCGGGCAGAGCGGCCGGCCCACCCGGGACGCCGCCGAGGCGGCGCACTGAGCGATGCTGACCGTCGAGGCGCTCGAGGCCGGCTACGGAGGCTCGCAGATCCTGTGGAGCGTCGGCCTGTCCGTGTCGTCGGGGCAGGTCATGTGCCTCATGGGGCGCAACGGCGTCGGCAAGACGACGCTGCTCAAGACGATCATGGGCCTGCTGCCGGCCCGCGGCGGCCGCATCCTGCTCGACGGCGTCGACGTCACGCGCTGGTCGCCGGATCGCCGCGCCCGGGCCGGCGTCGGGTACGTGCCGCAGGGCCGCGAGATCTTTCCGCATCTCACCGTCGAGGAGAACCTCCGCATGTCGCTGCTCGGCTGCGGGCGAGCCCGCGATCTCGACGAGGCGCTGGCGCTGTTCCCGACCTTGAAGCGGCTGCTCGCCCGAAAAGGTGGCGTGCTCTCGGGCGGCGAGCAGCAGATGCTGGCCATCGGCCGCGCGCTGCTCACGCGACCCAAGCTCCTGATGCTCGACGAGCCGACCGAGGGCATCCAGCCCTCGATCGTGCTGGAGATCGAGGAGGCGATCCGCCGCATTCGCACCGAGATGGGGCTGGCCGTGCTGCTCGTCGAGCAGTACCTCGACTTCGCCGAGCGGCTGGCCGACGCCTACGTGATCATGGCCAAGGGCGCCGTGGTGGCCGGCGGCCCCACCGCCCAGCTCCGCCTGGAGACCGTGCGCCACCACCTTGCCGTATGAACGCGTCTCGCGTAGCCTACGCCCGGCCGCACGGCTGAACGCATGCACCTCACGCCTCGCGAGCAGGAGAAGTTGCTCATCTTCACCGCCGCCGAGCTGGCGCGCCGGCGCCGGGCCCGAGGCTTGAAGCTGAACCATCCCGAGGCCCTGGCGATCCTCACCGCCGAGATCCTCGAGGGCATCCGCGACGGGCGCAGCGTGTCCGACCTGATGGCGTTCGGCCTCGGGATCCTCCGGCGCGAGGACGTCATGGAAGGCGTGCCCGAGATGATCGACGAGGTGCAGGTCGAGGGCACCTTTCCCGACGGCACCAAGCTCGTCACCGTCCACCGGCCCATCCGCTGACGCCATGGGCGTGCCCGTCGACGCCCTGGCGCCCGCCGCGGCGCGCGCCGCCGGGCCGGCGCTGGCCGCCCTGCTGTGGGACGCCGTCGACTCCGGCGCGTCGCTGGGCTTCCTGCCGCCGCTGCTGCCGGCGACGGCGGCCACCTACTGGCACGGCGTGTTCGCCGACCTCGAAGCAGGCTGGCGCGTGTTGCTGGCGGCGCGCGACGGCGCCGGGACCATCGTGGGGAGCGCCCAGCTCGAGCTGGCCATGCGCGAGAACGGCCGCCACCGCGCGGAGGTGGCCAAGGTGATGGTCCTGCGCACGGCCCGCCGCCAGGGCGTCGGCCGGGCGTTGATGCTGGGCGCCGAGGACCAGGCGCGCCGCCTGGGTCGGTCGACGCTGATCCTCGACACACGGGCCGGAGACCCCTCCGAGCGGCTGTATGTCTCGGTGGGCTGGCGGCGGGTGGGCGAGATCCCCCGCTTCGCCCGGAGTGCCGGCGGCGCGCTGCACCCGACCGCGTTCTACTACAAGCTGCTCCTCACCACGGATGGAGGAACCTCGTGATTCCTGGGGAGTATTTTCTCGCAGACGGAGACATCATCGCCAACGAGGGCCGGCGCACGGTCGAGCTGACGGTGGCCAACACGGCGGATCGGCCGATCCAGGTCGGCTCGCACTTCCACTTCTTCGAGGCCAACCGCGCCTTGCGCTTCGACCGGGCCCCGGCCTTCGGGATGCGTCTGAACATCCCCGCCGGCACCGCGGTGCGCTTCGAGCCCGGCGACGAGAAGCGGGTGACGCTGGTGGAGATGGCCGGCGCCCGGCGGATGTTCGGGCTCAACGCCCTCACCCAGGGCGGCACGCGCGAGCAGGCCCTGGCCAGGCTGGCCGTGTGGCAGCAGTCATGAGCCTGCGGATCCCGCGGCGACAGTACGCCGACCTCTACGGCCCGACCACCGGGGACCGCGTGCGCCTGGCCGACACCGATCTGCTCATCCGCATCGAGCGCGACCTCACGATGCCGGGGGAGGAGGCAAAGTTCGGCGGCGGCAAGGTCATCCGCGACGGCATGGGGCAGTCGGCGCGGGCCACCCGGGCCGAGCAGGTGCTCGACACCGTGGTCACCAACGCGATCATCGTCGACCACTGGGGCATCGTGAAGGCCGACGTCGGCATCCGCGACGGCCGCATCGTCGCCGTGGGCAAGGCCGGCAACCCCGATCTGATGGCGGGCGTCACCCCGGGCATGGTGATCGGCGCCGCGACGGAGGTCATCGCGGGCGAGGGCAAGATCGTCACGGCGGGTGGCCTCGACAGCCACATCCATTTCATCTGCCCGCAGGTCGTGACGGAGGCGATCAGCGCCGGCCTCACGACGCTGGTCGGCGGCGGCACCGGCCCCGCCACCGGCACCGCGGCCACGACCTGCACGCCGGGCGAGTGGAACATCCACCGGATGCTGGAGGCCGCCGAGGCGTTTCCCGTCAACCTCGGGTTTCTGGGCAAGGGCAATGCCTCGGCGCCCGATCCGCTGCGCGAGCAGATCGCCGCCGGGGTGATCGGCCTCAAGCTGCACGAGGACTGGGGGACGACGCCGGCGGCGATCGACTGCGCGCTGTCGGTGGCCGAGGAGTACGACGTCCAGGTGGCGATCCACACCGACACGCTCAACGAGGCGGGCTTCGTCGAGGACTCCATCCGGGCCTTCAAGGGACGGACGATCCACACCTATCACACCGAGGGTGCCGGCGGCGGCCACGCCCCCGACATCCTGCGCGTGGTCGGCGAGCCCAACTGCCTGCCGTCCTCCACGAACCCGACGATGCCGTTCACCGTGAACACGATGGACGAGCACCTCGACATGCTGATGGTCTGCCATCACCTGAACGCGGCGATCCCCGAGGACCTGGCGTTCGCCGAGTCGCGCATCCGCGCCGAGACGATCGCGGCCGAGGACGTGCTGCACGACCTCGGCGCCATCAGCATGATGTCCTCCGACTCGCAGGCGATGGGGCGGATCGGCGAGGTCATCATCCGCACCTGGCAGACGGCCGACAAGATGAAGAAGCAGCGGGGCGCGCTGCCCGGCGAGACGCCCGGCGACGACAACCGCCGGGTGAAGCGCTACGTGGCGAAGTACACGATCAACCCGGCCATCGCCCACGGCCTGGCCGAGCACGTCGGCTCGATCGAGGTCGGCAAGCTCGCCGACCTCGTGGTGTGGAAGCCCGCCTTCTTCGGCGTGAAGCCGGAGCTGATCGTCAAGGGCGGCCTCATCGCGTGGGCGGCCATGGGCGATCCCAACGCCTCGATCCCCACGCCGCAGCCCGTGCTCTATCGGCCGATGTTCGGCGCGCTCGGCCGGGCCCGGGCCAGCACGTCGGTCACGTTTGTCTCGGCGGCGGCGCTGGCCGCCGACGTGCCGCGCCGGCTGGGGCTGGCGCGGCAGGCGGTGGCGGTGGGGCGCTGCCGCGGGCTCAGCAAGCGGGACATGGTGCACAACGATGCCCTGCCGAGGATCGAGGTGGATCCGGAGACGTATACGGTGCGGGCGGACGGGGTTGTGTTGACGTGTGAGCCGGCGAGCGTGCTTCCCATGGCCCAGCGGTACTTCTTATTTTGAACGGGCGATGAAAACCGGCCATCTGCGTCGTTGGCGCTGCGCGCCTCGCTGCGGCGTACTCGGAGTACGCCTCGCTTCGGTGCTCGCGCCGCCTAGCATCTGGCCGGTTGTGATCGCCCTGATCTATCTAACATTCACCGTTCGGTTGGCGGCTTCGAGCACCGGTGTGGTGACGGCGCGCGCAGGCCTGCGGCGTACGAGGCGTACGCCTCGGCCGGCTTCGGGGGGCGCAGGCCTGCGGCGTATGAGGCATACGCCTCGGCCAACAGCGGGGCGGGCAGGGAGTCGGGTGCGGGAAGCGCGAGGGGCAGCGGCGTGATTGCGGGGCTCACGGTGGTGACGGAGTGGCGGCCGCAGGTGCGGGAGGGCGAGCTGGTTGGCTTGGAGCGGGATGTGGTGGTGATGACGGCGGAGGAGCGGAGGTGGGGGCGGCGGCGGGTGGTGACTCGGGGGGGGCGGGAACTGGCGTTGGCGTTGCCGACGGGGAGTGTGCTGGGGGCGGGGCAGGTGTTGCACGTCGGGGGGGATTTCTATGTCGTCGTCGAGGCCGCGGCGGAGGCGGTGCTGGTAGTGGTGCCGCGGTCGTGGGAGGAGGCGGTGAGAATTGCGTTCGAGGTGGGGAATCGGCACTTCACGCTGGCGGTGGACGCAGAGCGAGTGCTGGTGCCGGACGATCCGGCGATGGAGCAGCTGATGCGGCGGCTGGGCGTCGGCTTCGAGCGGACGCGGGCGGCCTTCGTACCGCTGGGGTTCGGGCACCGCCATGACTGACGCGTGGCTGGCGGTGCTGCAGTTCGCGGACGGGCTGTTCCCGGCGGGCGGCTTCGCCCACTCGTTCGGGCTGGAGACGTACGCGCAGGAGGGCGCGGTGCGCGACCGCGCGGGACTGGAGGCGTTCGTGACCGCTCACCTGGAAGGCTCGGCGGGCCCGTGCGACGCGGTGGCGGCGGCGACGGCCGCGCGGCTCGCCGCCGCCCGCGACGTGACCGGCTGGGTGGCCCTGGACGAGCAGTTGGAGGCGATGAAGGCCGTGCCGGAGACGCGGGCGGCCAGCCGCCAGATGGGTCGCCAGACACTGCGCGTGGCGGCGGCCCTCGGTCCCGATCCCTTCATCGCCGATCTCGCCCGCGCCGTCGACGACGGTCTCACGCCCGGCCACCACGCGTCGGTGTTCGGTGCGGCGCTCGGCCGGGCCGGCGCCGAGCCGGAGGTCGTGGCGGGCGCGTACCTGCACTCGACGGCAGCGCTGCTGCTCGGCGCCGGGCTGCGACTGATCGCGCTCGGCCAGGTCGACGGACAGCGCGTGCTGGCGGCGATGCGTCCGCGGATCGCGCGGCTGGCGACCGCGGCGGCCGCGTCGACGGCCGACGACATGTGGTCGTTCAACCCCGGGCTGGAGCTGGCCGGCCTTCGTCACGCCGCGCTCGAGGCCAGGCTGTTCCGCTCGTGAGCACGGAGATCCCGCGCCCGCTCAAGGTCGGCATCGGCGGTCCGGTGGGCTCGGGCAAGACCGCGCTGACGGAGGCGCTGTGCCTGCGCCTGCGTGACACGCTCGACATGGCGGTGATCACCAACGACATCTACACGAAGGAGGACGCCGAGTTCCTCGTGCGGCGCGGCGTCCTGCCGCCGGAGCGCGTGGTGGGGGTGGAGACCGGCGGCTGTCCGCACACGGCGATCAGGGAAGACGCCTCGGTGAACCTCGAGGCTGTTCACGCGCTGACCCGAGCCTTCCCCGGCCTGGACCTCCTGCTGATCGAGAGCGGCGGCGACAACCTGGCCGCGACGTTCAGCCCCGAGCTGGTCGACGCGACCATCTACGTGATCGACGTCGCCGAGGGCGAGAAGATCCCGCGCAAGGGGGGGCCGGGGATCGTGCGCTCGGACCTGCTCGTCATCAACAAGATCGATCTGGCACCCCACGTCGGCGCCGACCTGGTCGTGATGGAGCGCGACGCGCGCCGGCAGCGCGGCGGCCGGCCCTTCGTGTTCACGAATCTGAAGACCGGCATCGGTGTGGACGCGATCGTCGACTGGCTCCGCCACGAGCTGCTGCTGACCCCGGCGTGACCGTCGCCTCCCGCGTCGGGCGCGACGGTGCCCTGAGCCTGGGCTTCGAGCGACGCGGGCCGGCGACCGTGCTGGCCGCCTGCCGCTTCACGCTGCCCCTGCAAGTCCTGGCCCCCGTCGCGCTCGACGACGCGGCCTGCGTCGTCTCGCTGCTGAACCCGACCGGCGGTGTCGTCGGGGGCGACCGCCTCGCGATCGAGATCGACGTGGGCGCGGGCGCCCACGCCTGCCTGACCACACCGTCGGCCACGCGCATCTATCGCACCGCCGGCGCCGTCGCCGAGCAGCGCACCCGTCTGGTCCTGGCGCCGGGCGCCGTCGCCGAGTGGGTGCCCGACCACACGATTCCCTCGGCCGGTGCGGCGCTGCGCCAGTCGCTCACGGTCGAAGCCGGCCCCGGGGCAAGGCTGATCGCGATCGACGCGTTCGCGGCCGGGCGGGTGGCCCGCGGCGAGGCCTGGCAGTTCGCGCGGCTCGACAGCGCCCTCACCGTCCGCGACGCCGGCGGCCTGGTGTTCCACGATCGTTTCGTGCTGTCCGGCGGACCGGGCTGGACGGGTCTCGGTCTCGCCGAGGGCCGGCCGTACTTCGCGAGCGTGGTCGTGCTCGGCGAGGCCGGGCTCGACGACTTCGTCGCCGACCTGCCGGCCGCGCTCGCGCCTGTCCCCGGCGCCATCGCGGGGGCCGCGCGGTTGCCGAGGCGGGGCGCGCTGGTGCGCTGCCTGGCCGCCGACGCGCCCGCCCTCGCCGACGCGCTGGCGTCGATCTGGGCGCTGGCCCGGCGCCGGTTGCTCGGGCTGCCCCCGCTCGGGCTGCGCAAATTCTGACGCGGCCGGGCCCGCGCCGCGCTGGCGCTCTTGTGACGTTTCCGTTACACTCCCCTTCGAGATGTTCCGGCTCATCCCGCGCGAGGTGCTGTTCTTCGACCTGTTCGAGCAGCAGGCCGGTTACATCATTCATGCCGCCCAGTTGCTGCGCGAGATGGTGCACAACTTCGCGGACGCCCGGGCCAAGGCCCACGCGATCAAGGAAGTCGAGCACCAGGGCGACCAGGTCACCCACGAGGTCGTCAAGCGGCTGAACACCACGTTCATCACGCCGATCGATCGCGAGGACATCCACGACCTCGCCACCCGCCTGGACGACGTGCTCGACTACATCGAGGCGGCCGCCGAGCGGCTCGTCGTCTACCGCATCAAGGAGCCGACCTCGGCGGCCCGGGCCATGTCCGAGGTGATCGTGCAGCAGACCCACGCCATGGAGCGGGCCATCAAGTGCCTGCGCACCATGGACCCCGGCTTCCACGAGCACGCGGTGGAGGTCAACCGGCTCGAGAATAGCGCCGACCAGCTCCTGCGCGAAAGCCTGGCCGCGCTCTTCGAGGAGCAGGGCGACCCCATCGAGGTGATCAAGTGGAAGGAGATCTACGAGACGATGGAGACGGTCACCGACCGGTGTGAGGACGTGGTGAACGTGATCGAGGGGATCATCCTGAAGATGGCCTGATCGGTCACCGTGCTCTCGATCGTCGTCCTCATCGTTCTCGTCGCCCTGATCTTCGACTTCATCAACGGCTTCCACGACGCGGCCAACTCGATCGCCACCGTCGTGTCCACGCGGGTGCTGACGCCGCTGCAGGCCGTGGTGTGGGCCGCGTTCTTCAACTTCGTGGCCGCCTTTGGCTTCGGCGTGCACGTGGCCACCACGGTGGGCAAGGGCGTGGTCCACGCCGACATCGTCGACCAGTGGGTGATCCTGGCCGGCCTGGTCGGCGCCATCGTCTGGGACCTCGTCACGTGGTGGTGGGGGCTGCCCACCTCGTCGTCGCACGCGCTGATCGGCGGCTTCGCCGGCGCCGCCGTGGTCAAGGCCGGCTTCGGCTCCCTGGTGGCCAGCGGGCTCGTCAAGATCGGCGTGTTCATGGTGCTGGCCCCGCTCATCGGGTTCGTCGTCGGCTTCCTGATGATGTTGCTGACCATGTGGGTCTTCCGCCGCCAGACCCCCGGGCGCGTCGATCGCGTCTTCCGTCGCGGCCAGCTGCTGTCGGCCGCCGCCTACAGCCTTGGCCACGGCACCAACGACGCCCAGAAGACGATGGGCATCATCGCCGTCCTGCTGTTCAGCACCGGCCACCTGGTCGGCACCTTCTACGTGCCATTCTGGGTGGTGATGGCGGCCCACGCCTCGCTGGCGCTGGGGACGATGGCCGGCGGCTGGCGCATCGTGCGGACGATGGGCATGCGCATCACCAAGCTGCGCCCGGTCGGCGGGTTCTCGGCGGAGACCGCCGGCGCCGTCACGCTCATCGGCACCGCGCTGGCCGGCATCCCGGTATCGACGACCCAGACGATCGCCGGCGCCATCATGGGCGTGGGCGCCATCCAGCGCTTCTCGGCGGTGCGGTGGGGCGTGGCGGGTCGTATCCTGTGGGCGTGGATCCTGACCATTCCCGCCTCGGCCCTGGTCGCCGCCGCCACCTGGCTCCTGCTGCGGCTGGCCGTCGCCTGATCGGCCGCTGACGCGTGCCGGCCGACGTCCTGGTCGTCGAGGACGAGCCGGACATCCGCAACCTCGTCGTCCACCACCTCACGCGCGACGGCTTCCGCTGTCGCACCGCCGCCACCGGTGCCGAGGCATTGGCCAGCATCCGGACGGCGGCGCCCGATCTCGTCGTGCTCGATCTGATGCTGCCCGAGATGAACGGCCTCGAGGTGTGCCGCCGGCTGCGCACTGATCCCTCCACGGCGGGCGTGCCGATCATCATGCTGACGGCGAAGAGCGACGAGGTCGATCGGATCGTGGGCCTCGAGATGGGCGCCGACGACTACGTCGCCAAGCCGTTCTCACCCAAGGAGCTGGTGGCGCGCGTGCGGGCGGTGCTGCGCCGCGCGCGTCCGGGCGAGACCTCGCGGCCGCTGGCCGCCGGCACCGTCAGCCTGGACACCGCCCGGCACCTGGTCACCGTCGGCGGCCGGCCCGTCGGGCTGACACCCAAGGAGTTCGACCTGCTCCACGCGCTCCTGGAGGCGGCGGGCCGGGTGCTCTCGCGCGAGCACTTGCTGAACCGCGTGTGGGGCTACGCCCGTGCCGACGAGATCGAGTCGCGCACGGTCGACGTCCACATCCGTCGGCTCCGCGCCAAGCTGGGCGCCGAGGAGCGTCGGATCGCGACCATCAAGGGCGTGGGATACCGCTTCGAGACGGGGTGAGGCGAGCGCGACCGCCTGCACTTGCGAGGTGTAGACTCGACGGTGATGCATCATCGTCGGCGCGATTCGCTCTCCCGGCTCGTCCGCGCCGGTGTCGGCTGCCTCCTCGGCGGCGCCATGATGGTGCCACTCGGGCCCACCACCACCTCGCAGGCGGTCAACCAGATGAACGCCACGTCCATGCGCGGCGTGCCGTCGACACCCTCGATGGCGGGTGGCCGTGACACCGCGATCTGGGTCCCGGCCCGGATCGTGCGCGTGCCGGGCGAGGGGACGGTGTTGGTGCCCGCCCACTGGGAGCGGCGCCTGGACGCTCGCGACGTGTACGTGCCGTCGCTCATGGTCCGCAACCCGGCGACCGGCGTGACCGAGACGGTGCCGGCCGGCATTCGCCCTCCCGCCGACGAGCGCATCGGTCCGTAGCACCCTCGCCCGACGCGCCGCCCCGCGCACGCCGACGCACTGAGGGACGGCGGGCGCTATGATGGCCGCGATGCTCGGGCGCCTCACCCGGCTCGTCAGTGGCCGCATCGCCGTCAAGCTCACGCTGACCCTGGTCGGCTTCGTCGCGATCAGCGTGCTGGCGGCCGGGCTGTACCTGGGCCGCGCGCTCGACCGGTTCGCGGTGGCCTCGCTGGAGGCTCGACTGGTCACCGCCGGCGGGCTGCTGCACGACGAGGCGCGGGGCCTGCTCACCCACGGCGCCGAACCCGCTGCCTCCGACGCCTTCGTCCGTCGCGCGGCGCGCCCGACCGGGTCCCGGGTGACACTGATCGCGCCCGACGGCCTCGTGCTGGCCGACTCCGAGGTGGCGTCCGCCGACCTCGGCCGTCTGGAGAACCATCACGACCGACCGGAGGTGCGGACCGCCCTCGAGGGCGGGGTGGGCCGCCACCTGCGCACGAGCGCGTCGGTCCACGCCCCGCTCCTGTACGTGGCGCTGCCCGTGCGCGACGGCGACCGGACGGTGGGCGTCCTGCGGCTGGCGCTGCCGCTGTCCGCGATCACCTCCTCGTACGACCAGATCAACCGGGTGATGCTGGCCGGCGGGCTGGTGGCCCTGGCGGTCGCCTTCGGGATCGGCGTCTTCGTGGCGGGGCGGGTGACGCGTCCGGTGATCGAGATGCAGGCCATCGCGCGGCAGATGAGCGAGGGGCAGTTCGCCGTCCGGGCGCCGGTGCGCTCGACGGACGAGCTGGGCGCGCTGGGCCACGCGCTCAACGTCATGGTGCTGCGCCTGCGCGAGCAGATCGCCAACCTCGAGGCCGAGCGCGCCAAGGTCACCGCGATCCTCGACGGCATGGTGGAGGGCGTCATCGCCGTCGACGGGCAGGAGAGCATCCTGCTCATGAACGAGCGGGCTCGGGCGATGTTCGGCGTGGGCCGCGGGCGGGGCGAGGGCAAGCCCTTCCTGGAGGTCATCCGCAACGCCGACCTGCACGAGATCTTCCGCGGTAGCCGCACCGCCGGCGGCGTGTTCCGGCACGAGGTGCGCCTCGTCCAGCCGGTGGACCGCACGCTGCGTGTCACCGCGGTGCCGCTGCAGCTGGCCGGCGAGGAGCCGGGCCTGGTGCTGGTCGTGGACGACGTGACCGAGCTGCGCCGGCTCGAGCACGTGCGCACCGAGTTCATCGCCAACGTGTCGCACGAGCTGCGCACGCCGCTGACGGCGATCCAGGGCTATCTGGAGACGCTGCTGGGCGGGGCGCTGGACGAGCCCGAGCACGCGCGCCGCTTCGTCGAGATCGCCTTCCGCCACACCGAGCGGCTCGGCCGGCTGCTCAACGACCTGACCGACCTGTCCAACATCGAGCTGGGCAAGGTCTCCCTGCGGCTGGCGCCGACGCCGCTGCGCCCGCTCGTCGACTCCGTGCTGGAGCTGGTGGCCGCCAAGGCCCGCGACGGTGGCGTCGCACTGCACGCCGAGGTGAGCGAGGCCACGGTCGTGCTGGCTGATCACGATCGCGTCGCCCAGATCCTCATCAACCTGGTCGACAACGCGGTGAAGTACACGCCCGCCGGCGGCGCGGTGACCGTGCGGGCGCGGCCGACCGCCGACGGGCGCCTCGAGCTGAGCGTGAGCGACACCGGCGTCGGCATCCCGCGGGCCGACCTGCCCCGCATCACCGAGCGCTTCTACCGGGTCGACAAGGCGCGCTCGCGCGAGCTGGGCGGCACCGGCCTGGGGCTGGCGATCGTCAAGCACCTCGTGCTGGCCCACGGCGGCGACCTGGCCATCGACAGCGAGGAGGGGCGCGGCACCACCGTCCGCGTGCTCCTGCCCGAGGCCGGGAGCGGCGGCGGCATCCAGATGTCGCTGCCGATGCCGGCGGTGGGAGCCTGATGTCGTCTCGTCCGCGGGTGCCGGCGGCTCGTCCTTTCCGCGGCTCCTGTCTCGCCGTCACGAATACTTGATGCCGGCGTCGCGCCTGCGCAACGTCGCCCACCGACACTGCGGCGCGAGGGAGGTGCGTATGCCGACCATCGCCGTGATCGCGCACGACAACAAGAAGGCCGATCTGGTCGCCTGGGCGACCTTCAATCGTGAGTCGCTCGCGCGGTTCCATCTGGTCGCCACCCGCCACACCGCCCGGCTCCTGCAGGACACGGTCGGCTTGACGGTGCGGTGGCTGCTGAGCGGTCCCGAGGGCGGCGACGCGCAGATCGCCGCGCTGGTGGCCACCCGCGGCGTGGACGCGGTCTTCTTCTTCGTCGATCCGCTCGGCGCCCAGCCGCACGAGCCGGACGTCCGGGCGCTGCTGCGCGTGTGCAACGTCCACAACGTGCCGCTGGCCAGCAACGTGGCGACCGCCGACCTCATGATGGCCTCGCTCACCGACGAGCACCTCCTCGCATCGGCGACGGCGTGGGCGATGCCGGACTGAGCCGCGGCGCCGTGCGCGTCGCGCAACCTGCACGACGCCGTCACGGAGGCGCCACGCAAGCCGTCTACGGTGGCGCCGTCATGAGATCGATCGTGTCGCCGGTCATCCGCCTGGATCGCGCCGCCAAGAACGTTCGCAGCAAGCGGGCCCTCGACCTACGCGCGCGGCCACGCCGACCGGGTCCTCGGGCTCCGCGCCGGCGGGCTCGTGTTCCACGGACCGCCCGCCGAGCTGACCGACGCGATGCGGGTGGACATCTTCGGCGAGTACCCGGCGCCGCTCGCGACGGCCGGGGCGGCGCCCGCCGCCGCCTTCGCATGAGCGCCACCGCCGGCGCGCTGGTCGACCTCGGCGGCGGACCGATTCCCCAGCTGCCGCCCCACGCCTCGCCGCTGCGCCGCAACCTCTTGGTGCTGCTCGGCGCGGCCGTGGTGCGCGTCGCCTGAGCGGCAAGATGGGCAGATGTCACGGTTCCGTCATCATCCGGTAACGCCTCGTGAGCGACCATCGCGCCCATGCGGGGTGTGACGTGATCGAGCTGCTGGGAGTCGGGCTGCCGCGCGACGAGGGCGGCTGGCTGCTCCACCGGGTGTGCGCGACCCTCGAGGCGGGTGAGCTCACGGTGGTCGTGTCCGACGACGACGAGGAGCGGCGCGCGCTGCTCGACGCCATCGTCGGCCGGCGGGTGCCCGCGGAAGGGCGCGTGTGGGTGAACCGTGTGCCCGTGATGGCGGGGGCGGCCGGCCGCGTCCGCCGCCTGTCCGGCGCGGTGGACCCGGGCACGGGGCTCGTCGAGCGACGGTCGCTCTTCTGGAACGCGCTGGCCCCGGTCCCCGGCCCCCGAGCTCTCGGGCGACTGCTACGGCTACCGCGGCGGCGTGAGCGCGAGGCGGTGCTGGCCGCGCTCGAGCGGGTCGGACTGCGGGTGCGCGCCGACGAACCGGTGGCCGCGCTCTCCGCCTTCGACCGGGTGCGATTGCTGATCGCCCGCGCGCTGGTCCGGCGGCCGCGGAACTTGATCGTCCGCGATCCGGACACGGCGGTGTCTCCGGGCGACGTCGGTGGCCTCCTGGCGCTGCTGCGACTGCTCGCTCACACCGACCGGCTCGCCGTCGTTGTCAGGGTGGCCGACCGCGCGGCCGCCCGGCCCTTCGCCGATCGCCTGCTCGTGCTCCGCGAGGGGCTGCTGGTGTTTCACGGCCGTGCCGTGGCCCTCGACGAGGTGCCGGCGCGCTGGCGAGCCGGAGCGCTCATCCGGTGAGCGGCGTGGCGGCGCTGGACCTTGTCGGCCTCTTTGCCGGGGCGGGACAGCGCGCGTACGGTGAATCGGTGACGCAGCTCGGGCACGCGTGGCAGTGCGCGGCGCTGGCGCATCGTGACCACGCCGATGACGAGGTGGTGGTGGCGGCCCTGCTGCACGACGTCGGTCACCTCGTCGACTGCCCCGAGGATCGGCCCGAGCGCCATCACGGCAGCGGTGGTGGCGCCGCGCTCGTGCGGGCGTTCGTGCCGCCGCGCGTGGCTTGGCTGATCGAGCATCACGTGATCGCCAAGCGCTATCTCTGCACGATCGACGCCCGCTACGTGGCCCAGCTCTCCGCCGTCTCGCAGCGCTCCTACGCGGCCCAGGGTGCGCGGCTGGCGCCCGAGGAGCAGCTCGCCCTGGAGACCCGCCCCTGATCGAGTATGCACCGCTCCTCGAGCGATACTTCGGGCCCCAGCCGTGGGCGGTAGCCCCCGGCGTCGACCGCCGAGCATGAGCGCCGACGAGCGCATCGGCACCGGCCTGCGCGAGCGCCTCGCCGCCGACCTGGCCGTGCGCGGTGGCCGGCTGGCCCTCGAGTACTTCCACCGTGCGCAGGTCTCCTGGAAGCCTGACGGCTCGATGGTCACCGACGCCGACGTCGCCATCCAGGAGCAGGTGGCCACGGAGATCGCCCGGGCCTTCCCCGACGACGCCGTGGTGGGGGAGGAGGGCGAGGCGCCCGACGGCCGGGACGAGGCGCTGTATTCGTGGGTCCTCGATCCCATCGACGGCACCAACAACTTCGGGCGCGGATTGCCGGGCTTCTCGGTATCGATCGGCGTGTTGCGCCACCGCCAGCCTTTCGCCGGGGCGGTCTACGATCCCATCACGCGGTGGCTGTTCACGGCCAGCGCCGGGCGCGGCGCCTGGCTCAACGAGCGGCCGCTGCGGACGCGCGCGGCGCCGCTGTCGCGCAGCTCGCTCTTCTCGATCCGCACGCCGCTCGAGGACGGCGTGCCGCCGTTCGTCGACGAGTGGCTGCGGCGCTACCGGTTGCGACGCTTCGGCTCGACGGCGTTGCACCTGTGCTACGTCGCCCTCGGGGCGCTCGACCTCGTGCACGATCATCGCGCCTCGCTGTGGGACATCGCCGGCGCCGCCCCGGTGCTGCTGGAGGCCGGCGGCGTGCTCACCGCGGCCGACGGCAGGCCGCTGTTCCCGGCGACGGCCGCCCACCTGGCCGGCGCCCCCATCGGCTTCCTGGCCGGCAACCCCACGAGTCACGCCCAAGCCCTCAGCGACGTGCTCGCCGCTCCCTCGCTCGCCGGCTGCTGAAAAAGGCCCATCTGCTTCGTTGGCGCTGCGCTCCTCGCTGCGGCGTACTCGGAGTACGCCTCGCTTCGGTGCTCGCGCCGCCTCGCATCTGGACCTTTTTGAGCAGCCGGCGGGTTTTCCGCAACCCGTCACCTGTCAATCGGGCGGTGTCGCCCAACGTTTACGGCGGCGTCATCGTCCCGTAACCCCTGGGACCGACACTCGCGAGCGATGAAGACGGTATCGTTGACGCGCACACTCGGCCGTGTGCTGGTCGTGGAGGACGAACGGGACGTGGCGGAGCTCATCCGCTACAACCTCGGCAAGGAAGGTTACGACGTCGTCGTCACCGCCAGCGGGACCGACGCGGTGAAGCAGGCGCGCGAGAGCCGCCCCGACGTTGTGCTGCTCGACATCATGGTCCCGCACCTCAACGGCTGGGAGGTCTGTCGCCGCCTCAAGCAGGAGCCCGAGACGCGCGCGATCCCCGTGATCATGGTGACCGGTCGGGCCGAG
>JBGQLG010000126.1:0-15767 GCA_041499965.1 Methylomirabilia bacterium
GATCGGCGGATGCGGCTTCTGCAGCGGCAGGCACCACGGGTTCACGTGGCGGAAGTGGTAGTGGCGCCCCTCCCAGCGGAACGGGCCCGGCGCGGTCCAGCACTTGAGGATCAGGTCGTGGCACTCCTCGAAGCGCTCGCGATTGTGGACGGGGTTGGTGTTCGCCCACCACGTCTCCACGCCGACGCCGCGCACGAAGCCCGACAGCACGCGCCCGCCGGAGATCAGGTCGGCCATGGCAATCTGCTCGGCCATGCGCACCGGGTTGTCCTCGATCGGCAGGATGTTGCCGAGGATCAGCAGCTTGGCCCGCTTCGTCGTGCGGGCCAGGATCGCCGCGGTCATGTTGGCGCCGACGTTCACGCACGACGGGGTCGAGTGGTGCTCGTTGATCATGAGCCCGTCGAAGCCCACCCGGTCGGCCAGCTCGTACTCGGTCAGATAGCGCTGGTAGTTCGCCGCGGCCTTGTCGCGATCGAAGAAGCGGTTCGGCAGCTCGAGGCGCAGCGACGGGTACTTGTCGCCCTCCGCGTCCGGGAACTCGTGGTGCGGCATCTCGCTGAAGTAGTAGAGCTTCATGCCGGGATCGATCCTCCGAGGAAATCGCTCACGAGGCGCGCGTACGCATCGGGCTGCTCGATGGGCGGCAGGTGGCCACATCGATCGAGGACCTTCAGCGTCGCATTGGGCAGCAGGCGCCGGTACTGCTCGCCGCACACGACCGGCACGATCCGATCCTCGCGCCCCCACACGATCAGCGCCGGGTTGCTCACGCGCGGCAGGAAGTGGGCCAGCCGCGGGTTGTGCATGTAGGGCTTCCAGGTGAGCCGCGCCGTCATCTCGCGGTTGCGCAGCGCGATCTCCTGCTCGCCCGGCGTCGGCGACTTGGCGAACAGCTCCTCCCACTCGGGGATGGTCTGGGGATCGTGCACCGTGAGCTCGCGAAGCTGGAGCGGCGTGTAGTAGAAGACGTCGAGGATCTCGCCGACCTCCGGCTTGAGCCCGACGGGCGCGACCAGGACGAGCCGGTCGATCGCGCCCGGGCTCATCACCGCCATCTCTGCCGCCGTCCACCCACCGATCGAGTGGCCGAGCAGGTGCGGGCGACCCAGCCGGGCGGCGTCGATGAACCAGAGATAGAAGCGGGCGAGATCGTCGATGCCCTCCATCCACTCCGCGTCGCCCGAGGTCCCGAACCCGGGATGCGTCGGCGCCCAGACCGTGTAGCGCTCGGCGATCGTCGCCAGCGAGCGCGTCCAGCCACGATTACCGCCGGCGCCGTGGAGCACCAGCAGCGGTGTCCCCTGCCCGCCGACCCAGGTGTGCACGTCGATGCCGCCGACCGAGATCGTCTCTTCACGGGGTTGCATGGCCGGTATTATGCGTCAACCCTCAAAAGCTGGACATCCCACGCCGGACCCCACCGCAAACGCGCCTTGACAATCTCCCGGCGGCGCAGGCAGAGTCGGCCCGACCTCTGACCGTCCGACCCCCAAACGGAGGCGCGATGCGCCTGGATCGGGATCCCGGACCACCCTTCGACGCCCTCGCCGGCCGTGCTCGACGGCCGCGAGGGCGTTCGTGTCTGACCCAACTGCGGAGCAACGGCGCGCAACCGCGCGGGAGGCAGGTCATGCGGAGACGAGCGAGGTACGCAACGTCGGGATTCGCGACGCTGAGCGTTCTGCTGACCCTGATCGCCGTGGTCGGGCCCGCCGCCGCCCAGGGCAAGCCGATCCGGATCGGCGAGATCAACTCCTACAGCGGCCTGGCCACCGTCTACACCTTCCCCTACAAGGAAGGGCTGCTGATGGCGGCCAAGGAGATCAACGACGCCGGCGGCGTGCTCGGCCGGCCGATCGAGTTCATCTTCCGCGACGACAAGCTCAAGCCGGACGAGGCGGTGAAGGCCGCCCGCGAGCTGGTCGGACAGGAGAAGGTCGACTTCCTGGCCGGCTGTATCTCGAGCGGCGTCGGGCTGGCCATCTCGGCCTACGCCAAGGAGGTGAAGACCCTCTACTTCGCCACCCACTGCCAGACCTCGCGGCTGACCTGGGACGACGGCCACAAGTACGTCGCCCACACCACCAACAACGTCAACCAGTACGTGCGGGCGCTCGCCAAGAAGGCGGCCACGCTGCCGTACAAGAAGTGGGCGCACATCTCGCCCGACTACGAGTACGGCCACAACGTGTGGGACGAGTTCATCGCCTACCTCAGGCAGCTCAAGCCCGACGTTCAGGTGATGCAGGAGAACTGGCCGAAGCTGGGCGAGACCGATCACAGCTCCTACGTCACCGCGCTCCTGCAGTCCGGGGCGGAGGCGTTCCTCAGCTCGGTGTGGGGCGCCCAGGAGATCGCCTTCGTCAAGCAGGCACGGCCGTTCGGCCTGCTCGAGAAGGTCAAGTTCGTCAGCGCCTCGGTCGGCAACCCGGACGAGCTGGATCCGCTCGGCAAGGAGGCGCCGATCGGGGCGCTCACGCCGGGCTTCGCCTGGTACGACGACGGGATGCAGAAGCGCCATCCCAAGCTGGCCGAGTGGGTGAAGAAGTACGAGGCGCGCGCCAAGAAGGAGCCCACGCTGGGCGCGTCGTGGGGCTACGCCAGCGCCTACATCATCGCCGAGGCCATCAAGCGGGCCAAGAGCGCCGAGACCGACAAGGTCATCGGGGCGCTGAGCGAAGGCTACGAGATGGAGTTCCCGTGGGGCAAGGTGGTCATGCGCGGCTGTGACCAGCAGGCCATCCCGCCCCAGTGGACGGGCGTGGTCAAGATGAACGCCCAGGGCAAGCCGGTGCTGGGCGACATCGAGGAGACGCACGGCAAGGACGTCATCAAGAGCTGCGACGAGGTCGCCAAGCTGCGCGCGCTCGCGGCCGACAAGAAGAAGTAAGTCATCACCACGCTGTTTCCCTGGATCACGAACGGGCCGCTCATCACCGTGCAGGTGATGAGCGGCCTCAGCGTGGGCATGTTTCTGTTCCTGGTGTCGGTCGGGATGTCGCTGATCTTCGGCGTCACCCGCATCGTCAACCTCGCCCACGGCTGCTTCTACATGGTCGGCGCCTATATCATGGTCACGCTGGTCGAGGTCCTGCCCGACCGGCCGTGGGCGTTCTGGCTGGCGCTGGTGCTGGCGCCGTTGGGCGTCGCCGCCCTCGGCGGCGTCATCGAGATCGGCCTGCTGCGGCTGATCTACCACCGCGATCCGCTCATGCAGCTCATCCTCACCTTCGGCCTCATCCTGGTCATCGGCACCCTCGTGCTGCTGGCCTGGGGTCCCGACAACAAGAGCGTGTCGCGACCGGACGCGCTGGCCGGCTCGGTGAAGATCTTCGGCCAGCCCTTCCCGTCCTACTACCTGCTCGTGCTGGCGCTGGCCCCGACGGTCGCGGTGGCCCTCTGGCTCGTCTTCTATCGCACGCGGTGGGGGATGCTCATCCGCGCCGCCACCGTCGACCGGGAGATGCTGGGCGCCCTCGGCGTCAACGTGGCCGCGCTCTACACGCAGGTGTTCATGTTCGGCAGCTGGCTGGCCGGCTTCGGCGGCGCGCTGGCGGCGCCGACGGTGGCGGTCGCGCTCGGCATGGACGGCGACGTGCTGACGACCGCGTTCGTCGTGGTCGTCATCGGCGGCCTGGGCAGCTTCGCGGGCAGCTTCATCAGCGCGCTGCTGGTCGGCCTCCTGCAGTCGTTCGGCATCCTGATCTTCCCGGCCGTGTCGATCGTGCTGCTCTTCGCCCTCATGGCCGTCGTGCTGATCGTGCGGCCGTGGGGGCTGCTCGGCCGCCCCGAGGAATAGCGCGATGCGGCCGGCCGGCTGGCTCGGGCTCGTGGTCGTCGCACTGGTGGTGGCGCCGCTGGTGCTGCCGCCGTTCTTCCTGCAGCTCCTGACGGAGATCGCGATCGTCGGCCTCTTCGCCACCGCCTTCAATCTGCTGATGGGCTTCGGCGGCATGGTCTCGTTCGGCCACGCCGCCTACTTCGCCCTCGGCGCCTATGCGCCCGCGCTCCTGGTCAAGCGCCTTGGCCTCCCCATGCTGCTGGCGCTGCCGGCAGCCCCGGTGGTGGCGGCGGCCGGCGCGCTGCTGTTCGGCTTCTTCATCGTGCGGCTCAGCCACACCTACTTCGCGATGCTCTCGCTGGCCTTCGGCCAGATCGTCTTCACCGTCATCTTCAAGTGGAAGACGCTCACCGGCGGCGACGACGGGCTGCTCGACGTGTGGCCCCCGGCCTGGCTCAAGTCACCGGCCGCCTTCTACTACTTCACGCTGGCGGTGGTGGGCGTGAGCCTGTTCGCGCTGCGCGCCATCGTCGACTCGCCGTTCGGCTACGCGCTGAGGTCGGTGCGCGAGAACCCGCGCCGGGCCCGCTTCATCGGCATCGACGTGCGCCGCCACCAGCTCGTGGCCTTCGTCATCTCGGGGGCGTTCTCGGGGGTGGCCGGCGGGCTGTTCGCGTTCTACAACGGCAGCGTCTTCCCCGACTTCGCCTACTTCACCAAGTCGTTCGAGCCGCTCGTGGTGGCGCTGCTGGGCGGCGTGCAGTCGTTCTTCGGGCCGGTGGCCGGCGCGCTCGGCTTCAAGCTGCTGGAGTGGCTCGTCAGCCGGCAGTGGCCGATATACTGGCCGCTCTTCCTCGGCTCCATCGTCATCGTCGTGGTCGTGCTCCTGCCGTCCGGCTTCGTGGGACTCGTGGGAGGCCGCCCATGGCGGGCTCGCCCAACGGGCAAGGCCTAGTCCTCCAAACCTGCGGCCTGCGCAAGCGCTTCGGCGGCCTGCAGGCCGTCGACGGCGTGGACCTGGCCGTGCCGCCCGGCGACCTGCGCGCCATCATCGGCCCCAACGGCGCCGGCAAGACCACGCTGTTCAATCTCATCAGCGGTGAGCTCGCGCACGACACCGGCCAGATCTACTTCGCGGGCGAGGAGGTCAGCGGGCTGCCCCCGCACCGGCTGTGCCGGCGCGGCCTCGGGCGCACCTTCCAGATCACCAGCATCTTCCGCCGGCTGACCGCGCTGGAGAACGTGCAGACGGCCTTCCTCAGCCACCACCAGCGGCACTTCAACCTCTTCGTGCCCGCGCGGCGTCTCTACCGCGACGAGGCGCTGGCGCTCCTCGAGCGCGTGGGGCTGCGCGAGCAGGCGACCAAGCCGAGCGGGATCCTCGCCCACGGCGATCAGCGCCGGCTGGAGCTGGCCATCGCGCTGGCCGGCGCCCCTCGCCTGCTGCTGCTCGACGAGCCGACGGCGGGGATGGCGCCGCGCGAGCGCCACGAGATCATGGCGCTGGTGGCGCGCATCGCCGCCGACACCGGCCTCACCGTCGTGTTCACCGAGCACGACATGGACGTGGTGTTCGCGGTGGCGCGCCGGATCACCGTCCTGCACCAGGGCGCCGTGCTGGCCGAGGGGCCGCCGCTCGAGGTCCGCGCCAACGCCGAGGTGCAGCGCGTGTACCTCGGCCAGCCGGTCGCGTCCTGATGGCACTGCTCGAGCTCAGCCACGTCGAGACGTACTACGGTGACAGCCACATCCTGTTCGATCTCTCGCTCACCGTCGAGGCGGGCGAGGTGGTGTGCCTCCTCGGCCGCAACGGCGCCGGCAAGACGACGACGGTCCGCAGCATCATCGGGCTCACGCCCCCGCAGGCGGGCCGGATCACCCTGCGCGGCCGCGACGTCGCCGGCCTGCCGCCCTTCCGCGTCGCCCGGCTCGGCATCGGCTTCGTGCCGGAGGATCGGCGCGTCTTTCCCAACCTCACCGTGCACGAGAACCTCGAGGTCGCGCGCCGCACGTGGGGCGACGGCACCGCCGGCCCCTGGACCGCGGACCGGGTCTTCGAGCTCTTCCCGATCCTCCGCGAGCGGCGCCGCCAGCCCGGCGGCACCCTCAGCGGTGGCGAGCAACAGATGCTCACGATCGCCCGCACGCTGATGGGCAACCCCGACGTGCTCCTGCTCGACGAGCCGTCGGAGGGGCTGGCGCCGCTGGTCGTCGAGATGCTGCGCCAGCAGCTCGGCCGCCTCCGGGCGAGCGGCCTCACGATCGTGCTGGCCGAGCAGAACGTCCGCTTCGTCAGCGACCTCGGCGACCGCGTCTACATCCTCGAGAAGGGCATGGTGCGCTACCAGGGCTCGATGGCGGAGTTCCTGGCCGACGGCGAGGTGCGGCAGGCGTACCTGGCGGTGTAACCGTCGCCACCGAAGGTGCCGGCGCTCACGGCGCCGGCATCGGGGATGAGTGGTGATCAACGATCAGCCACTTCCCATCGCGTCTGACGTAGACCAAGCTGTAGCGAGCCGGAGCCGTCGTCGCCTTGCCTTCGCGGTTGACCAGCAAGAATGTGCAATAGCCAGTATTGATGGCCGTGTCCCCGTAGACCCGAATTCGCTGCTCTCCGAAAGACACCTTGCGCTCCGGCAGCACCCGAAACGCTGTCGCAAAGTACTCACGAATCGCCGCCTGATCTGGGCTGAGCGTCTTGGATCGAGTACCCCACACGATGGCCTCCTTGTCGTAGAGGGCCAAGAGCGGGTCAGGAGTGTCCGCACTAAACTGCGTGGCCCACTCCTCCGTTGCGGAGGCAACCTCCTCCTTGGCCCCGCCCCACGCTGCTGAGGCTGTGGCAGCCAGCACACACAGCGCCAGAAAGCTCGCCACACGATTCATAGCCGCTCCTCCTTTGGCTCCGTTCACTCCTCGCTGCGCAACACCGCTGCCTGACGGTCAGATTCAGCGGCGGCGCCGAGCAACGCGAGGTACCGACGGCTGCAATCTACAGTTTCATCATCGATGTACCTCGTACGAACCGCCACCGTCCTCGAAGAGTCGACCGGCCGCGGAACGAGAGGATTCCCTGGCCCTCCAGAGGGCCACGACCGTGGCGGTCAGGCTGACGGCTTGTCGCATCAGCAACTCAGTCGACGACGAAGAGCCTCACCCCTCCCACCGTCCGCGAGCGATGGGCCTCGGCATTGTCGGCGACCTGGTAGCTCATGCCCGAAGTGAGCACGAAGGTGCGGCCGTCGGCCAGCTCGGTGTGCAGCTCGCCCTGAAGGCACAGGAGGATGTGGCCCTTGCTGCACCAGTGATCGGCCAGGTAGCCCGGCGAGTACTCGACCATGCGCACGCGGATGCCGTTGAACTCGTGGGTCCGCCAGGTGGCGGTGCCAGTCACACCCGGGTGCACGGTCGGCTCGACGGCCGCCCAGTCGGTGGTGCCGAACGGAACCTTGGAGATCTCCACGGGGTCCCCCTTGTCCGGTATCATGCGCCCACCAGACCACGCCCGCGAGGAGACAGTGACGATGACATCCACCACCGCCGCGTTCAGTCACTTCGGCATCCACGTGACCGACCTCCCCCGCATGGAGGACTTCTACACACACGTAGTCGGGTTGCTCGTCACCGACCGCGGGATGCTCCGCGACGACGGGCCCACGCTGGTCTTCCTCTCCCACGATCCCGACGAGCATCACCAGATGGTGCTGGTCACCGGCCGACCGCCCGGCGTCGACTACAACGTGGTCAATCAGATCTCGTTCAAGCTGCCGGCGCTCACCGACCTCAAGGCCGCCCACGCGCGGCTCGGCCAGGCGGGGATCAAGGAATTCCGGATCGTGACCCACGGCAACGCGTGGTCGGTCTACTTCCCGGATCCCGAGGGCAATCGCGTCGAGCTCTTCGTCGATACTCCTTGGCACACGCCCCAGCCCTTCGCCGAGCCCTTCGACATCGAGGCGCCGGTGGAGACGATCACGCAGACGACCGAGCGCATCTGCCGGAACCGCCCCGGGTTCGCCTCACGCGCCGAGTGGCGCGCCGCCCAGGTCGCGCGGATGGTCCCCGCCGGCTGATCCCGGAGCCTGCCGCGCTAGCCCGGATCATTCATGAACGCACCCGGATGGCCGAGCGGGGCCCGCGGTCGGGCTCTCCGGGCGCGAACCAGGGCGAGCCGAACCGAGAGCGATCGCTGCCAGCGGGGTAAGCGAGCCGCCCACGCTCGGCAGCCCACGCCCCACCCCCTTGGGGGATGGGGGGCCGAGCGAACCCCGCCCGCGTGATAGAGGCGAGCCATGGTCGCGCCCGGAGAGCCCGACCGCGGGCCCCGTTCGGCCATCCGGGTGCGTTCATGAATCGTCCGCGCTAGTACAGGTGGCAGGACACCTCGTGGTCCGGCGCCACTGCCTTGAGCGTCGGCGCCACGCGCGCGCACTGCTCCATGGCGGAGGGGCAGCGCGGGTGGAAGCGACATCCTGACGGCGGGTCGATCGGCGATGGCACCTCGCCGCTCAGCACGATCTCCTCACGCCGGGCGTCGGGATCGGCCGGCAGCGCCGCCGAGAACAGCGCCTTCGTGTAGGGATGCAGCGGCGTCCGGTACATCGCGTCGGTCGCGGCGTACTCCACGATCTGCCCCAGGTACATGACCGCCGTGCGATGGGCGATGTAACGCACGGTGGCCAGGTTGTGGGCCACGAGCAGGTAGGCGAGCGCGTGGCGCGCCTGCAGGTCCTTGAGCAGGTTCATGATCTGCGCGCGGATCGAGACGTCGAGGGCCGAGACGGGCTCGTCGAGGATGATCAGCTCGGGCCGGGAGGCCAGCGCGCTGGCCAGGGCGATGCGCTGGCGCTGGCCGCCGCTGAACTCGTGCGGATAGCGATCGCCCACCTCGGCCGGCAGCCCCACCTGGTCGAGCACCTCGCCGACCCGCTCACGCGTCTGGGCCGACGAGACGCGGCGGTTCACGAGCAGGGCCTCGGCGATCGTGTGGCGGACCCTGCGGCGGGGATTGAGCGACGACCAGGGATCCTGGAACACCGCCTGCACCCGCGCCCGGTAGTCCCGCAGCGCGTCGCCCTCGAGTGCGTGCACGTCGCGGCCGTCGAGAAGGACGCGCCCGGCCGTCGGCTGCTCGAGGCGCAGCAGGAGCCGGACCGTCGTCGTCTTGCCGCACCCGGACTCGCCGACGAGACCGACCGTCTCCCGCGGCCCGATCGTGAAGTTGATTCCGTCGACGGCCTTCACCTGCCCCGTCGTCCGCGCTAGGAGCAGCCCCCGGGTGACCGGAAAGTGCTTGCTCAGCCCCTCGACGCGAATCAGCGGCTCGGCGGCGATGGCTCCACTCTCCAGCAGGCGGCCGCGTGGGACGGGCCGACGGAAAACGTCGGCGGATAGTCGCGGCGGCAGCGGTCGTCCGTGTAGCGGCAGCGGGGGGCGAACCGACACCCCTCGGGCAATCGATGCAGCGCCGGTGGCTGGCCGTCGATGGAGGGCAGCCGCTCCACGCCCGCGTCCATGCGGGGCACCGAGGCCATCAGTGCCTGGGTGTAGGGATGCCGCGGCGCCCGGAAGATGTCCCGCACGGGGCCGCTCTCCACGATGCGTCCGGCGTACATGACGGCGACGCGGTCACACATCCGCGCCACGATCCCGAAGTCGTGGGTGATGAACAGCATGGCCAGCCGCGTCCGCTCCTGGATCTCCTTCAGCAGCGTCAGGTACTGGAGCTGGATCGTGGCGTCCAGCGCGGTGGTCGGCTCGTCGGCGATCAGCACGCGTGGCTCCCCGGCCAGCGCGATGGCGCCGACGACCCGCTGCTTCATCCCGCCGCTCATCTGGTGGGGGAAATCGCGCAGCCGCTGCGCGGGCGCCGAGACCCGCACCCGGCGCAGCGCGTCCTCGGCCCGTTGCCACAGGCCGGGGCCGCCGGCCGCGGGCAGGAGGCGCAGCGCCTCCACGAGCTGGGCGCCGGCCGTGAACACGGGATTCAACGACGTCTGCGGGTCCTGCAGGATCATCGAGATCCGGCGGCCGCGGATCTTCCGCATCTCGCGCTCGCTCTTGCCGAGCAGATCGTCGCCGTCGAGCAGGACCTGTCCGCCGGCGATGCGGCCCGTCTCCGGCGGCAGCAGGCGCAGCACCGACAGCGCCGTCATCGTCTTGCCCGAGCCCGACTCGCCGACGAGGCCCAGCGTCTCGCCCTCGGCCAGCGTGAAGCTCACTCCGTCGACGGCCCGGACCAGCCCCCAGCGGGTGTGCAGGTGGGTGTGGAGGTCGCGGACGTCGAGCAGCGTCACAGATGGCGCAGGCGCGGATCGAGCCAGTCGCGCAGCCAGTCACCGAAGAGGTTGAAGGCCAGCACCACCAGCAAGATGGCCGTGCCGGGGACGACCGACAGCCACCAGCCGCTGGCGATGTGGCTCCGGCCGTCGGCCACCATCTGGCCCCACGACGGCGTCGGCGGCGCAATGCCCGCGCCCAGGAAGGACAGCGACGCCTCCACGATGATCACGAACCCGATGTGCAGGGTCATCAGGACCATGAACGTGTTCATCACGTTGGGCACGATGTGGACCGCCATGATGCGCAGGTTCGAGCAGCCGTGCACCCGGGCCAGGGCGACGAAGTCGCGGGCCTTCACCGCCAGGACCTCACCGCGCACGACGCGGGCGAAGCGGGCCCAGATGATCAGCGTGACCGCGATCACGATGGTGCGCAGCCCCTGCCCCAGGCTCACCGTGAGCAGCAGCGCGATCAGGATGGTCGGAAACGTCAGCGTGGCGTCGACCACGCGCATGATCAGGCCGTCCACCCGCCCGCCGGCGTAGCCCGCCACGATGCCCAGCGCCAGCCCCACCCCGCCGCCGCAGATCAGCGCCGCCAGCGCCACCGTCAAGCTGACCCGCGCTCCGTACACAAGCCGGCTCAGCACATCGCGCCCCAGCAGATCGGTCCCCAGCAGATGCGCGGCCGAGCCACCGTCCTGCCAGGCCGGCGGCCGCAGCTTGTCCGGCAGCGACTGCTCCGTCGCCGAGTGCGGCGCAATAAGCGGCGCGAACACCGCGACGACCACCAGCACGACGATGATCGCAAACGCTGTCCACGGCAGCCGGCCGAACCCGGCGCGCGGCGGCGCCTCGACCACCGCGGGCGTCGCGGCGTCCGCGCGGGAGTGTGGCGCCGGGGCGAGCTCGGTCCGGCTCACCTAGTGAGTCTCGTGAACCACGGTGACGCGGGGGCCGGGGCGTGGGGCCCACGGGCGCGCCTCCATGGCGAGCCGTTGTCGCCGTTCGAGCGCAGGGCTCGGCGAGCGAGCCGCCAACAACTCGAAGAGGCCACGGCCCAGCCCCCTTGGGGGATGGGGGGCCCGAGCTCGCCGTGCCCGGAGCGAGTTACGGCGACAGGCGAGCCATGCAGGCGCGCCCGTGGGCCCCACGCCCCGGCCCCCGCGTCACCGTGGTTCACGAGACTCATCAGGCGTACCGCACGCGCGGGTCGAGATAGGCGTAGAGCACGTCGACCGCGAGGTTGACGCCCAGCACGATCACCCCTTTGAGCAGGATCACCGCCTGCAGCAGCGGATAGTCGCGGAAGATCACCGCCTCGTAGGTCAGCCGTCCGACCCCCGGCCACGCGAAGACGGTCTCGGTGACGATGGCGCCGGTGACGAGCAGGGCGAAGAAGACGCCGAACAGCGTGACCACCGGGATCAGCGCGTTGCGCAGGCAGTGCTTCCAGACCACGACCGTCTGCGACAGCCCCTTGATGCGGGCCAGCTTGACGAACTCGCTGTCGAGCACCTCCAGCATGCTGGAGCGAACGAGCCGCATCATCCCCGCTACCAGGAACGCGCTCAGCGTCACCACCGGCAGGACGTAGTGGCTCGGCCCGCCCATCCGCGCCGACGGCAGCCAGCCGAGCTGGATGCTGAAGACGTAGATGAGGACGATGCCCAGCCAGAACGGCGGCGTGGCGATGCCGAGCACCGCGACGGCGCCGCAGCACCGGTCGATGAGCGTGCCCCGATGCACGGCGGCCAGCACGCCGAGCGGCACGGAGACCAGGATGGCCGCGATCAGCGACAGCGGCACCAGCGTCAGGGTGTTGGGCAGCCGCTCGAAGAACACCTCGACGGCCGGCTTGCGGTAGCGGATCGACTGGCCGAGGTCGCCGCGCACGGCCCCGCTCAGGAAAACCACGAGCTGCTCGTGGACGGGCCGGTCGAGGCCAAGCGTGCGCAGCAGGTCGGCCCGGTCCTCCCGCGTCGCGTCCTCCGGCAGCAGGAGATCGGCCGGATTGCCCGTCACCCGCGCCAGCGCGAAGATGACGATGGCGAGGACGAAGAGGAGGACCGCGCCCTGCAGCAGCCGGCGGAGGATGTAGCGCTGCACCTCAGGGCCAGGGGCGCTGCTCCGGGCGCGGCATGCGCTCGGCGACATCGCCGAACTCGTGGCGGCCCGGGATCGGCTTGAAGAACCCGACGCGCTTGGGATTGATGGCCCAGTACCCCATGCCCTCGACGATCGGCACCACGATCCACGACTTGGCGGCGACGTCGAGCATCCGGTTCGTGGCGGCCAGCCGCTTGGCGTCGTCGCGCTCGCTCACGACGGCCTCGTAGGCCTTGTCGGATTCCTGGCAGAGGGCCGGGCAGTTGTCGGGCTCGCCGAACAGGTGCTGGACGCCCTTGGAGTTGAGCGTCGTGATGTAGCGCGGCGACGGCTCCGGTCGCCCGGCCGTCCGGTACATCGAGGCGGTGCCGACGAGGCCCTTCTGCTCGCCGCGGCTCATGGGATCGAAGACGCCCCACTCCACGCCCTTCATCTCCACCTTGACGCCGAGCTTCTCCCAGAAGCCGGCCACCGCCTCGCCGATCTGCACCATGAACGGCGTGCCCGGCAGCGCCGTGTTCCAGAAGGTCAGGCGAAACCCGTTGGCGTGGCCGGCCTCGGCCAGCAGCTTCTTGGCCCGCGGCAGGTCGTAGCGCAGCGCGGTCTTGGACCAGTCCTCCCAGCGGGGGATGGTCACGTCGATCGAGTAGCGGTAGACGGTGAACGGCAGCGGCATCCGGGCCTCGCCGAGCATCACGTGGTCGATGATCTGCTGGCGATCGATGGCCAGCGACAGCGCCTCGCGCACGCGCACGTCATTGAGCGGCGAGCCCTTCACCTCGGGCCGGTACAGGCCCCAGAACTGGTAGACCGCCTGCATCGTCCCCGGCACGGTCACGACCTTCATGCCGCCGGCCCGGACCTCTTTCAGCGCCTCGGGGCCGATGCTCGCGATCGACGCCTCGCCCGTGCGCACCATGGCCAGCCGGGTGCTCTGCTCGGGCACCAGCAGGAGCGTCATGCGCTTGAACTGCGGGGTGCCGCGCCAGTGCGGGTAGTCGACGGCCTCGTACTCGATGCGGTCGCCGGGGACGTTGCGCACGAACTTCCAGGGGCCGCTGCCGACCGGCTTGTCGCGGAACGTCTTGGCCCCCACCTTCTCGATGTAGCTCTTGGGCATCACCGTGCCTTCCATGAAGACGGCCCGGCTGAGGCTGGCGGCGAAGTGGGGAATGACGCCCTTGGTGTGGATGCGAACGGTGAGGTCGTCGAGCACCTCGATGCGGTCCACGGCGCGCCGCAGCGCCGCCGCCCCCGAGGACAGCGACTCCGGCAGCATGATGCGCTCCAGGCTGAACTTCACGTCGTGGGCGGTGACCGGATCGCCGTTGTGGAAGCGCTGGCCCTTGCGCAGGAAGAAGGTCCAGCTCTTGCCATCGGCGCCGCGCTCCCAGCGCTCGGCGGCACCGGGGCCGATCCCGCCCTTCTCGAGGTCGAACCCGACCAGCGAGTCCCAGATCGGCGCCTGGTAGTGGGCGTGGGGCGCGCGGGTGTCCAGGATGGGGTCCATCACCTGGGCTCCGAGCGTGTCGAGCGCGATGATCAGCGTGTCCGTGTCGGCCGCCGTCGCGAGATGGGGGAAGGCCGCGACGAGCAGCCACAACGCCGAGCCGACCAGGACGCGAAGTCGTATGAGCACGCGGTCCTCCTCCGGTGAGCGACCGCATTCTCGGGGCGGCCGTCGGACCGTGTCAACCCGCATTTGCCGGCGGACAGTGCTACGATCCGGCCGGAGATGAGCATGGCCACGGCGGAATCCTCGCGCAACATGCGGCTGCTCGCGCAGCACGACCTCGGCGGCTTCGGCAACGGCGGCGAGGGCATGGTGATCCAGCTCGCGCGGGACGGCCGGCGCGTGCTGTGGCTGGCCCACGAGTCGGCGCCGAAGAACGTGACCGCGGTGGATGTGACCGATCCGCGCAAGCCGTCGGTCATCCTCCAGACCGACCTGCCCCACGGCGACATGCGCTCGAACTCGCTCGACCTGGCGGGCGATCTCCTGGTGGTCGCCTACCAGACCAAGACGGTCGGCCTGAAACCGGCCGGCTTCGAGATCTTCGACGTCGCCGATCCCGGCCGGCCGCACTCGGTGGCGTCCTTCGACGCCTCGGGTCCGCATTCGCGCGGGGTGCACCATCTCTGGTTCGTCGACGGCGCCTACGTGCACATCGCCAGCGGGGCCGGCGACTTCACGCCGCGCAACCCGAAGGACGACCAGTGCTACCGCATCGTGGACGTGCGCCAGCCCACGCGGCCGGTCGAGGTCGGGCGCTGGTGGCTGCCCGGCACGCGCGACGGCGACACCGAGCCGCCGCCCGCGCGCCACACCGCCTTCGACTCCGGCTTCCGCGCCCACAACACCAACGTCTACCCGCGGCGCCCCGACCGCGCGTGGGTGGGTTATCTCGACGGCGGCGCGGTCATCCTCGACATCGCGGACATGGCCCATCCCAGGCTGGTGAGCCGCTGGGACTATCACCCGCCCTTCCCCGGCTTCACCCACACGGTGCTGCCCCTGCTCGAGCGCGGGCTGATGATCGTCTCCGACGAGGCCGTGCGGGACGCCGGCGAGGACTGGCCCAAGCTGGTCTGGATCGTCGACGTGCGGGATGAGACGAACCCGGTGCCGATCGCCACGTGCCCGCTACCGCCCGTCGCCGAGTTCAAGGGTCGCGGTGGGCGCTACGGCGCTCACAACCTGCACGAGAACCGGCCGGCCCCCGGCGCCTGGTTCTCGGAGACGATCATCGTGGGGACGTTCTTCAACGGCGGCGTGAGAGCCTACGACGTGTCCGATCCGTTCCAGCCAAAGGAGGTCGCCTACCACGTCCCCGTGGCGCCGCGGGGCTCGCGAGCCGGCGCGGTGCAGATCAACGATGTCTTTGTGGACGAGCGCGGTATCGTCTACGCGGTCGATCGCTTCAGCGGCGGCCTGTACGCGCTCGAGATGACCGTCTGAACGTCGCCTGCTTGGCGGCTCGCCGCCGAGACGGGTGAGGAGGTTCCATGATGTCCCAGCGTGTGGTGCGTGCTCTGGTCGTGACCATCTGCCTGGCCGTGGTCGGGCTCGCCGGCGCCGATCTCGCCGGCGCCGACGAAACCTGCAACTCCCCGTACATCGCCAAGCTCATCAAGGGCCAGGAGGACTACGTCTACGTCTGGGCGCTCGGCGTCGAGGGCGTCGGCGACGGCTTCGACAAGCTGGTGACGATCGACGTCAATCCGAAGTCGAAGACCTACGGCAAGGTACTGGGCTCCGTCTCGGTCGGCACCCGCGGCGAGGCCCACCACATGGGCTTCACCGACGACCGTCGCTTCATCTGGGCCGGCGGGCTGTCGGAGCCCAAGATCTACGTGTTCGACATCGCCGCCAACCCGGCCAAGCCCAAGCTCGTGAAGACCATCGCCGACATGGCCGACAAGAGCGACTACCTCGGCCCCCACACCTACTACGCCCTGCCCGGCCGCATGCTGGTGCAGGCGCTCTCGAACACGAAGGACAAGGGCGGCGTCACGGGCATGGCGCTCTACAACAACAAGGGCGACTTCATCGCGTCCTACCCGATGCCCACCGACGGCGGCGGCGACGGCTA
>JBGQLG010000127.1:0-15684 GCA_041499965.1 Methylomirabilia bacterium
GGATCGCGGCCCTCGGCCTCGGTCATCCGGTAGAGCTGCTCCAGCGACGCGCGCAGCTCGGCCGGGCGGAGCGGCACGGCGGGGTTGGCGCCGACCGGGTGCCAGCCATCCCCGTGGCGCGCCACCCGGCGCAGTGCCGGCGCGCTGTGGCCACCGATCCAGATCGGCGGGTGCGGCTTCTGCACCGGCTGGGGCAGGCAGCGAAGTGCTGCGAAGCGGTAGAACTCGCCCGCGAAGGTGGCGGGGTTCTCGGTCCACAGCGTCTTGAAGACGCGCAGGTACTCGTCGCTGGCGGCGCCGCGGCGGTCGAAGTCGGGCGAGTCCAGCGCCTCGAACTCCTCGCGCAGCCAGCCCACGCCGACGCCCACGGTGACGCGGCCCCGCGAGAGCACGTCGATCGTCGCCAGCATCTTGGCCGTCAGCACCGGGTTGCGATACGGCAGGATCATCACGCTGGTGACGAGCCGAAGCCGCTGCGTGCGGCCGGCCACGAACGCCATCAGGGTGAGCTGCTCGAGGGCGTCGCCACCGCCGGGGAACGCGCCCGACACCGTGTACGGGTACTTCGACGCGATGGCGGTCGGGAACACGACGTGGTCGGCGATCATCACGGAGTGGAAGCCGAGCGCCTCGCCGCGCTCGACGATCGTCTCGATCGCCTCGGGGGTCGCGCCGCCGCCCCGCGTGGGCAGGTAGAAGCCGTAGCGCATGGTCGAAGGCCCTCCGTCGCCGGCGGCCGGCGGGCGGCCCGTCCGACCTAGGTCGCCCGCAGTGCCTCGGGCGGCGACACTATATCCGGTCGCGCGTCGACGACGGTGCGATAGTTCGGGTCCTTGCGCAAGCGCCAGATGTAGGCGTCGACCACGAAGTGGTGGATGTTGATGACGGCCACGGTCAGCTGGGGCGTCAGCATTGGATCGAAGCCCGCCCACACGTAGGTGTCCGGCCAGAGCACGAAGAGGACGTAGGCCGCGCCGACGCAGGCGCCGTAGAAGGTGACCGTGTGAAACAGGGTCCCGTATCGGTTGCCCTGGGCGCGCGCGCGCTCCTTGACGTGAAAGATCGTGACGATCGCCAGGTACTGGATGCCGTGGAAGATCGCCGCCCACCACATGGCGTTGATGTAGCTGAAGAACGTCCACCAGATCGCGTTCGTCATGACGATCATGACGCTGATCAGGGGCAGCGTGACCGTGTCGCGCACTTTCAAGCGTAGGATGACCACGACCGGCGTGGCCAGGGCCGCCGCCGACAGCAGCAGGCTCACGCTCCACCGCACGTGCTCGGAGGTCGGCACGCTCCGGAAGCCGAGGCCCTGGAGGATCGGCGCCACCCCGGCGTCCGGCCGGAGCAGAGACCACAGGAAGGGCACGAGACACGCCCACCACAGCCCCCGCTTCTGCCCGTCGGTGAGCGGGCAGTCGGAGCGGTACGCGTACATCATGGCCAGGCCATACGTCTGCGCCGAGTAGTGATACGGCGACCAGATCACGAACACCGCGAAGATGTAGCGCACGAGCCAGCCGGCGAAGAGGAGCACGGTCGTGAAGAAGGCCAGGGTGGCGATCGGCAGCCACAGCGTCAGGGACCGCGGCAGCGCCCGGACCGCGCCCGGCTTGGAGTAGAGCCGCACGGTCGACGCGGCGAAGTGTGCGAAGTTGCCGAACAGGAGCACGAGCGTCAGGTCGGCCGTCGTGAACCGCAGCCCGCCCGCGTAGGCCAGGATGCCGAACACCAGGCTGAGGCCGCCCGCGATGAACGCCAGGTCGAACGCCGGGCTCACGAAGGTGCGGCCGAGTGGCCACGCCGATCCGGAGTGCCGCAGGGTGAGCGACGTCACGCTCATGACCGGGCCTCGCTTCCGAACGCCGTGCCCGCCCCCCACCGGGGCGACGATCCGCCACCGACCGTGCACTGGACTGCAGTACCCGCATGATGGCACACGGGCCTGGAGGCGAGGTAGCACGACAATCGTGCGGGCGGCCGGCGCCCTCGGCGGGCGGCGCATGGAGAGCGAGCCAACGACCGCCACCGCGCCGGGCTGCCCTCCACCGCCGTGATCGCCGCGGTGGCGAGGCGCACGGTCGCGGCGGAGTCCTCGTCGGTGACGACGCCCGGCGCACTCGCTCGGCCGAGCGTGATGCCGACGGTCGGGTTACTGGGTCGGGACGAGATCGAGCCGCCGGCGCTCCGCGATCGGAGCCGTGTGTTTCGGACCGAGACCTGCTAGGGTAGGTGCCTCATGACGAGGCTTCGAGAGGCTGTCTGTCCGACCTGTGGTGCCCAGGTGAGCGTGACCTACTGGCCGTACAACGTCGCCCTGTACACGGTACATCTCGTGCGCGGCTCGAATCGCGACTGCCGGCAGTCCCTTCGCCCGGTCGTCGTGGACCAGCCCGGGCCCAAGCCGACCCAGCCGACCTGACCCGCACGACCGGCCCGGACGCTCTGCGCGTCGCCGGTGGTCGTGCGTACCCGCCCGGCACCCGCGACGGGCGTCGTCGAGACGCCGTCGGGGCACCAAGTCAGCGCCGCATTCAGCGCCCCCGAAGGTAGGAGGTCGAGCGCCGCCAGTTCACCGGCCGCGAATCATCGACGACGTTCATCGCGGTCAGCTGCTTGGTGCCCTGGGTGACGGCGGCACCGATCGTGGGGAATCCCTCGTCGGATTCCGCGATCGTCTCGCCCGCATAGTTGACGATCCGCCACCGCCACGACGAATCACCCGACGTCTTGAATGCGGCGACATCCATCGGTGAAGACTCCTACCAGCGACCCCGCCCCGACCCCCCGAAACCGCCGCGGGAGCCGCCGTAGCCACCACCACCACCGCCGCCGCTGCGGCTTCCACCGGATGTGGCCTTCTCGACCCGGAGCTGGCGCCCGTCGAGGTCCTTGCCGTTGAACGTCGCGATAGCCTTGTCGGCGCCCTCGGTCGTGGACATTTCCACGAACCCGAAGCCGCGCGACTGGCCGGTGTCGCGATCGGTCACGACCGCGGCCGACTCGACCTCACCGGCCTGCGCGAACGTTTCGCGGAGCCGCTCGGTCGAGGTCGAAAACGAGAGTCCGCCGATGAAGAGCTTCTGCGCCATGATGTGCCCCCGTGCTTCCGCGCTGTGAATGTGCCGATGCCCCCCGGAGAAGCGCGGACGACCCCGGGGTTCTGGTCCGTCGAAGAGTGGCTCGGACGCTCCACGATAGCAGAGTCCGCGCGCCGAGGAACGAATAATTTATATGGATGATATATGATATACAAGTCACGGAGGCCCGAATGTTCGAGAACGAGACGCGTGTGCTCATGGTCCTGCCCCGCGACCTCGTCGATCGCGCGCGGGCTCTGGCCGGGCGGGCGATGACGGCCATGAAGCTCCCCGTGAGCTTGCAGATCGTGTTCCGGGCGCTGATCGAGGAAGGCCTGAAGCGGCCGACCGATCCGGCCCTGCTCGCGAACGTCGGCCGGCAGGCGGAGACCGTCCGGCGCATCCGCGTCGAGGCGCGGCGACGGCCGACAGTCTCGAGCGCGCCGCCCGGCCGCGCGGCCCGGCCACGGTCGAGGTCCGGCTCATGACAGGGTTCGCCAAGGAGGTCGCGGCATGATGGGAGCGTGGGCGGTGCCGTTGGTCGCGATCGCGCTGACCCAGGTCGCCGTCATCGCGACCTCCATCTACCTGCATCGAGCCCTGGCGCACCGGTCGCTGCACATGCACCCGGTCGCCGACGTGGTCTTCCGGACCGCGCTGTGGCTGACGACCGGGCAGAGCCGGCAGCAGTGGGTGGCGGTCCACCGCAAGCACCACACGTTCACCGACCGCGAGGGCGATCCGCACAGCCCGCGCCTGCTCGGATTCTGGCGTGTGCAGATCTTCAACGTCGCCTACTACATGCGCGAGGCGCGCAACGCCGAGACGCTCGAGACGTTCGCGCCGGATCTCCGACCCGATCGCCTCGACCGCGTGCTCTTCACCCGCGGGACGCTCGGCCTCGGGGTCGGGCTGACCATGCTGTGCGCGCTGATCGGGCTGTGGCCCGGACTCATCGCCGGGCTCCTGCACGCCGTCCTGTACGTGTTCGTCATGGCGCCCCTCATCAACGCGCTCGGCCACTGGCGGGGCAGCAAGAACTTCGACAACACCGCGTTCAACTGGCGCGTCCTGTCGTGGATCACCGGCGGCGAAAGTCTCCACAACAACCACCACGCGTTCCCGCGGTCGGCGAAGTTCAGCGTGCGCCGCTCGGAGTTCGACCCCTCGTGGCCGATCATCCGGACCCTGGCGGCGGTGAGGCTGCTCGCCATTCAGGGCGTGCCGGCCCCGGCGCCGCGCCGGACGAGCTCGTGAACGTCTTCGCCTTCTCCACGCCCCGCACGTCGGATTGGCGCTGGCGCATCGTCGACGGCGGGGGCGAGACCCTCGAGGAGTCGTCGACGAGCTTCCCGACGATCGCCGCGGCGATGGCCGCGGGGTCGGTGCGACTGCAGTTTCGCGTGGACCGCGATCGTCCGCCCCCGGCCCGAGCGCCCTGGCGCCGGCGCCGCTGACCGACCACACCGCGATGGCGACCGTGGCGGCGACCGCAGATTTCTCGTGGCCCGACTTCGACCGGTGGCAAGCCGCGTTTGCCGAGGCCGAGACGTTTCCCGCCCGCTGGGAAGGCCTGCACGCCGCTCCCCCGCCCCACACGCCCGAGGCGGAGGCGTATCACCACCGCAAGCTCGTGCTCTTCTCCGAGTGGCTCGACATGCTGGCCCAGCGGACCGTGGCGCTCGCGCACTACGCCCGCCAGGGGATTCCGGCCCGGGTCGTGCGTCAGGACACCGGCGCGGCCTGTCCGGCCTGCGATCCGTTCAACGCGCGCGAGGTCGGGGCGGGGCTCGACGCGATGCCACCCTTCCATCCCGGCTGCCGCTGTGTGCTCGTCGCGCTGCACGCGCCGCCGGCTCGCCGACGCTCGAGAGGGTACGAGCGCCCCCGTTCACGCGCCACCGGCTGAGCGCACGTCGCGCCGGGCCGGCCGGTCTCTCAGCAGGACTGGGGGAGCGAACTCCCCCAGAACCAGGAGGTGTCTCATGCAACTCAAAGCACCGTGGCTCAAACCGGCAGTCTGGGGTGTGATCATCGGCGCCGTCGTCATGATGATCATCGGCTTTTCGTGGATGGGTTGGGTCCTCGGCGGGACGGCCGAACGGATGGCGGCGGAGCGCTCGAACTCGGCCGTGGTCGTCGCCCTCACGCCCTTCTGCATCGCGAGCTTCATGCATCAGCCCAATGCCGCGGGGAAGCTCAAGGAGCTCCAGGCCGTCGACTCGTGGAAGCAGCGCGAGTTCGTCGAGGCGGGCGGCTGGGCCACCGCGGGGAGCGACAAGACGCCCAACTCCGGTGTGGCGAGCGCGTGCGCCGAGCAGCTCCTGAAGGCGAAGCTCTAGCCCGTCGCCCGACCGAGGGTCGTCGGCGCGGGGCTGCCCTTCGTGAGGGCGGCCCCGCGCCCGGTCACGTGACCTGCTACCCCGCCGACTTTCCTCGATCCCTCCGACGTCTTGACGTCGAATGCGTTCTCCCCGGGATCCACGGTTCCGATCGTTCCCGCGCCGCCACCGACCGTCGCCAGAACGTAGCGCACACAAAGTTCTCTCGCCCAGGCATACCGCCACCTGATCGGGCGCCATGCTAGCCAGCGACCCCGGCTCCGTCGAGCGGCGGAGGGCCCGGCGTTCTCCGGGCGTGGGGCCTTCACGATGACCGTCGCGGACCTGCGGGCCCCGGGATCTTCCCCTCCTGCACACCCAGCACCCACGTTGGGTGGACAGGCGACGTCGCGCCGCCATCCCTCACCTCAGCGCCCCTCGCCCAGGCGCAGCGGCTCGTCGAGCACGAGGTTCTGCCCGCGGAAGTAGCGGCGGTAGAGCGTGCGCGGGGAGGCGCCGAGCCCGCTCTTCTCGGCCTGGAGCGCGAAGTGATGCGCCGCCTGGCCGGTCAGGACGAAGCGACCATCCGGCCCCGTCTGGGTCGCGGTTCGTCGCTCCAGTGTCGTCAGCGTCTTCTCCCAGAAGCTGACGGTGGCGCCGGTGGCGGGGCGCCCATCGGGCTGCACGACCCGCCCGCGCACGATACCGTCGTTGTGCAGGGCCACCCAGAGATTGCAGCCGCCGACCAGCAGCACGAGGGCGCCGACGACGTAAGCGTATCTCATCCCTTGGTCGCCCCCGACGTCAGGCCCTCGATGAAGCGGCGCTGCTCGAGCAGGAACAGCGCGATCCCGGGGACCAGCACCATGATGCAGAACGCGTAGAGCGCGCCGGTGGTGTTCTCCATGTAGCTCAGGAACGTCGACAGCCCGAGCGGCAGGGTCTGCAGCTCCGGATTGCGGATGACGATCAGCGGCCACAGGAAGCTGTTCCACGACCAGATGAACGACAGGATCACGGTGGTGGCAACGGCCGAGGTCGAGAGCGGCAACATCACGTGCCGGATGATGCGCCACTCGGGCAGACCGTCGATGCGCGCGGCGTCGATGAGGGAGCGCGGTATCGCATCGAAGCTCGCCTTGAACACGAAGATGCAGACGATGGTCGAGCCGAGCGGCAGCGCCAGCCCCAGATGACTGTTGAGCAGGTGCAGTTCCTTGGTGATGAGGTACGCCGGGATGATCGTCGCCTGGAAGGGGATGAGCATGCAGCTCAGGAGCAGCCCGATGATCGCGCGCTGGCCCCGAAAGCGCAGGGTGAGCGCGTAGGCGGCCAGCGCGTTGCAGACGAGGTTGCTGGCGACGACGATGGCCGAGACGATCACGCTGTTGGCCAGGTACCGGACGAAGGGGATGTAGTACCAGACGTCCACGTAGTAGAAGGGATGGATCGCCCGGGGCAGCAGCGCGGGCGGGTACTGGAAGATGTTCTCGCCGGTCAGGCTCGTCTTGAGCACCCAGTAGAACGGCACGAGCATCACCATCGAGACGGCGATGAGGGCGGCGTGGACCGAGGCCGCTCTACTCGGCCGCATCGACCGCGCCCGCTTCGCCGCCGGCCACCCGATTGGCCAGCCAGGTGAGGACCAGGAGGAAGAGGAAGAGCACCACGGTCAGCGCGGCGGCGTAGTCGAACTTCGACAGCACGAAGGCCACCCGGTAGATGTAGGTGATGAGCACCTCGGTCGCGTAGTTGGGGCCGCCGCCGGTCATCACGTAGATGAGGTCGAAGCTCGTGAACGAGTTGATGATGCCGATCATCAGGCACAGGAAGATGGCCGGCCGCAGCAGCGGCAGCGTGATGTGGCGGAACCGCTGGACCCCCGAGGCGCCATCGAGCGCCGCCGCCTCCTGGAGGTTGGGCGGGATGTTCTGCAGGCCGGCGAGCAGGATGACCATGAAGAAGCCGACGATCTGCCACACGGCGGCCACGACCACCGAGGGCATCGCCCACTCGTAGGAGTCGAGGAAGGCGATCCGCCGCTGGGTGAGGTGAAGCGAGAGCAGGACGTAGTTGAGGAGCCCCACCTTCTCGTCGTACAGCCAGCGCCAGATGATGCCGACCGCCACCGTCATCAGGGGGTAGGAGAGAAAGATGATGGCGCGGTACACACCCCGCCCGCGAATTCGCGTGTCGACGAGGAGGGCCAGGCCGAGCGCCAGCGCGATGGCGATCGGCGAGCTCGACATGAAGACCACGGTGTTCCAGAGGCTCGTCCAGAAGACCTCGTCGTGGAAGAGCAGCTCCTCGTAGTGGATCAGCCCCGCGAACTTGCTCGGCCGGAACGGCGACCACGTCTGCACGGACAGCGCCGCGTTCCACAGCAGCGGCAGGATGCGGTAGAGCAGGAAGATCGTGAGCGAGGGCGCGAGGAAGGCCCAGATGAGCAGCGTTCCCCGCGCCCGCCGCAACCTGATCGGGCTTCCCCTCAGCGGGCGAGCAGGCGGTTCACCTTCCGCTCGGCCTCGGCCAGCGCCGCCGCGGCCGGCTTGCGCCCGAGCACGGCCGCCTGGAACTCCGAGTAGAACGCCTCCTTGACCTGGGCGTCCTTGCCGAGCGGCCAGGTGGCGACGAGCTTGTCGACCTGCTCGAGCTGCGTCTTCATGACGGAGGCGGCCAGCGGATCCTCCTTCTGCAGCTCGTCCATGAGTCGGCCGTCGACCCGGGTGCCGGTGAACAGCTTGAAGTTCTTGCCGAAGGTGTACGCCCACTTCTCGTTCGTGGCGAGCTTGATGAACTCCCAGGCCAGCTCGGGGTGCTTGCTCGACTTCGAGATGCCGAGGCCGTGGGAGTTGGGCGTGGCGAATCCGCCGGGCATCTGGGTGGCGCCCAGCGTGTCGCCGTTGATCCACGGACCGCCGCCGCGGACGTAGAAGAAGGCGGGCGCGTGCGCCTGGTAGAGGCCCACCGTCCCGCTGGCGAACGCGTTGTTGGGCTCGACCCAGCGGCCGGTCCAGGCGACCTTGTTGATGGTGCCGTCGGCGGTCGCCTTGGCCAGCGCGTCGACGGTCTTCACGGCGGCCGGCGTGTTGAAGGCGGCCTTCTTGAGATCGGGCGTCAGCAGCTCCACGCCGTTCATGGCCAGCAGCGGCCAGTAGAGCCAGTCGAAGTTGAGCGTCATGAATCCCGACTTCTCGCCCTTCGTCATCTTCCGGGCGGCGTCGAGCAGCTCGTCGAAGGTCTGGGGCGGCCGCGCGATGCCCGCCTCCTTCAGCATGCCCTTGTTGTAGAAGAGCAGGGTCTTGCTGACGTAGAAGGGGACCATGTAGTTCTTCCCCTCGTAGACCCACGTCTGGAGGAACTTGGGATTGTAGTAGTCCTTCACCGCCGCATCGCGCTGCAGATGGGGCGTGAGGTCTACCAAGCCGCCGTTGGAAGCGTAGTCGAGCCAGATGGCGCCCTGCGTGTCGATGATGTCGGGCGCGGTGCCGGCGACCACCTGGGTCTGGTAGAACGGCCCCCACTCCGGGCCCTTCTTGTCGAACCACTCCACCGTCACGTCCGGATGGATCTTCTTGAAGTCCGCGATCCAGCCCTCGATCTTCTCCTTGTAGATGGGGATGTTCCAGGTGAGGAGGCTCAGCGTCTTCGGCTGCGCCGCCACCGGCCCCGTCAACAGGCCGAGCGCGAGCAGCCCGATCACGATCCGCGTCAGTGTCCGGCGCATGGCTGTAGGCCTCCCTCTCTCAGAACTGCAACGTCAGCTCGCGGCCCTCGCGGAGCGAGCGCTCGGCTTCCAGGCACACGATGACCCGCTTGCGGGCTTCCACACCGGAGACGAGCGGACGCCGCTCGCCGAACGCCGCCGCCGTCTGCCTGATCTCCTCGGTCAGCTCGAACAGCTCTCCCGAGGGCCCGAGCTTCAGCGTCTCGCACGCCGTCGCCCCCCGGCGCTGGACCTTCAGCTCGTGGGTCGGTTCGAGCGTCCGGGCCGTCGTCGCCGACCACCACGTGCGGACGGCGCCCTCCGTGCCCACGATCTCGACGACGTTGTGGTGCTCGAATCCGGCCAGCGTCTGCGTGATGACCGCGTAGACACCGCGCGGGAAACGGACGATCGCCGAGACATTGTCGGACAGTCCCGCCTCCCGGCCCTTGCCGTTCCCGACCGCCAGGACGGAGGTGGGATCGCCGAGTGACTCGAAGTACCACATGACGACGTCGAAGAAGTGCACCGGCTCTTCGAGGATCCACGAGCCGACCCGGTCCGCCACGTAGCGCCACCCGCCGGCCCCCGGCCGGTAGGGATAGCGAAAGAGCGTCACGAGCGCATAGAGCGGCTCACCGATCTCGCCGGCGTCGAGCAGGGCCTTGACGGCGCTCCACTGCCTCGACACCCGCAGCTCATGGCCGATGCTGAGCACTCGCCCCGAGCGTTCGGCGGCCGCGATGAGCCGGTCGCACTCGGCGGCGGTGACGGCCATGGGCTTCTCGAGGAGCACGTCCTTGCCCGCCTCCAGCGCGGCGACGGCCATCTCGCCGTGAAGGTGGTTCGGCGTGACGATGTCGACGGCGTCGATGGAAGGATCGCGGAGCAGTTCGCGGTAGTCTCGGCACACGGGGACACCGGACAGATCGTGCCGGGCCGCGGCCGCGCTGACCTCCCCGCCGCAGGCCACGCCGGCCAGCGTCAGCCCGGGCGCGTCGCGGATGGCCGCGGCGTGGTACTTGCCCCAGGCGCCGTAGCCGATCAAGCCGAAGCGCAGTCTGCACCTCCGTGTGACGAACGACCGGGCGAGTGGCGGTAACACTACCGCGGGACGTCGAAGACTGTCAATTCAGCACCGGGCGAGCGGCCACCTTGCTCGCGGGCCGAAGGTTCTGACACTCACTCAATCACCGGCTCCGCTCTCAGACACCGGATGACTACTCTCAAGTCCGCTGTCGCCGAGCAGCGTGTCCGGCCAGGCGCGGAAGGTGGCCCGGCGGTCCATCGTTGAATCACGCGGCGTCAGACGACGCCGAGGTTCTCCTGGCGCCGCAGCGGAATTCGCCGCGCCAGCCCTTCCCGCACTCTGCGAGTGGCTGGCGGCAGGGCCGGGCGCCGAGACGGGCCGAGGGGGATGGGCGACTCAGACGCCCGCCCTATCGCGACTGGTCGTCAGCCAGCCGCCGTTTCGGCTCCCCGGCTTCCCTCAGCGCGGACACGCGCGACTGCGCCCAGGCCTTGCGTTGGGTGGGCCGGTCATTGAAGTAGTTGGGTACCAACATGCGCGCCCTATCGAAGGCCGCGACAGCATCGCGGTGACGACCTAGCAGGTAGGTCGTCATGCCAAGATTGCCCCAGGCGTCCGCATAGTCGGGTCGGACGCGTAGGGTCGCGCGGTACGCCCGTACCGCCTCCTCGTGGTCGCCGAGCAGGTTCAGCATGAGGCCCATGTTGTACAGCGCGTCGGCGGCGGTTGGATCGAGCCGGACAGCCTCCCGGAAGGCGTCCAGGGCCTCGGCCCAGCGCCTCAGGCCCGCGAGCGCCAGGCCAACGTTGTAGTGGGCGTCCGCGAACTCCGGCTGCTCACGGATGGCCACACGATACGCGCGCACCGCGTCGTCCCAGCGTCGCAGTTTGGCGAGCGTGACACCCAGGTTGGTGTACGCGGCGGCGTAGTCAGGCTTCAGCCGGACGGCGTGCTCGTACGCCAGCACCGCCTCGGCCGGCCGGCCGAGGCGGTCGAGCTCTACGCCGCGGTTGTAATACCCCTCAGCGCGGATTCCCGGCGACGCATCGGCGGCGATGACCTCCTCACACGCCCGCAGGGCTGCGTCTCCATGCAACGAGATGCAACGGAACGGGGCGCCATCAGGTCCAGCGAGCTTCAGGGCCAGGGGCGCGACCATCGAGAGGATCGCAATACCCAACGGGGCGAGGATGAGGACGCGCCCAGACATCCTCGCGCCTGTCGTGCTCCCTGGTGGAATCACCGAGGCCGGCTGACCGCGGAGGCTCCGGCTCACGGCCCACAAACCGGACACGCTGGCCTCATATTACGCCCAACAGCAGCGCGCTGACGAGACGGCGCGCCGTCGCGCGCCTCCCGAGCCGGAGATACAACCGTATGAGGGTCGGAAGCAGGAGAGCAAGTTCAACGCGAGCGTCGAGGCTTTGCCTCAAACACGCCTTGGTGGTAGGCGCGAGCAGAATGTTCACCGCGATCGCCAGGTGGCGGACCGCCGCTTTGTGGTTCCCCGCGTGGAGTTCGGCGATCGCTAACATCCGGTGCGTGGTGGCATCCGCCGGTCGGCGTTGGAGTCGCCGGGAGAGTCCTCGGATGAGGGTTGAGATCGCGACCGGCCCCGCGGGACTCGAGCGGCAGGTGTCCGAGCCCTGGGGGGTACAAGAGATCGCCATCCGGGTCGCGCCGGAGAACAGGGCAATGTACTCGCGGGGGGTAATGATCGGGCCCACATCCCCCGATGAGCGGAGCACCCGGGTCGATCCGTAGTAGAAGCCCATCGTCAGTGCATCAGCCAGGCTTCGATCCGCGGAGCACCGCTCGAGGCCGCCCCCAGGCTGGGCCCCACAGACAGGCGGCCGGTTCGCCCGCAGAAGATGCACTCCATCGGTTGTCCGTCGACCACGCTGGCCCGGTGCCACGTCTGGCCGCACTGCCCGCACGTGACCACGTAGAGAATCCTGGTCAGCGTCATTCTCGACTCCCTACCGAGGTTGGGCTCGTGCCGGAGAAATGTCCAATATATGTTTCCGGGCCCTTCAAGACGTTTATGATATGGCCACACGATGGAGCTTCGACACCTGCGGTACTTCATTGCCGTCGCTGAAGAGTTGCACTTCGGCCGGGCGGCCGCGCGCCTTCACATCGCGCAGCCGCCGCTGAGCCAGCAGATCCGGCGGCTGGAGGAGGAGCTTCAGGTGCCCCTGCTCCGGCGGACGAGCCGTCGCGTGGAGCTCACGAGCGCCGGCCGGATGTTCCTCCACGAGGCCAAGGTGGTCATCGCCCAGGCCTACCGAGCCGTGCGGATCGCGCAGCGCGCGAACCAGGGGGACATCGGTCAGTTGTTCGTCGGCTGCACGCCCTGGGCCGACTTCACGAGCGGGCCCACGATCATCCGCGGGTTCGGGAAGCGCCACCCTCAGGTCGAGGTCGAATTGCGCAGCCTGTCGTCGGCGGAGCAGATCTTGGCCCTCGAGGACGGCCGGATCGATGTCGGGATCCTTCGGCCACCGGTTCACAGCCAGGCGCTGATGACGGAGTCCCTGCTGGCGGAGCAGCTGCTCGTTGCGTTTCCTCATGGGCATCGCTTCACGGCCTACCATCGAGTCCCCTGGCGGGATCTCGCCGATGAAGCGTACGTTCTCCTGTCCCGTCGAAGAGCGCCGGCGTTTGAGGGCATCGTCGCCCAGGCGTGCGAGGCCGCCGGCCTGACCTTGAACGTCCGGTACGAGGTGGACCATCCGCATGCGGTGCTGGCGCTCGTGACGGCGGGACTCGGTGTCTCCCTGGTCCCCGCCACATTCGACGCCCGGAAGAGCGCCGGCATCACGTATCGAGAGCTGCGCCCGGCGGGGCCGGCGCTCAAGACCATCATCGCGTGGCGGCGCGAGGATGGATCGCCGTTGGTCCAGCAATTCCTCCGCGTGGCGCGAGACGTCACGCATCCGAGACGACGCCGCCGAGATCCGGCCAGACGCCGGGCCGCACCGCCGGCCACGATCCGGCGGGGCAGGGCCTCACCCGGTGCGCGTGTCGCGGGACTCGCCTCGTCGTAACCGCTCGGCCCTCCACGAGCCGAGCTTCCCTACCTCGGTGGGCCCCGCTGACTCCTCGTAGTTGTCGGTTCCGTCGAGATCGGACCCCCAGTCCAGCCGCCGCGGCCTGGCCCCCTTGTCGGAATAGGCGTGCAAGCCGCTTGACGTTACCGGCCCGTCATCAACCATCACGATCTTCGCGGCCTGGGGTGCGCGGGTCGCTCGGCCCCGGGGCGCGTCAGGCTCTCGACGACCTCGAGGAGCCGACAATCGCAGCTCCTGCCTTTAGCGCCATCCGTTGCAGATGGGGAGGAGCTTCTGGGGCAAGCACGACTGGAGGGCAGCCAACTCCTTACATCGACTGAGCCCCATGGTCCGGCGTCACGATCGGCGGTGACGCGCGTACGCTGATCCCTGGCGGGTTCTGCCCCTGGTGGTCAAGCAGGAGGACGGCGGCCCGCGCACATCTCCTTCGGCGGCGCCCAGACGCACCGGCGCGTCGACGACGATCGCGGCGCGCTCAGCACGCGCGGCACGGCGGGAAGTCGCGACTGTAGACCGGCTGCTTGAGGAATTCCTCCGGGCCGTACTTCCAGAACTGGGACACGGCCGGAATCGTCAGGATGACGGTGTTCTGTAGCTCGCCGTCCTTGTTGCGCTCGACCTTGCGGATGTAGACATTCTGGATCGGGTTGCCGGCGGCGTCGAGCTTGATCGGCCCGCGCGGCGCGTCGGCGATCTCCACCTTGCGGAGCGCCGCGAGCAGTGCCTCCCGATCCTCCACGTTGCCCTTGACGGCCTTGACCGCCTCGTCGATCCACCGGCCGCTCGTGTAGTTGGTCTCCGCGAAATAGGAGGGGACCTTGCCGAACTTCGCCCGGTAGTCTTTCACGAAGCGACGGTTGGCGGGGGTGTCGAGGGCACCGCTGTAGATGAGCGGGCTGATCGTGCCGAGTGCCTCGTCGCCCATCGAGGGCAGGAGTGACTCGTCCACGGCCGGTCCGCCGGCGATCACCGGGATGCGGCCCTTCAGGCCGGCCTCCTGATACTGCTTGAAGAACTGCAACGTGGACGCGCCGGCCACCATCGTCAGGACCGCGTCGGCGTCCCGCCGCAGCTTCGAGATGTAGGGGGCGAGGTCCATCGCGCCCAGCGGCACCCAGAGCTTCTGGATGATCTGGCCGCCCCCCTCCTCGAACGTCTTCTGGAAGCCGCCGACGACTTCCCACGCGAACGCGTAGTCCGAGCCGATGACCGCCACCTTCTTGTAGCCGAGGGTCCGGGCGGCGTACTCGCCGAAGGGGTGCGACGGCTGGCTCGACGCCCAGCCGGTGCGAACGACCCACCGGTACTTCAGACGCTGGGTGAGGTCGTCCGAGGCGGCGACGGTGATGAGCGAGGGGATCCCGTATTCCTCCATCTTGGGCGCGAGGGCATAGCCCAGGTGCCCGAAGAGCACGCCGGCCACGATGTGCACGCGGTCGTGCTCGACCAGCTTCCGGAGCTTCGCGACGGCCACGTCGGGCCGCGCCTGGCTGTCCTCGACGATCAGCTCCACCTTGCGGCCGGCCATCTGCTGCCCGACCTCGTCGAGGTACATGGTGAGCCCGTTCACCATGTCCTTGGCCGGCTGGGCCGCGATGCCCGTGAGATCGGCGGTGAACCCGATCTTGATCGGCGGACGCGGCTGCGCCGTCACCCCCCCGAGGTGGCCGGCGATGACGAGGACCAGCACGAGGAACACGACGCCGAGCCTCTTCTTCATGGGCTACCCCTCTCGAGTCGCCGCGTGCACGCCGCAGTCGATCTGGCGCCCTTATACGAGAGCGGCGGCCTCGTCGTCAACGGGCACGGTCGCTCGCCGGCCGCGTCGCGCGAACCCGTCGTTCGCGCCGGCTCGTTGGCGAGTCGCACCCAAAGATCCTGCCGCATTGACCCGGACCGGATCCGGCGCTAAGGTCACCACGCCGCTGAGGGCGAGCGCCCTCCTCGTCTCGCTCCTGTCCGGCTGCCGGGCCACGAACATCTCCAGCGCGCACTCGCTCGACCCGGGTAGTGGCAGCGGCGGCGGCGTCGCCTCGCTCACGATGTCCGGGGTCCCCGGCGCCTTCAACATGTTCGCCGACTTCCGTGGTGTGAGCGTCGACCACAAGAGCTCGGTCCCGGTCTCGGACCTGCGGGCCCGGGATCTTCCCCTCCGGCACACCAAGCACCCCAACATCAGTCCCGACAAGGTCGTGGTGGCCATCCTGCTGGAGTGACCGGCCAAGGGCGACGCGGCAGAAGCCAGGAACGTGCCGGCATTGGACCGGCGATGGACGAGCGCAAGGGCCAAGCGGTCAAGCCCGGCGGCGACGCCGCTAGGTGTGGGCGCTCGATCAGCTCGTCGGGTACGACCCTCGCCGCGGCGTCGCGACCGCCGCGATCGAAGGCGTCCTTGATCGCGCGCACGGCGGCGCCGAATCCCGCCTCCGCGAGCAGCCGGTTGTAGCGCGGAAAGAACCCGGCGTAGAGA
>JBGQLG010000128.1:0-15360 GCA_041499965.1 Methylomirabilia bacterium
AGCAGGCTGCGGAAAAAGGCCCATCTGCTTCGTTGGCGCCCTCGGCCGCACGCTCAACGTACAGGGAGTACGCCTCGCGTGCGGCCTTCGGGCGCCGCCTCGCATCTGGACCTTTTTGCGCAGCCTGCGGTTGTTCCCGCAGCCTGCCAGTGTCCCGAGTCAGAGATTCGTTGACTGGGTAGGGTGCGCTCCCGGCTCCCGGCGTAGGCGGCGGGCCGCCAAGGTCTCCGGAGGTTCCGTTGGCTTCGATCGTGTATCACCACACGTAGGACCAAGCTCCGACCACCCCTTCGCGCACCCGGTCGTCTCTCGCGGAACCGAAGGGGACCCTGGAGGCCCGCCGCCCACGCCGGGGGCCGGGAGCGCACCCTACCCAGTCAACGAATCTCTGACTCGGGACACTAGCCCCTGCCCTTCGACACCTGGAAGGCGGCGAGGCGCTCGATGATCTGCACGACCGCGCTGGTGTCCATGTCGCCCAGGCCGGCGGCCAGCGCGGCCTGCTGGTAGCGCTGGGCCACGTTGGAGAAGCTGACGGGGACGTGCAGCTCCTTGGCGATCGTGTTGAAGGTGTCGAGGTCCTTGTTCATGAGCTGGACCTTGAAGCCGGGCTCGAACTTGCGCGGCACCAGCGCGGCCGGGATGCGCTCCAGCGCCTTGCTGCCGCCGCTGCTGGCCTTGACGACCTCGTAGACGATCATCGGGTCGAGGCCGGCCTTGGCGCCGAGCACCACGCCCTCCATCATGGCCAGCGAGTTCACGCAGGCCATCATGTTGTTGATCGCCTTCACGGTGTTGCCGCTGCCCACCGGCCCCACGCTGAAGATGTTGGGGCCGATGGCGCGCAGCACCGGCTTGGCCTTCTCGAGAATCTGCGGATCGCCGCCGACCATGATGGCCAGCGTCGCCGCCTTGGCGCCCGAGGTGCCGCCACTCACCGGCGCCTCCAGGAAGTGCAGCCCGCGTGCCTTGGCGGCCGGCTCCAGCTTGCGCGGTGTGGAGGGCAGCACGCTGCTGAGGTCGATCAGGATGGTGCCGGGCCTGGCCTTCTCGATGAGGCCGCCGGCGCCCAGGTAGAGGCCCTCGACGTCGGGCGACATCGGCAGGCACGTCAGGATGATGTCGGCGGCCTTGACGACGTCGTCCACGGAGGCGGCGGCGCGCGCCCCGGCCTGGACCAGGTTCTCCATCGCCTTGGCGTTCTTGTCGAAGACCGTCATGGGGAAGCCGGCCTTCAGCACATTGCCCGCCATGGGATTGCCCATGTTTCCGACGCCGATGAAGCCTACCGGGACCGCCATCGTCATTCCTCCGGATGCCGCAGGATGGCCGGATGATACGCGACTCGTCACACCACCGCTCGGCGACGTGCCTATCCGAGTCCCTGCCACAGCGTGAAACCGGCCGCGGCGAAGTCCTGATCGAAGCCCAGGACATGGCCGCACGTGGTCGCCGCCATGACGGCGAAGCTGACGGCATCCGTGTACGTGACCGGCCGCGGCGCCAGCCGCTCGAGCCAGCGACGGGCCGCGGCGTGATCGTCCGCAGTCGGGAAGTGGATGGTCACGCTCGGGCTCGCGTCGAGACGTTCCAGCGCCCGGAGCGCCGGCTGAACACCGGCCCGGAAGAGCGTCAGCCGGTGGGCTTCCGCGACGACGAGATTCGTGGTCAGGAGCGGGATGCGACGCCGGAGGGCCTCCCGAACGAGACGATCGGCGTCACGATGGTGCTGGTCGCGCCGACTTCGCAGCGCGATCCAGGCCCCGCTATCGACGAACAGTCTGGCGGGAGCGGCGCCGAGGCGTCCGGTACGGTGCCCGCGACTCGGCAACGTAGGTCTCGTTGAGGTAGCGATCGAGGTTGGCGCTCAGATCGGCGGGAAGGCCGTCGATATCCCCGCTGAGATCGAGCAGAGGGTCCTCGGCCGCTTTGCGAGTGAGCGCGCGCACGGCGACGCGGACGGCCTGCGACTTCGTCCACCCGCGCTCGCGGGCCCACGCTTCCAGTTGTTCGAGATCCTTCTCATCGAGATAGACCTGGAGCGGGCGAGACATGATCCGAGACGCTACGTGATCATGATATCGGTGTCAATGGACTCATGATGGCCGGAACGACCGCACTCCGATGGCTAGTCTAGTGTCCCGTCTCAGAAATTCGCAGACGCGCGAGCCGCCGACCCGCGACGGGGACGGCGGGGTGACAGGGTCCCCAGAGGTTCCGTTGGCTTCGATCGTGTAGGGCCCCGCGTAGGACCAGGCTTCGACCATCTCTTCGCGCCCCCGGTCGTCTCACGCGGAACCGAAGGGGACCCTGTCACCCCGCCGTCCCCGTCGCGGGTCGGCGGCTCGCGCGTCCGCTAATTTCTGACTCGCGACACTAGGCGCCGGTGAGCTCGAGCTCCTCCGCGCGGTGACAGCGCACGACGTGGCCGTCCACCTCGCGCAGCGCCGGCGCCTCCGCGCGGCAGCGCTCGAGGACGAACGGGCAGCGCGGGTGGAAGTAGCAGCCGCTCGGCGGATTCGCCGGGTTCGCGACCTCGCCGGCCAGGGCGACATCGCCGCTGGGTGCGCGCGGATCGGGAATGGGCACCGCGCGGATGAGGGCGGCGGTGTAGGGATGACGCGGGCGGGCGAAGAGCGCGGCGGTCGGCGCCTGCTCGACGAGCTGACCGACGTACATGACGGCGACGCGGTCGCAGATGTGCTTGACCACCGACAGGTCGTGGGCGACGAACAGCATCGTCAGCCCCAGGCGCCGGCGCAGCTCCAGCAGGAGATTGAGCACCTGGGCCCGCACCGAGACGTCGAGCGCGGAGACCGGCTCGTCGGCCACCACCAGCCGGGGCTCGGTGGCCAGCGCGCGGGCGATGCCGATGCGCTGGCGCTGGCCGCCCGAGAACGCGTGGGGGAAACGGTGCATGTACTCGGTGCGCAGGCCCGTCAGCTCCAGCAGCGCCGCCACGCGGTCCAGGCGCGCGCGGCGGGATCGCATGCCGTTGATCAGCAGCGGCTCGCCAACGTTGTCGAAGATCGTCATGCGCGGGTTCAGCGAGCCGAACGGGTCCTGGAAGATCATCTGGATCTGCGGCCGCAGCGGGCGCAGCTCGGCCCGGGACAGCGGGGCCAGGTCGACGACGCGGCCGTCGGCGGCGCGGAACAGGATCTCGCCGCTGGACGGCGCCATCGCGCGCAGGATGCAGCGCGCCGTCGTGGTCTTGCCGCAGCCCGACTCGCCGACCAGCCCCAGCGTCTCGCCCTCCTGGATCGTGAACGACACGTCGTCGACGGCCCGCACGGAGCCGACCACGCGCCGCCGGAAGCCCCGCCGGATCTCGAAGAACTTCCTCAGGCCGCGCACCTCGAGGAGGGGGGCGCTCACGGCTCCACCGTCTCGCGGTGATAGAGGAAGCACGACGCCGACTGCGCGCCCTCGATCAGCCGGAGCGCCGGCGTCTGCCGGTCGCACAAGCCCGGCATCGCCTCCGGACAGCGCGGGTGGAAGGCGCAACCGGGCGGCCGGCCCAGTGGGTGCGGAATCGAGCCGGCGATCGTCGGCAAGAGCGACTGGGCGGGGGCGAGCAGGCTCGGGATCGAGCGCAGGAGTGCCTGCGTGTAGGGGTGCCGGGGCGCGTGAAAGATGTCGTCGACCGGGCCCTGCTCCATCACCCGGCCGAGGTACATCACCACCACGTGGTGGGCCATCTGCGCGATCACGCCGAGGTCGTGGGTGATGAAGACGATCGCGGTGCCGTGCCGCCGCTGCAGGTCGCGCAGCAGGTTGAGGATCTGGGCCTGCGTCGTCACGTCGATGGCCGTGGTCGGCTCGTCGGCGATGAGCAGGCGCGGCCGGCACGACAGGGCCATGGCGATCATCGCCCGCTGGCGCAGGCCGCCCGAGAGCTGCCAGGCGTAGGCGTCCACGCGCTCGCCCGGCATCGAGATCCCCACGTCCTGGAACAGCTCGGCGGTCATCTGCCGGGCCTCGGCCCGCGACAGCGTGGGCCCGGTCGGGCGCCACTTGCGCTGGTGCAGCCTCAGCGCCTCGATGACCTGGTCGCCGACGGTGTGCACGGGGCTGAACGCGGCCATCGGCTCCTGCGGGATCAGCGCGATCTCGGCGCCGCGGATGGCGCGCATCGCGGCGCCGCGCGGGTCGAGCGTGGCCAGGTCCACGGCCTCGCGCTCCCCGCGGAAGAGCATCCGGCCGCCGACGACGCGGCCGGGCGGCTCGACGATCTGGAGGATGGCCCTCATCGTCACGCTCTTGCCGCAGCCGCTCTCGCCGACGATGCCGACCACCTGGCCGGGCGCCACGTCGAACGACACGCCGTCGACCGCGCGCACCAGCCCCTCGTCGAGGACGAAGTGCACGCGCAGGTCGCGGACGGAGAGGACCGGGTCCATCACTGTCCGTAGGGGTCGGCGGCGTCGCGCAGGCCGTCGCCGACCAGGTTGAAGGCCAGCACGGAGACGATGACCACGAGGCCGGGGACGAGCAGCCACGGCGCCAGCGCCAGCGTCTGGATGTTCTGCGCCTCCTGCAGCAGCACGCCCCACGAGATGGCCGGCGGCCGGATGCCCAGGCCCAGGAAGGACAGCGCCGTCTCGTTGATGATCATGGCCGGGATGGCCAGCGTGCTGGTGGCGATGATGTGGCTCAGGAAGTTCGGCACCATGTGGCGTCCGATGATGCGGGTGCGGCTGGCCCCGGCCAGCTCGGCCGCCAGCACGTAGTCCTCCTCGCGCAGGGACAGGAAGCGCCCGCGCACCTCGCGCCCCAGCGTGGTCCAGCCCACCAGCGACAGGATGACGGTGATGGCGAAGAAGACGCGCAAGGGCGACCAGTCGCGCGGCAGCGCCGCCGTGAGCGCCAGCCAGATCGGGATCGTCGGCAGCGACTGCAGCAGCTCGATCACCCGCTGGATGATCAGGTCGGGCACGCCGCCCACGTACCCCGAGATGCCGCCGAACAGCACGCCGAAGACGACCGACAGCGTCACCGCGGTGAGGCCGATCGTCATCGACGTCTGGGTGGCGTGGGCCAGGCGCGACCACTGATCACGCCCGAGGCGGTCGGTGCCCAGCAGGTGCAGGCTCGCCCCCGCGTCGGGGGCGGCGCCGAGCAGGTGCACGCGCAGCGGCACCACACCGAGCAGGCGATACGGATAGCCGGCAACGAGCACGCGCACCGGCACCTTGCGCCCCTCGTCCAGGCGCCACTCCATGCGCAGCGTCGTGGGATTGCGCTTGCCGATGATCCCGGGCACCCACGGCCGCGGCGTCCAGCCGTCGAGCCAGCGCACGCGCTGCACGGGGATGAAGGCCAGGCGGGCGGCGGTCGCCTCGGGATCCTGCGTGCTGAAGAAGTCCGGGCACAGCACGACGAGGTAGAAGCCCACCAGGATGAGCGCGCTGGCCACGGCCAGGCGATGCTTGCGGAATCGCCACCACACCAGACGCCAGTTGGCGGCGACCGCGATGCGCTCCCCGGCCGCCGGCGGCGTCGCGACGGGCTCAGCCATCTTCCAGGCGGATCCGCGGGTCGAGCCAGGCCAGCAGGATGTCCGAGAGCAGCGTGCCGACCACGGTGAGCACGCAGTAGATCAGCAGGATCGCGCCGGCCAGGTACATGTCCTGGTTGATCAGCGCGCGCAGCAACAGCGGGCCGATGTTGGGCAGGTTCATCACGGTGGCCACGATGAGGCTGCCCGAGAAGAGCAGCGGCAGGTACCAGCCGATCGTGCTGGCCAGCGGGTTCAGGGCCAGCCGCGCGGGATAGCGCAGCACCAGCCGCCACTCCGGCAGTCCCTTGGCCCGCGCCGTCGTCACGTACGGCTTGTGCAGCTCGTCGAGCAGGTTGGCCCGCATGACCCGCGTGAGCCGCGCGGTGCCGGCCACGCCCAGCACGACCGCCGGCAGCCAGATGTGGGCGAGCAGATCGACGACGCGCCGCCCGCTCCACGGCGCCTCCACGAACTCCGAGGAGAACAGCCCGGTGATCGACACCCCGAAGTAGGCGAAGGCCCCCCACATGAGCACCAGGGCCAGCATGAAGTTCGGCGTGGCCACCCCGACGTAGTTCAGCACCGTCAGCACGTAGTCGAGTGTCGAGCGTGGGTGCGTAGCCGAGTAGATGCCCGCCGGAATGGCGACGACCCACGTGAAGACGAACGCGAGCAGCGCCAGCACGACGGTCAGCGCCAGCCGCTCGCCAATCAGCTCCGCGTTGGGTCGTTGATACTCGAGCGACAACCCCAGGTTGCCCCTGGCAAGGTTCTGCATCCACTTCAGGTACTGAACCCACACCGGCTGGTCCAAGCCGTATTCGTGGCGCAGGGCCGCGACCTGCTCCGCCGTGATCGAGCTGCCCGACGACGCCAGCGTCGCGACGTAGGTGGTCAGAAAGTCGCCCGGCGGCAGCTGAATGATGGCGAACACGACGACCGAGAAGACGAGCACCAGCAGCGGCAGCAAAAGCAGCCGCTTGACGACGAACCGGATCACGGCGCCTGGTGGCCCTCGTGGGGTGCGGTGACGGTGCGCGCGGGGCGCCGGGGCCGGGCGCGGGCCATCACGGCGAGCCGTCGTCGCCGTTCGAGCGGAGGGGTCGGCGAGCGAGCCGCCAACAAATCGAAGCGGCCACGCGCCAGCCCCCTCTGGGGGATGGGGGGCCCGAGCGAGCCGACCCCGGAGCGAGTTACGGCGACAGGCGAGCCGTGCGGGCCCGCGCCCGGCCCCGGCGCCCCGCGCGCACCGTCACCGCACCCCACGAGACGCATCAGCGAGCGAAGAAGAACTGCTCAGGGCGAGCGTTGCCCGGGCTGCGCAGTGGCCAGTCGTTGCCGAGCGTCGTCGGCACGTTGCGGAAGCGCGCGTTGGTGACGACCACGCCCTGGACCATCGGCGTCCGCCCGATGGTCCCGATCTCCCAGATGTTGTCCACCCAGATGCGGAACAGCTCCTGGGCCAGCTTGGCCTGCTGCTCGGGACCGACGGTCTTGGCCTGATCCACGATCTCCATGATCCGCTTCACCGAGGCCGGCGGCTCCACGCCCTCCTTGCCCTTCGTCTCGGCCCAGCGGCCGTACAGCGGGCCCAGCGTGAGGATCGGCGAGTTGCGGGGGTCGAACTTGGCGTTGCCGGTGAAGGGGAAGCCGGTGGTGTCCTCGTTCCACATCTCGGTCATCAGCTCGTTGTTGTCGCGCATCCGGAAGTGCAGCGCGCGCTCGCGGATCTGCACGACCGTCTTCACGCCGACCTTCTCCCAGTCCTTGGCGATGAGCTGGGCCACGTCGGGCCAGGCGCCGAAGGCCGGCACCACCGACAGCTCCAGCACTACACGCTTGCCGTTGGCCATGAGCCGGGTGCCGTCGGCGTCGCGCTTGGCGAGACCGATCCCGTCGAGGAGCTTGTTGGCCTCCTCCGGCTTGTACTCGGTGTACTTGTGCGCGACCTGGTCGCCCGGGTAGTAGGGGTGGCCGGGCGAGGGGACGCCCTGGCGCGGCTCGCCGAGCCCGAGGAACACTGACTCCTTGATCTGCTCGCGGTTGACCGCGTGCGAGAGCGCCACGCGAAACTCCTTGGTCGCCATCAGCTTGCCGATGTCCGGATCGGCCTTGTAGGTCTGGTTGAGCTGCACGACGGCGTCGGCGCCGCCGAAGGTCGGCCACGTGATGACGCGGTACTTCCCGGTCTTCTCGTTCTCCTTGAAGACGGGGTAGTTCGTCATCTGGATGTGGCGCTCCTGCATGTCGAAGTCGCCGGCGATCGCGGCCAGGTTCAGCGCCTGGATGTCGGCAAAGAACGTGAAGCGCACCTCGTCGAGGTACGGGAGCTGATTGCCGCTGGGATCGACGCCCACGAAGTACGGATTCCGCTTCAGCGTGAACACCTGATCGCTGATCCGGGTGGCCGGCGCCCAGGCCGCCATGGTCGGCCGCTCCGGGTTCTCGGGCGGCGCGTTGCGGGCGGCGAACAGCTCCGTCCACGTCTTGAAGCCGGCCGCGGCCACCAGCTTGTCGAGATCGTCCTTCTTGGCGTAACCCGCGTGGAATTTCCGGAGGTAGTGGGCGGGCAGGAAGGCGGCGTAGGTGCGGTCGCCGCCGTCGGAGTTGGCCAGGGCGGTCAGCACCAGCGTGTTGGCCTGCTTGAACGTCCAGCGGGCCGCGGTCGGGCTGACCTTCTCCACGACGGCCGGCGTGCCGTCGGCGTTCTTCATCCAGGAGGGCAGCGACGGCACCAGGTCCTTGTTCAGCAGCACGTCCTTGTACCAGAAGACGATGTCGTCGGCCGTGAACGGCGCGCCGTCCGACCACTTCGATCCGGGGCGCAGCTTGATCGTCCACTGCTTGAAATCCTTCGACGACTCCCAGCCGGCCGCGATCTTCGGCTCGATCTTGCCGCCGTCGGGGGAGAACCGGACGAGCGCGTCGTAGACCACGCGCACATAGTTGTTGGCGTCGGCGGGACCGAGGAAGGCGCGGCGCCACACGCCGCCGTACTGACCCGTGCGCTCGACCACCGGGACGACGAGCGGCTCGCTCGGCAGGCGCTGCTCGACCGGCGGCAGCTTGCCGGCCTTGACCTGCTCGGCCAGGAGCGGCGCGTCCTTGTACTTCGACTGCGCCAGCGCCGCCTGGTCGGGCAGGGCGGCGAGCCCGATGAGGATGAGCAGCGTCGCGAGCAGCCGTTGGTCGAGGCGCATGGGCAACCCTCCTGTGGGAAGCGACTCTACTACGATCACCGCGACGGCGGGGCGCCGGGAAGCGGCTCGCTCGCGGCCCGGCTGATGGCCCGCCCGGGGGTGAGCCGGCGCTTCAAGCCCTCGTCCAGGCCGTCGTAGGCCGCGTCGGGCTCCGCCCCGAGAGCATCCAGCAGCGTGCTGAAAAAGCAGCGGGCGGCGGCGGTCGCGGTGATGTCAAAGACCTCCGCGTCGGTGATGCCGTGCTCGCGGAGCGCGCGTACGTCGGCCTCGGTGATCGCGCTGGCGTCGCGGGCGACCTTCTCGGCGAACGCCATCATCGCGACGTCGGCCGGCGCCAGCTCGGCGGTGGCGGGATCGCCGGCAATGGCCGTCATCTGCCCGGCCGAGTAGAACTTCCCGAGGAGGACGCTCCCGTGGGCCAGCATGCAGTAGGAGCTGCGCAGGGCGCGCGCCGCGGCCAGCGTGACCAGCTCGTACCGGCGCGCGTCGAGATGGCCGCGGATGCTGGCCGGCAGCCCGGACCAGGCGGTCATCACGTCGGGCCGGTGGCTGAAGATCTTGGCGTAGTTGGGAACGTAACCGAGGGCGCCCTGCGTGCGCTCGTACATCGCGCGAACGTCGCCGGTGGCCTGCTCGACGGGACGGTGTCCACGAACGCCATGGGCGTCCTCCCTCCCGCCCGTCCTCACGCCGGACGAGCGTCTTCCGTGTGCGAGATCGGTCTGGAGACGCCGTGGCCGATCTGCTCGGCCGGCGCCTTCTCGCGGTCGGGCGGGCGGTCGAGCTCGGCCGACCCACTCGGTGAAGGTGCGGTGCTTCGTGGGTGGCGGTAAGAAAAGCACATTTCCGGATCCGGCGTCAAGGGCGAGGCCTGGATGGATCGTCTCGACGCACTGCACCGCGGGCGCCCCGCCGTCCACTATCTGCCCTGGGGCATCCGGGCGCTCGACGCGGCGGCCGCCCGCTGCTTCCGCGCCGCCGGCGGCCGGCCGGTCCGCGTGGCGACAACGCCGGAGCTGGCGCGCGCGATGATGCAGCGGGCGGCCGGCCTGCGGTGCTTCTGCGGCACGATGCCGTGACCGCCCCGTATAATCGAGCGCACCATGACTGACTCCGAGGACTTCGCCACACTGTTCGCCCGTCACGAGGCGGGGCCGGGGCTGCAGCGCGGCCAGATCGTGAAGGGGCGCATCATCCAGATCACGGGCGAGCACGTGTTCGTCGACGTGGGCGGCAAGGGCGAGGCCTGGATCGACCGGGCCGAGCTGGTCGACGCCGAGGGCCGGCTGAACGTGGCCGTGGGCGACGCCGTCGAGGCCACCGTCGTCTCGACGGGCGAGGAGGTGCGGCTGTCGCACAAGCTGCGGCAGGGCTCCCAGGCCCGCGAGGCGCTGGGGGCGGCGGCGGAGAGCGGCATCCCCGTCGAGGGCAAGGTGGCCGCGGTGATCAAGGGCGGCTACGAGGTCACCGTGGCGGGCCAGCGCGCGTTCTGCCCCATGTCGCAGATGGACCTGCGCCGCGCCGAGGCGCCCGAGGACTACGTCGGGCGCGTGCTGGAGTTCCGCATCACCCGCTACAGCGAGAACGGTCGCAACGTGGTGCTGTCCCGCCGCATCCTCCTCGAGGAGCTGGCGGCGGTGGCCGCCGAGGAGACGCGTAAGAAGCTCGTCCCCGACGCGGTACTGCCCGGCGTCGTCTCGGCGCTGGCCGACTTCGGCGCGTTCATCGACCTCGGCGGCCTGCAGGGGCTCATCCCGATGTCCGAGCTGTCGCACGCGCGCGTGGGACGCGCGGCCGACCTGTTGCACGTGGGCGAGTCGGTCACCGTGAAGGTGCTCAGGGTCGACACCGAACGGGGCAAGGTCACGCTGAGCCTCAAGGCACTCGAGGGCGATCCGTGGGTGACGGTGGCCGGCCGGCTGCGCGAGCGGCAGGTGGTACGGGGTCGCGCCGCGCGGGCGACCGAGTTCGGCGTGTTCGTCGAGCTGCTGCCCGGCATCGACGGACTGCTGCACGTGAGCGAGATCCCGCGCCACCACCAGGCCGCGGTGCGCGAGGCCGTCACCGCCGGCGCCGAGATCGCGGTGATGATCATCGCCATCGACTCCGGCAAGCGGCGTGTCGCCCTGGCCCTGGCGCCGGAGGGCGCGGTCGTCGGCGACGAGATGGCCTCCAGCGTCGCCGTCGGCGCCGTGCTGACCGGCATCGTCGATCGCCTGGAGCCGTTTGGCGTCTTCGTGCGGCTGGGCCCCGGCCAGACCGGGCTCGTGCCCACCGCCGAGCTCGGCCTCGCCCGCGGCGCCGACGTCCGCAAGTCGTTCCCGGCCGGCAGCGAGATGAAGGTCTACGTGCTGGCCATCGAGGAGGGCGGCCGGCGCATCCGGCTCTCGCGCGAGAAGGCGCTGCTGCACGAGGAGCAGACCGAGACGCAGGCCTACATCAAGGACGCCAAGAAGGGCGGCGGCTTCGGCATGACGCTGGGCGAGCGGCTCACCCAGGCCCGCAAGCCCTGACGCGCGCGGCGCCGACTGACGCCGGCGCGGCGGCCGTGAGGTCCCCCACGGTCCGGGGCTGCTGGACGACCGTGACGCTGATCGCGCTCGGCGCGCTCCTGTCGGCGGCTCCCGCCCAGGCCCAGCGCGCCGCGCCGGATCGCTCGCTGGCCCAGTTGACGGCCGACGTCCTGCGCACGACCCGGGCGTATCGCGCCACCCTCGAGCGCGCCGTGCCGGCCCACGAGGCCCAGGTGCGCGGCGCCTTCCTGGCGCTGGACGAGGGACGGCGACTGCAGGCCGCGGGGGCGGTGCCGGCCGCCTACGTCGAGCAGGCCGAGCGTGCGCTGGCGAGCGCCCAGCGCGACCTCGCCGACACGCTGGCGGCGATCGAGGAAGCCGACCGGATCGTCGCCGAGGCGACGCTCCAGCAACGGCTCGCCGGCCTGGCTCCGCTGCCGCGCGGCGGCTACGAGGACGCGGCGACGCTCGTGCGGTTCCGCGGCACCGCCCCGTGGTCACTCACCGAGGCGCCGGCGCTGGCGCGACGCTTCGCCGAGGTCTTCGGGCGTGCGTTGCCCATCAGTGCGTTCGGTCAGACGAAGGTCCACGACCGGCTCGGGCTCGACCACCGGAGCGCCATCGACGTGGCGGTGCACCCGGACAGCGCCGAGGGGGGCTGGCTCATGCAGTACCTGCGACAGGCCGGCATCCCGTTCATCGGCGTCCGCGGCGAGGTGCCCGGCTCGTCCACCGGCGCCCACGTCCACGTGGGCCCCGAGTCGCCCCGCCTGCTCGCGCGCTGACCGGGTTCCGTTGACACCACCGGCCGTGCTTCGTAGCATCGGTGCATGACGACCACCACGGCGACGCAGCGGTATCTCACCGACGCGCAGATCGCGAGCTATCACCGGGAGGGCTACCTCGCCCTGCCACGCTTCCTCGACGCCGAGCGCGTCGCGGCGCTCCGGCGCGTGACCGAGGCGTTCGTCGATCGCTCACGGACGGTGGCCAGGACCGACGGCGTCTTCGACCTGGACCCGCGTCACACGGCGGCGGCCCCGGCCGTGCGGCGCATCAAGAACCCGGCCGATCACGATCCGCTCTACGCCTGGCTGGGCCTGGAGTCGCCGATCCTCGACGTGGTCAGCGAGCTGATCGGCCCCTCGCTGCGCTTCCATCACAGCAAGCTCAACCTCAAGGGCAGCCTCATCGGCGCGCCGGTCGAGGTGCATCAGGACGCCGCGTTCTATCCCCATTCGAACGACGACGTGCTCGCGGTCGGGCTGCTGCTCGACGACGCTACCGCCGACAACGGCGCCATGGCCGTGCTGCCCGGCAGCCACCGCGGCCCGATCTACACCCACTTCGATGCGCAGGGCCGCTTCGTCGGCGGCATACGCGCCGAGGACATCGCGCGCCTGGACCGCCGCGGCGCCGTCCTCCTGGACCTGCCGGCCGGCAGCATCCACATCCACAACTACCGCCTGATCCACTGGTCGGCGCCCAACACGTCGCCCGGCGAGCGCCGTCTCCTCATCAACTCCTACGCCGCCGCCGACGCCGTGAACCTCGCCTCCGACTCGACGAAATCTCCGCTCTACGGCCGCCTCATCCGCGGCACCTGGCCCACCGTCGCCCGCCGGACTTCCGGCGACATGCCCATGCCCCCCGACTTCAGCCAGGGCTACAACTCGATCTACGAAGTCCAGGCCGAAGCCGCCGCCGAGAAAAAATGAGCGTCGGACGATAGAGACGTAGCCGCGCGTCGGCGCGGGGTGGGCCGCCGGGGGTGCGGGCGGGCGGGGCTGCGGGCGCGCCATCATGGCGAGCCGTCGTCGCCGTTCGAGCGCAGGGCTCGGCGAGCGAGCCACCAACGATTCAACTCGTTCGCGCCCCAACCCCCCTTGGGGGATGGGGGGCCCGAGCTCGCCGTGCCCGGAGCGAGTTACGGCGACAGGCGAGCCATGCTGGCGCGCCCGCGGCCCCGCCCGCCCGCACCCCCGGCGGCCCGCCCCGCGCCGACGCGCGTGCTCAGCCCTTCACGCCGCCGGCTGCGAGACCTTCGACCATCCAGCGGTGGATGAACATATAGAGCGCGACGACGGGGACGGTCGTGATCACGGACGCCGCCATGAGCTGGCCCCAGTGGAAGACGTCGCCGTAGATGAGCAGGTTGAGGCCGACGGGGACGGTGGCCATCGTTTCGTCCTGGATGAAGATGAGGGCGTAGAGGAACTCGTTCCAGGACAGGGTGAAGGCGAAGATCGCCGACGCCACGATGCCGGGGGCGGCGAGCGGGAGCAGCACGCGGAGCAGTGCCTGCGTGCGAGTGGCGCCGTCGACCATGGCGGCTTCTTCCAGCTCGATGGGGAGCGCCTTGAAGAAGCCGATGAGGAGCCAGGTGCAGAAGGGGACCGTGAACGTCGGATACGACAGGAAGAGCGACCAGAGGCTGTTGGTGGCGCCCAGCTCGGCCAGCACGCGGTAGAGCGGGATGAAGAGCAGGGCGGGCGGCACCAGGTAGAGGATGAGGATGAGGCTCGCCACCGACTCGCGGCCGGGGAAGCGCAGCCGGGCCACCGCGTAGCCGCTCAGGCACGAGATCACCGTCGTGATCGCCGTCACCACAACCGCGGTGATGGCGCTGTTGCGCAGCCACAGCGGGAACCGCGTCTCCAGCCAGAGGCCGGTGTAGTTCTCCCAGGTGAAGGGCTTCGGCACGTAGATGCTCTGGGCGAACTGGATCTGCTCGTAGGTCTTGAACGACATGCTGGCGATCCACCAGAACGGCACCAGCACGACCAGGCCGAAACCGACCAGGCCCACGATCGTCGCGACCTTCCAGGCCTTCATGCCGTGCGCTCGCGCAGCAGGTAGCGGCTGAGCAGCGGGATGAGCGCGATCAGCAGGGGCACCACGAAGATCGAGATCGTGACGCCTCGCCCCCAGCGGAGCTGGTTGAACGCGACCTCGTAGGAGTACGTCGCGAAGACCTGGGTGGCGGTGCCGGGGCCGCCGCGGGTCATCACGTAGATGATGTTGAAGTCGTTGATGGTGAAGATGAACGTCAGCACGATGGTGACCAGCATCACGTGCTTGAGGCCGGGCAGCGTGATGTGCCAGAAGCGCCGGCCGGCGCCGGCGCCGTCCACCGAGGCGGCCTCGTACAGCTCGCCGGGAATCGACTGCATGCCGGCCAGGTACGACACGCCGAAGAAGGGAAAGCCGCGCCACCAGTTGGCGATGACGACCGCCGCCATCGCGCCCTCCGGCGTGGCCATGAAGGCGATGGGCCGCGAGATCACCCCGGCGTCGAGCAGCACGCTGTTGAAGAAGCCCCGGCCGGGAAAGGCGTCGAACATCCAGCGCCAGGTGAGCGCGATGATGACGGTCGAGGTGATCCACGGCAGCAGCAGCAGGCCGCGGAAGAAGTTCCGCCAGCGCCAGGTGGCGTGCAGCACCAGGGCCATCAGCAGACCGGTGCCGACCTTCAGCACCACCGAGGCGACGGTGAACACCAGGCTGTTGCGGACGACGGTCCGAAACGTGTCGTCGTGGATCAGGTAGAGATAGTTGCGCAGCCCGACGAAGCGCTCCGGATACCCGACGAGCTTGTCGGTAAACGACAGCCAGATCGCCCGATAGAACGGATAGACGATCAGCCCAACGACGAGCACGAACAGCGGCAGCAGCAGCAGCACCGCCGTCCCCGTCTCCTGCCGCCGCCGCTTGATGGAGCCTGAGGCCCGAAGATGGTCCCCGGCGCCCCGATCGCTCAGGACGCCCCGGCCCAGCCGTGGCGCTATTCGATCCGGCGACAAACTCCTAGCGACTCTCGTGGAATATGGTGACGCCGGGGGTGGGCGGGTGCGCGTCCCGCGGGCGCTCCAGCATGGCTCGCCTGTCGCCGTAACACGCACCGGGCACGGCGAGCACGGGCCCCCAACCCCCAGAGGGGGCTGGGGCGTAGACAAGTTGAATCGTCGGCGGCTCGCTCGCCGAGCCCTGCGCTCGAACGGCGACGACGGCTCGCCATGATGGAGCGCCCGCGGGACGCGCACCCGCCCACCCCCGGCGTCACCATATTCCACGAGAGTCGCTAGGAGTTTGTCGCCGGATCGAATAGCGCCACGGCTGGGCCGGGGCGTCCTGAGCGATCGGG
>JBGQLG010000129.1:0-15351 GCA_041499965.1 Methylomirabilia bacterium
CCACGAGGACGACGTCGCGCAGATCCTCGAAGGTGAGCACGCCCAGCACGTCCTCCACGTGCGTCGACAGCGTGATGCCGGGCGCGGCCTGGTGGGCGCGCTCGCCGAGGCCGGTGTAGGTGGGGGTGAAGATCTCGTGGCCGCGCGCCCGCAGGAGGGGGCGCACCCGCGTCCACGCCCACGCCGCCGACCACGCCCCGTGCGCCACCACGAACGTCGCCATCGGGCGATGGTAGCGCAGATTGCTACACTCGCCGCGACATGGCCGATCCGATCGTGCTCGTCACCTGCGCGGCCTGGCCCGAGCTGAGCGCCAGCGACCAGGGCCTGGCCGACGCCCTGCGCGCGCGCGGCCATCGCGTCGACGCCGCGCCGTGGAACGGCCCCTACGCGCCGTTCGCGCGCGCCGCCGCGATCGTCGTGCGCTCGGCGTGGGACTACCAGGAGGCGCCCGAGGCCTACCTCGCCTGGCTCGAGCGGCTGGACCCGGCCCGCACGTTCAACGCGCCGGCGCTGATCCGCTGGAATCTCTCCAAGGCGCACGTGCTCGACCTCGGTGAGCGCGGCGCGCTGATCCCCCGCTCGCGGATCGCCGCGGCCGAGCCGGAGGCCGTCGTGGCGGCGCTGGTCGCACTGGACCTGTCCGAGGGCGTCATCAAGCCGCTGGTCGGCGCCAGCGGCGCCGGCGTCGAGCGGGTGCGGCGCGGGCAGGAGGCGGCGGCCCTCGGGCGGGCGGGCGCGCGTCCGGCGACGGACCAGGTGCTCGTGCAGGAGTTCGTCGCCGGCATCGAGCACGGCGAGACGGCCGGTGTGTTCTTCTCGGGCGTCTTCTCGCACGGGCTGCGCCGCCGGCCCGCGCCGGGCGAGTTCCGCATCAACTCGCAGTTCGGTGGGCGCATGGAGGCGGCCATCCTGCCGGAGGATCTCGTCCGGCAGATGGCCGCGGTGCTGGCGCTCCTGCCGTCGCCGGCGCTCTACGCCCGCGTCGACGGCGTGGCGAGCGACGGGCGCTTCACCCTGATGGAGCTCGAGGTGAACGAGCCCGGCCTGGGCCTGCACCTGGCGCCGGGCTCGGCCGATCGCTTCGCCGACGCCCTGCTGGCCCGCCTCGCCCGCGCCTGACGGCGGCGCGGTCAGGCGGGGTGGTGGTGGCCGTGCTCGTAGTGGGCACGCAGCAGGTCGGCGCCGAAGTCGTTCCGCGGATCGTGCCAGACGGAGTGGATGTGGTTGGCGTCGTTCTGCGTGTTGTCGAGCTCGATCAGCACCGTCGGCCCGTGGACGCGGTAGTAGTGCGCGCGGCCCGGCTCGAGCGGCCCCGCCCACGCGAAGTGCACGCGCTCGAGCCCGGCCTGGTGCAGGCGGCGCAGCTCGTCGTCGGCCACGTCCGTGCGCATGTTGCGTGCGTACACCTCGACCAGCTTCACCAGCGCCTCGCGCTGGCCCGCGCCGAGCTCGGCGGCCGGAATGCCGGCGGGCGTGCCGAGACTCTCGCCGCGTGACGGGCCCGTCACGATGTCGCCGAGCGATTGCGTGCCGATCAGCATCCGGCGGCGCTGGGCCTCGTCCAGGCCCCGGGCGAGCGCGTAGCCGAGATCCTCCTCCTGGGCCAGCGTGCGAAAGCCCTTGAGCTGGCCGTCGCGCACCTCCGCGGGGTTGGCGCCAAAGAAGGCCGGCGTGACGGCGATCGGCGTGCCCGGGACCAGCGTGAAGTTCAGCGAGAGATGGTGGCCCTCGAGTCGCCAGCCCCACGGTGCGCCCGGCCCCGGCGTGCCGAACACGGTCACCGAGTAGTTGTCGGGATCGCGGAGCAGCCCGCCGAACGTCTCGATCCGCCGCAGCTCGCGCTCGAGCCGCATGACGGTCACGGCCTTGTTGTAGCCGACCGCGCTCAGGCTGGCGTTCATCAGCTCGTGGACCGCGACGCGGGCCGGCGGCGGCATGTCCTTGTAGGCGAGGCCCTCGCGGCGGCGCGGGACGTAGCCCCAGTCGAAGCGCTGGGTATCGCCGAAGGCGAAGGACCCGCGCCGTCGGCCCTCGGCGGACAGCGCTGCCAGCCACGCGGTGGCGGCGGCCCCGATCGCCGCGCGAGCCCCCTCGGGGACCTGGGCGAACGCGGGGCCCCGCAGCGCCCAGATGACGCTGGCCGCCGCCGCGCCGTGCAGCAGCCCGCGGCGGCCGATTCCACTACGCATCGCTCACGAGTACTTGACGGTGCAGCCGTAGGCGCGCGTGATCGGCGTCTTCACCGGCTGGTTTCCGGCCACGGCCTGCAGCGCGGCCCGCACGTAGTTCTGCGCGCCCGGCACATCGCTCTTCCGCGTCGTCGGACGATCGTCGATCGCGCCCGCGTAGACGAGCGTGCCGGCCTTGTCGACGACGTACATGTGCGGCGTGTTGGTGGCGCCGTACATCTGCCCGACGACGCCGGTGGGGTCCAGCAGGACCGCGGTCGGCGCGGCCTGGCGGCTCGCCGTCAGCTCGTCGGCCTGGCGCGCGCTCACGTAGCCCTGCGTGCCCGGCGACGAGGAGATGATGGTGAGCCAGGTCACGCCCTGGGCGGTGGCCTCCTTCTGCAGAAGCTGCATGTTGCCGCTCTCGTAGTGCTTGCGCACGTACGGGCACTCGTGGTTCGTCCACTCCAGCACGACGACGTGGCCGTGATAGTCGGCCAGTCCGAGACTCTTGCCGGTGGTGGCGGTGGCGGTGAACGCGGGTGCGGCGGCGCCGACCTTCACGGCGGCCGAGGCGGGCGTGCGCAGGCCGGCGGTGACGAGGACGGCCGCGCCGGTGCCGGCCAGGAACGTGCGACGGGTCAGTGGGAGCATGGACCTGAGCCCTCCTTGGGGGACGCGGTTCGTCAGATCTTCTCGGTCGCCTCGACGACGACGCCCTCGCTCAGGATCTGCGGCAGCACCGTCGGCTCGGCGGCGGCGCTGGCCGGATAGAGCAGGTACAGCGGCACGCCGTTGCGCCCGAAGGCGCCGAGCACCTGCGTGATCGCGGGGTCGCGCCTGGTCCAGTCGGCCTTCAGCCTCACCACGCCCTTGCGCGCGAAGGCCTCGGTGACCGCGCCCGAGCGGAGCGCCACCCGCTCGTTGACGAGGCAGGTGAGGCACCAGGCGGCGGTGACGTTCACGAAGACGGGCGTGCCGGCGGCGCGCAGCTCGGCCAGGCGCGCGGCGCTGAACGGCTCCCAGGGCCCGTCCGCGCCGGTCGTCCGCGCCGCGGCGCGCGCGCCGACGAGCGCGTCGAGCGCCGGGGCGCCGGCCGCGCCGAGCGCCAGCACGAGCGCGGCGAGCGTCGCCGCGCGCCGCCAGCCCGCGCGGGCCGTGCGCGAGATCTGCAAGAGCCACACCGCGAAGGCGATCAGCACCAGGCCGGCCAGCGCCGCCGCCACGCCGGACGGTCCCGCCTGCCGGCTCACGACCCACACGAGCCAGGCCACCGAGGCGTAGAGCGGGAACGCCAGGAGCTGCTCGAGCCGCGCCATCCACGGGCCCGGCGCCGGCAGGACGCGATGCCAGGCGGGCAGCAGCGTGAGCAGCAGATAGGGCAGCGCCAGGCCCAGGCCGAGCGCCTCGAAGATCAGCAGCGCGCTCGTCCACGGCTGCGTGACCGCGTAGCCGATCGCCGCGCTCATGAAGGGCGCCGTGCAGGGCGTGGCCGCCACGGTCGCCAGCGCGCCCGTGAAGAACGATCCGGCGTAGCCGGGCTGCACGGCCAGCGCGTGGCCCGTGCCGCTCCAGCGCGCACCGACGACGATCACGCCGGAGAGCCCCAGCGCCATCACGAACAGCACGTAGGCCAGCAGCGTGACGAAGATCGGGGACTGGAGCTGGAAGCCCCAGCCGAGCTGCTCGCCCCCGGCCCGCAGCGCTAGCAGCGTACCGGCCACGAGCGCGAACGAGGCCAGCACGCCGATGGTGTAGGCCAGGCCGTGCAGGCGCAGCGCGGCGCGACGGCCGCGCGCGTGGCGCAGCAGGCCCAGCGCCTTCACCGAGAGGACGGGGAGCACGCACGGCATCAGGTTCAGGATGAGCCCGCCGGCCAGCGCCAGGGCCACGGCCGGCAGCAGCGACAGCCCGCCGTCGGCGGCCGCGCGCGGCTCGGCACGCACGCTCAGCGCCTGGCGCGTCACGCCGCCGTCCAGGCGTTCGCTGATGACCAGCACGCCCTCGACGGGCCCGGCCACCGCCTCGGGCAACGGCCCGCGCGCCACCTCGAGCGTGAGCCCGGCGGCGTCGATGCGCGCCTGCTGGGGCGCGGCGTGCTCGATGACGCCCCAGCGCGCCGGATAGAACCACGCCTCCGCCACGCGCTCGGCCACCAGGTCGCGGGCGGCGATCGTGAACGTCACGCGCTCCGGCGTGGCGACGAACGACGCCGGCCACGGGCTCGGGGCCGGCACCGCGCGGCGGGCCGCGGCGATGAGCGGCGCCCCGCGCGGGTCGGGCGCCGGCGTGCCCGTTGACACGGGCAGCGTGAGGGCGATCGGCGCGTCTTCCGGGACGCACGTCTTCTCGCAGACGATCCAGCTCGCGCGTCCGCGCAGCGTGACCGGGGCACCGGGCGTCAGGCCGGGCGGCGCCGTCATCGCGATCGGCAGGACTACCTCGCGCGAGTAGCCGTAGCTCATCGCGGGCCCCACCGCGATCCGCTCGGGCGGCGGCCACTGGATTGCGCCGGCGGCGAAGCCCGCCGGCAGCGCCCACTCGATCGTCGGGGGCTCGCCGGAGTCGCCGGGGTTCATCCAGTAGGTGTGCCAGCCGGGCGTGATCTGCTGCCGGAGCGCGACCCAGAACGGCCGACCGGCCTCGATCGAGCGCGTCTCGGCGAGCAGCTCGACGCGGACCAGCGGCGAGGGAGGCGCCGGCGCCGCCATGGCCACCGAGGCGGTGCCGATCAGCAGGGCCGCCGCGAGGATCAATCGGGCAGGGACGACACGCATGCCGCCTGGCATTGTCCCACGATCGCCCGACGCTCGCCCCGCTGCGGTACAATCGCCGCGCCATGGTGCCGGTCGGGCTCAACGTGTGGTCGCGCCTCGTCGAGACGACGTTTCCCTATCTCGATCGCACGGCGGCGCCCTTCGATTCGCTCTGGCTGCCCGATCACGTCCAGTACGGCGACCACAAGGTGGCCGAGGGCTGGAGCCTGCTGACGTGGGCGCTGGCGCGCTACCCCGACAAGCGGTGTGGCCACGAGGTGCTCTGCAACAGCTTCCGCAACCCCGCGCACCTGGCCAAGATGGCCGCCACGGTGCAGGCGCTCTCCGGCGGCCGCCTGGTGCTGGGCATCGGCGCCGGCTGGAACGCCGAGGAGTACCAGGCCTACCACTGGCCATATCCGCCGGCGAAGGTACGCATCGCCCAGCTGGCCGAGGCCATCGAGCTGATCCGCACGATGTGGACCCAGGCGCCGGCCCGCTACGCGGGCGAGCACTACCAGGTCGACGGCGCCTACTGCGAGCCGCGGCCGCAGCCGTGCCCGCCCGTGATGGTCGGTGGGCACGGGGAGCGCTATCTACTCCGAGTGGTCGCCCGCCACGCCGATTGGTGGAACTACCCGTTCCGCGGGCTCGACGTGTACGCGCAGAAGCAGGAGGCGCTCAAGGCCCACTGCCGGGAGGTGGGCCGCGACTACGACGAGATCCAGCAGGTCGTGCGGGTCGGGATCCTCATCGGCGACAGCGAGCGCGAGGTGGAGCGCATCAAGGCGCGGCCCGAGACCCGGCCGCTGGGCGACATCCGCCTGATCGGCACGCCGGCGCAGGTGACCGAGACGCTGCTCGCGATCATCGCCCAGGGCGCCCACCAGCTCACGGTCAACTTCGCCGACGTGCCGAACCCGGAGGGCACCTGGCTCTTCGCCGCCGCCGTCCTGCCCCACGTGCGCGGGGCGTGAGCCCGCGGCGTCAGTCGTCTTCGGGTTGGCGGGGGCAGGTCCAGCAGACCGCCCACGCCCAGCCGCCGAGCGAGCCGGCGTAGACCTCGGAGACGTACAGGCGGGTGTAGTGGGGATTGCGGGCCATGAGCCCGCGCTGGTAGATCGCGTCGTCCTGCGATCTCCAGGCGTAGAACTCGTGGCGGTTGGGATGCGCGCAGACGTGCTTGGGCCGCGTTCCCACGGCTCCCGGCCACTGGCGTCCCGGCTGACGATACACGAACGAAATGTGCCCCCAGGCCCGCGGGCCGTCAAGTGCGCATGAAGTGCGTGGAACGGTGGCAGACGGTCCGGGCGTGTTGTACCTTGCGGGCGGAGAGGAGGGGACATGGGGATCGTCGAGACCAGCCTGGCGGGGCTGACGTTGCACGGTCGCGGCAAGGTCCGCGACATCTACGATCTGGGCGAGCATTTCCTGATCGTCGCCAGCGACCGCCTGTCGGCCTTCGACGTCGTGCTGCCCACACCCGTGCCCGACAAGGGCAAGGTCCTCACCCAGATGTCGGAGTTCTGGTTCGATCACTTCAAGACGCTGGTGCCCCATCATCTCCTGTCGACGCGGGTGGAGGATTTCCCGCCCCAGGTCCAGCGCCATCGCGAGCAGGTGCAGGGCCGGTCCATGCTGGTGCGCAAGGCCACGGTCTTCCCGGTCGAGTGCGTGGTGCGCGGCTACCTGGCCGGCTCCGGGCTGAAGGAGTACCAGAAGACCGGGGCCATCTGCCGTGTGGCGCTGCCGCCGGGGCTGCGCGAGTCCGATCGGCTGCCCGAGCCGATCTTCACGCCGGCGACCAAGGCGGCCGTCGGCCTGCACGACGAGAACATCTCCGAGGCCGAGGCCGGACGGCTGATCGGCGCCGCCACCATCCAGACGCTGAAGGAGCTCTCGCTCGAGATCTACCGTCGCGCGGCCGAGTACGCCAGCCGCCGCGGCATCATCGTGTGCGACACCAAGTTCGAGTTCGGGACGATCGACGGCCGCATCGCCCTCGTCGACGAGGTGCTCACGCCCGACTCCTCGCGCTTCTGGCCGGCCGACCAGTACAGCCCCGGCAAGGCCCAGCCGTCCTACGACAAGCAGTTCGTGCGCGACTACCTGGAACAGCTCGGCTTCGACAAGAGGCCGCCCGGCCCCGCACTGCCGGCCGACGTCGTGCGGGCCACCAGTGCCAAGTACGTCGAGGCCTTGACGCTCATCACGGGGCGGCCGCTGCGCGACGCCTGAGGCGCCCCTGAACCGGTTGACGCGTCTCACCGGCCCCCTGCGCCGCCGCCCTCCGTTCACGCTGGCGCTCGTCGGCCTGGTCGTCCTGCTCACCGGCCTCACCGGCGCCGTCATCGGGGGCCTGGCCTGGCGTGAGCAGCGCACACGCTCCCGCGCCCTGCTCGACGCGGCCATGGCCCAGGCCGCGCGCCTCACCGCCGCCCACGCCGCCCGCGTCTTCGAGGACGCCGAGAACACCGTCCGGGTGGGTCTGCAGCTCGTCCAGCAGGGCCAGCTCGATCCCGACGATCCCCGCATGCTCGAGGGCTTCACGCTGGCGATGCTGCGGGCGCACCCGCACGTGAGCTGGGTGAGCTACGGCGATCGCGCCGACCGGTTCGTCGGCGCCTGGCGCGACGCGCGCGGCCACATCTACGTGAACCGCAGCTTCCCGGCCGCTGGCCGCATTCGCCTCGAGGAGGACCGGGTGCTGCCCGACGGGGGGCGCGAGTCCGTGCGACGCTCCGACGACCACAAGTACCGGCCCTCGGAGCGGCCATACTTCAAGGCGGCCGAGGCGCACCGCGACGTCGCCTGGACGGAGCCCTACGAGTTCTACGCCGGCGGCGGGCTCGGCATCACCTGCGCGGCGCCCCTGCTCGACGCCGCCGGCGCCGTCCGCGGTGTCTTCACCGTGGACTTCTCGCTCGACCGGCTGGCCGGCACGCTCGAGGACCTCGAGGTCTCGCCGCACGGCCGCGTGTTCGTCGCCACCGGGCAGGGGACCGTGCTGATCGGCCGCCGCGGGTCGGGGGCCTCGCGGGCGGAGGTCATCGACGCCGAGCTGGCCACGGCGACCGCCCGGCGAGTGCCGCTCGAGCGCGCGGCCACGTTCGAGTTCGAGCATCACGACGAGCGATACCTGGGGCGGGCGGTGCCGCTTTCGGTCGGCGCGCTCAGGTGGCTGGTCGAGGTCGTCGTGCCCGAGCGCGACTATACCGAGCAGATCGACGCCCAGGCGCGGCGGGCGGCGCTGCTCGGCCTCCTGGCCCTGGGCGTCGCGCTCGTCGGGGGCATCGCGCTGGCCGGCTGGATCGCGCGGCCGTTGCGCGAGCTGGCCCAGCTCGCGCGGCGCATCCGCCACGGCGAGCTCGACGTGACGGCGGTGCCGCGCAGCCGGGACGAGATCGGCGTGCTCGCGCGGGCGATGAACGACATGGCGGGGGCGCTGCGCGATCGCGACTTCATCCGGGAGACGCTCGGCCGCTACGTGAGCCCCGAGCTGGCCGAGCAGGTCCTGCGCGACCGCCACGCGCTGCAGATGGGCGGCGAGGTGCGCGAGGTGGCCATGCTCATGTCCGACCTGCGCGGCTTCTCCGGGCTCTCCGAGCGGCTGGGGCCCTCGGCGATGATCGGCCTGCTCAACCGGTATCTGGCCCGCATGACGCCGGTCATCCTGCAGCATCGCGGCGTGATCGACGAGTTCATCGGCGACGCGATCTTCGTCCTCTTCGGCGCCCCGTTCAGCCGGAGCGACGACGCCGAGCGTGCCGTACGCTGCGCCTCGGCCATGCAGGAGGCGCTGGCCGCCTTCAACCTCGAGAGCGGCATCCACGGCCTGCCCGAGCTGAGCATGGGCATCGGCCTGCACGTGGGACCGGTCGTCGCCGGCAACATCGGCAGCCCCGATCGCATGAAGTACGGCGTGGTGGGACCCGACGTCAACCTGACCGCGCGCATCCAGAGCCTGGCGGCGGGCGGCGAGGTGCTGCTCTCCGACGCACTGCTGGCCCGCGTGTCGTCGATCGTGAGCGTGACGCCCGGCCGGCCCGAGCGCGTGAAGGGGCTCACCGAGCCGATCACGGTGTACCGACTGCTGGAGGTCAAGGGCGTCGTGCAGGAGCGGCCGGCGTGAAGGTGCTCGTCATCCGTCACGCCAGCGCCGTGCCGAGCGGGACCCCGGGCATTGCCGACGACGATCGTCCGCTCACCCCGCGCGGCCGGGCCCGCTTCACCCGGGCGGCGCGCGGGCTGGCGCGAATCGCCCACCGGCCCGACGTGCTGCTGACCAGCCCGTTGCCCCGGGCCCGCGCCACCGCGGAGATCGCCGCGCGGGCCTTTGGCCGGATCGAGCCGACGGTGGCGCCCGTGCTGGCGCACGGCGGTGTCGAGGAGATCGTGGCGGTCCTGGCCCGCCAGGCCCGGGACGCGGTGGTCGTCCTGGTCGGCCACGAGCCGGTGCTGGGCGCGCTGGTCGCTCGCCTCGTCGGGGCCGGCGACGCCGGCGGATTTCCATTCAAGAAGGGAGGCGCCGCACTGATCGACCTGCCCGACGGACCACGGACCCACGGCCGGCTCGTCTGGTTCCTAAAGCCCCGTATTCTCAGGGCTCTGAGCGACGACTGACCTGGGAGTCGGCCGCCCCTCGCTCGGCGTGGTACGATCCGTGTCCCCGGCGGTCCGCTGGGATTCCACGCAGAGGAGGGGGTCGATGGCCGCCCAACCCGCTCAGATCTCGACGATCGGACACACGCGCACCCTGGCGATCGATGTCGGCGGCAGCGGCCTCAAAGCCTCCGTGGTCGACGACGCGGGCCGGCTCCTCACCGATCGGGTGCGCGTCGAGACCCCGGTGGGCCGGCCCCCCCGGGAGATCGTCGAGGCGCTGGCCCGGCTGATCGCCCCGCTCGGTGCCTTCGACCGCGTGTCGGTCGGCTTCCCGGGCGTCGTGCGCAACGGGCGGATCCTCACGGCCCCGAACCTCGACAACAAGGGGTGGAAGGGCTTCGACCTGGCGGGGGCGCTGGGACGCGCGCTCGGCAAGCCGGTGCGCGTGGCCAACGACGCCGACGTGCAGGGCCTGGCGGTCATCGCCGGCAAGGGCGTCGAGATGGTCGTGACGCTCGGCACCGGCTTCGGCAGCGGACTCTACCTCGATGGCCGGCTCGCGCCGCACCTGGAGCTGTCCCACCATCCCTTCCGCAAGGGCGAGACGTACGACGAGCAACTGGGCAACGCGGCCCGCAGGCGCCTCGGCAATCGCAAGTGGAACAAACGGGTGCGCCGGGCCATCCGTACCCTGCGCGCGCTCACCAGCTTCGATCACCTGTACATCGGCGGCGGCAACGCCAAGAAGATCGAGTTCGAGCTGGATCCCGACGTCACCGTGGTGTCCAACGACGCCGGCCTCAAGGGCGGCGTCGTGCTCTGGCACGACTGACCACGCCCCGGTTTCGTCACGATTCCGTAATTTGACCCCATGGGACGGAGAGGGCACGATGCCCGCCGGATGCAGGAGCTGGTCGCGGTGGTCGACCTCGGGTCGACCGCGGTCCGCATCCTGCTCGCCCGAGTGACGCCGGCCTCGCGATTTCACATCGTCGCCCAGGAGCGGGTGCCCACGCGCCTGGGGGGCGGGGTGCCGGGCACGCTGCCCCGCCCGGCGATCGCGGCGACACTGCGAGCGGTGCGACGCTTCTTCCGTCGTTACACCGAGCCGGGCCGCGGGCCCCGCATCGTGGCCGTGGCGACCTCGGCCGTGCGCGATGCCCGCAACCGCGAGCGCCTGCTGGCGCCGCTGCGCTACGAGGAGGGGATCGAAGTGCACGTGCTGAGCGCTGGCGACGAGGCCCGACTGGGCGTCGCCGCCGTCCTGCAGAGCCTGCCCGTGCGCAACGCCGTCGTCCTCGATCTCGGCGGCGCCAGCCTGCAGCTCAGCCGCGTGCGCGATCGCCGGGTCGTGGCCACGGCCAGCGTGCCGCTCGGCGCCGTGCGGACGACGCGGCGGTTCCTGCACCACGACCCGGCGACGCCGCGCGAGCTGCAGGCCCTGCGCGACCAGATCCGCGCTCACCTGCGGACGGCGCTGCCGCCGGCCGGTCGCGACGAGGTCGTGGTGGGGCTGGGCGGCACGGTCCGCACGCTGGCCAGCATCCACATGAAGAGTGCGCCGGGCGAGCGCCGGCACCGGCACGGGATGCGCCTGCAGCAGTCCGACGTCACCGCCGTCCGCGAGCGCCTGGAGGGCGTGTCCCTGCGCCAGCGGCGAAAGATCCGGGGCCTCAAGGCCGAGCGCGCCGACATCATCCTGGCCGGCGCCGTCGTCATCGAGGAAGTGCTGGTGTTCGGTGGCTATCGCGCGCTGGTCGTGTGCACGCGCGGCGTTCGCGACGGCCTGCTGCTGCGCGAGACCTTCAACGGGCGCATCTGAGGGGACGGAGTCGCGATGGACGCCAACGCGTTCGTGAACCGCGAGCTGTCGTGGCTGGAGTTCAATCGGCGCGTGCTGGAGGAGGCGCAGGACCCCGGCGTGCCGCTGCTCGAGCGCGTGAAGTTCCTGTCCATCTTCAGCTCGAACCTGGACGAGTTCTTCATGGTGCGCATCGCCACGCTCAAGCGGCGCCTGCACGCCGGCGAGCTGACGCCGGGCCCGGACGGCCTCACGGTGGCCGAGACCCTGGCGGCGGTGTCGGCGCGCGTGCACGAGCTGGCGGACGAGCAGCACCGCTGCTTCCTGCAGGAGATCCAGCCGCTGCTGGCCTCCGAGGGCGTCGTGCTGCTGCGGCCCAAGGAGCTGACCGGCGAGCAGCAGCGGTTCCTGGAGGAGTACTTCCGGCGCACGCTGCTACCGGTGCTGACGCCGCTGGCCGTGGACCCCGGCCATCCGTTCCCGTATCTCGGCAACCGCTCGATGTGCCTGGTGGCGTCGATCCGTCCGGCCGCGCCCTCGGCGCTGCCCCACAGCTCGCTGGCCATCATCCACATCCCGGGCCAGGTGCTGCCGCGCTTCGTGCCGCTGCCCGACGCCCACGGCCGCCACGTCTTCATCCTGCTGGAGGACGTCATCCGCCTGCAGCTGCCGAGCCTCTACAGCGGCTACGACATCCTGTCGAGCCACGCCATCCGGGTGACCCGCGACGCCGACCTCTCGATGCGCGTGCGGCCGGAAGACCTGCTGGTCAGCATCGAGGAGAGCCTGCGCGAGCGCCGGCTGGGCAGCGCCGTGCGCCTGCAGTACGACGCCGACCTGCCGTTCGACATCCTGGCCACGCTGCTGGACGAGCTCGAGCTGCAGCCGGAGGATCTCTACGAGGGCGAAGGCTTCACCGCGTTCTCCGACCTGCTCCAGCTCTACGCCGCGCTCGACGTGCCCCGCCTCAAGGACGCGCCGCGGCTGCCGCATCCGGTGCCGGCCTTCGAGGCCGGCGGCGACATCTGGAGCGCCATCCGGGCCGGCGACGTCCTGGTGCACCACCCGTATCACAGCTTCGACGCCGTCACCCGCTTCGTGCGTGAGGCGGCCATCGATCCCAAGGTGCTGGCCATCAAGATGACGCTCTACCGCGTGAGCCCGGCCTCGCCGATCGCCCACGCCCTGCACACGGCGGTGGAGAACGGCAAGGAGGTCGCCGTGCTCGTCGAGCTGCAAGCGCGCTTCGACGAGGAGGCGAACATCCGCTGGGCGCGCGCGCTGGAAGAGGTCGGGGCCCACGTCGTCTACGGCCTGGTGGGCTTCAAGACGCACTGCAAGGCCTGCCTGGTCGTGCGGCAGGAGGCCGACGGCATCCGGCGCTATTGCCACCTGGCCACCGGCAACTACAACGTGCGCACGGGCGGGATCTACGAGGACCTGGGCCTGTTCACCAGCCGGGAGGCGTTCGGCGAGGACCTCACCCAGCTGTTCAACCTGCTCACGGGCTACACGCGGCCGCACGGCTTCCGCCATCTGCTGATGGCCCCCACCGACCTGCGCGACGCGCTGATCGAGCGCATCCGGCGCGAGGCCAACCGGGCCCGGGCCGGGGAACCGGCGCGCATCATCGCCAAGCTCAACGCGCTCGTGGACCGGCGCCTCATCGAGGAGCTGTACGCGGCCAGCGCGGCCGGCGTCCCCATCGACTTGATCGTGCGCGGTATCTGCTGCCTGCGGCCCGAGGTGCCCGGCCTCTCCGAGAACATCCGCGTGGTGTCGATCGTCGACCGCTATCTCGAGCACGCCCGGATCTTCTACTTCGAGAACGCCGGCACGCCGGAGTACCTGCTGGCCTCGGCCGACTGGATGCCCCGCAACCTCGACCGCCGCGTCGAAATCGCGTTTCCCGTGCTCGATCCCGCGCTGCAGGCGCACGTGCGCCAGATCCTCGAGATCCAGCTCGCCGACACCGTCAAGGCTCGCCGGATCCTGGGCGACGGCACCTCGGTGCGGGTGTCCGCCGACGGCCGCCCGCTCGTGCGCTCGCAGGAGCGGCTCTACGAGTTGACGGCCCCCGGAGGCCCGCTCGCGTAGAATCCCGGCATGGCCGGCGATCCCCTGCAGCGGCGGCTCGCCTGGGCCGGCGCGTGGCTGTTCGCGGTCGGCATGGTGACCGGCGTGTGGGCCGCGGTCGTGATCACCGAGAGGGTCACCGTCGACCTGCCGCGCCTGGCGCTGGCCGCCCACCTCAACGCGCTGCTCGGCGGGCTGTGGCTCATCGCCGTGGCGGCGACCCTGGACATGCTGCGCTACGGCGAGGTCGGGCGCCGCCGCCTGGCCTGGGTGGTGATGATCCCCGCCTGGGGCAACTGGCTCATCACGCTGATCGCCTCGGTCCTGGGTGTCACCGGCCTCGAGTACACGCGCGGCGACCCGGCCAACAACGCGGTCGCCGCCCTGCTGCACTCGGTGGTGGTGCTGCCCTCGCTGGTGGGCGCGGCGGCGTGGGCGTGGGGGCTGGGCGGGCGGCGCTGACGATCGTCAGGGGGCCGCGCGCAGCGACTCGCGGGCGCGCTCCACGGCGGCCTGCACGCGGGTCAGCTCGGCACCGGTGAGGTCGCGCAGCTCGCTGGCCACACTCAGCAGCAGAGCCATGGTGCCCAGCGTCGCGGTCGCCTCGGCCGCTCGGCTCATCGCCGCCTCACGGGCGCCGGCCACCACCGCGTCCTCGAGCCGCACCCCGATGGAGGCACGCGCGACGCTGTTCATGCGCCGGACCGCCTGGAACACGCACAGGGACAGGTCGCGCCAGGGATCCGCCGAGACCGGTCCGGCGACCGCGGTACTGCTGGTGTCGGCCCGGGCGAGGCCGGCCATGATGGCGCGCTCCAGATAGACGAAGTCGAAGGGCTTGGCGACGTAGTCGAGCGCCCCGAGCTTCAGCGTGTCCCGCGCCAGGCCGACGTCCTCGTTGGCCGTGACCATGATGACGGCCAGGTCGGGAGCGATGCCGCGGATCCGCCGCAGGGTCTCCACGCCGTCGATGCCGGGCATGCGGACGTCGAGCAGGACGAGGTCGGGCAGGCTGCGCTGCACGATGCCCAGCGCCTCCTCGCCGTCGCCCGCGGTCTCCACGGCGTAGCCCTGCTCGATGAAGTACTCGCTGAGCACCTCGCGTACGGACTGCTCGTCGTCGACGATCAGGATGCGCCCCAGACCCGTGCTCGCCATTGGGGAGAAATTGTAGCAGGATCGGCCGCCTGTGGGGATCGCCTTCGTTGCCACCCGGATCGGCCTCGACAGCTTCTCGCCGCCCCAGCTCACCGTGTTCGCCGGCCAGTTCCTGTTCTCGGCATCGCCCACGGCATGCCGACCGGCCTGGCCGCGATCGTGGTGCACACCCAGGCGCTCTTCACGATCGGGTTCGCGGCGGCACTGCTGGGCGAGCGTCCCACGCGGCGGCAATGGCTCGGCGCGGGCCTGGCACTGGGCGGGCTCGGGCTGATCGCGCTCACCGTCGGCGGCGACGTGCCGCCGGCCGGCTCAACGTACTGCTCAAGCGCCTCGGGCCGGCGGACATGCCGGGCCTGATCGCCTGGCTCAGCCTGGTACTGCCGCTGCCGGCACTGGCGCTGTCGATGGCGCTCGACGGGGCCTTTGCCCTGCTCGTCCCCTTCGTCGGCGCCGCCGCCTCCGCCCTCGCCTTCGGCGAACGCTTCGGCCCGCTACGGCTCTCAGGCATGACGCTGGTGCTCGCCGGACTCGCCGTGATCGTGACCGCCACCGGCGCCCGCGTCGTGACGACGCCGCACCAGGGATCTCGTGGAATCCGGTGGCGTCCGGGACTCGGGCGCGGGTCCGCGGGCGCGCCATCATGGCGAGCCGTCGTCGCCGTTGTCGCTCCGGGCCCGGCTCGCGAGCCGCCAACAACTCGAAAAGCCCACGCCCCAACCCCCTTGGGGGATGGGGGGCCGAGCGAGCCGGGCCCGGAGCGAGTTACGGCGACAGGCGAGCC
>JBGQLG010000130.1:0-15281 GCA_041499965.1 Methylomirabilia bacterium
CCGGCGCACGTCGGCGCCGATCACCAGGGCGCCGTAGGGGTTGTCGGCCGAGGCGCGGATCAGCCGCCCCAGCTCCGTGCGGAACAGGAAGAGGTACAGCGCCAGGGTGAGGACGACGGCGACCGCGAAGGTGACCAGCCGCGCCACGTCGATGTAGAGCGGGCCCAGGTACCAGGTGGCGCTCGACAGGGCCGAGCGCACGCGGGCCGGCTCCGGCCCGAACACCAGCAGCGCGGTGTTCTCGAGCACGAGCGCCAGCCCCAGCATCAGGAGGATCTGCATCTCGTGCGGCGCCTCGATGATGCGATCGACGAGCCCGCGCTGCACGACCACGCCCAGGAGGAACAGGGCGGCCGCGCACACGGGGAAGCCGGCGTAGGGATCGACGCCGGCACCGCGGGCGAGGACGAAGGCCAGGTACATGCCCCAGACCATCATGTCGCCGTGGGCGAAGTTGACGACGCGCATCACGCCGAAGATGAGCGTGAGCCCCACGGCCATGAGGCTGTAGACGCCGCCGAAGAGCAGACCGCTCAGCAGCCCCTGGGCGACGAGGACCGGGTCGATCGCCCTACGCCTTGGGCCGCGGGAACACGAACTTCGCCAGGGCGGCGTCCTTCGGCCACACGGCGACGGGCTTCTGGCCGAGGATCTGGGTCATGGTGGTGACGGCATTGGGGTTGTCGCCCAGCTCGTTGAACAACACGGGGCCGGCGTACTGCATGAGCCCGCCCGTGAAGCTCGTCTTCCGGATGGCCTCCACGATGGAATCTGGGTCGTCGAGCTTCGCCGCCCGCTCCAGCACGTCGGCGATGACCAGGACGGCGTCGTAGGAGTAGCCGGAGTTGGTGTCGAACGTCTTGCCGCTCGAGCGCTTCCGGTAGTCCTCGGCCACCGCGAGCGTGCGCGGGTTCTTGAAGTTCGCCCACGGGTTGCTCACCATCGCGTACTCGACGTCGTCCTTGAGGATGGCGATCTGCCCCGCCTCGTAGAAGCCCGGGCTGCCCGGTCCGACGATGCCCAGGATGTCCAGCCGCTGCTTGCGGATCTCCGGCAGCAAGAGCTGGGCGCTGGCCGGCCGCGTGATGGGCGCGATCACGTCGGGCCTGAGCGACTTGGCCTTGGACACCTCGGTGGACAGATCCGACGGCGGCTCCGGCCACGCGATGACGTCGTCCTCCAGCAGCGTCCACGCCGGCTTGGCGGCCTTGTAGGCGGCCAGGAACCCGCGCGACTGGCTCTGGCCGAACAGGTCGTTGCAGTACATCAGCACCACGCGCTTGGGCGTCACCTTGGCCTCGGCGAAGATCTCGGTGAAGTACTGCACCGCCTTGCGCCCGAACGACGACCCGGTCGGGAAATTGCGATAGACGTACTGGACCTTCTGCTGCCCTTCCTTCACCGACTTGGCAACGTTGGCCGTGATGGGATCGGCCGCCGCGATGTCGATGAGGAATGGCACGCGCTTCTGCTGGGCGACGGAGACCATCGCGTTGGTGGAGCCGGAGTCGAACGACCCCATCAGCAGCTGCGCGCCGGAGTTGACCGCACGCTCGGCCTCGACGCGGCCGTTCTCGGGCTTCGTCTGGGTGTCGCCGACGATCAGCTCGAGCTTGACCCCGCCCTTGCTCTTGATGCCGCCGGCCGCGTTCACCGCCTCCACCGCCATCTGGGCGCCCAGCCGGCAGGCCTGTCCGGGCTCGGCCAGCGGGCCGGTCACCGGGTGCACCGCGCCGATCTTGAACGTCTTGGCCTGGGCGCGCAGCGGGAGTGGGAATCCGGCCACGGCGGCGCCGGCAGCGGCGGCGGTGAGGAAGGTACGGCGGGTGAGTCGCGTCGTCATCGAGCCCTCCTTCGATCGGGTAGGCGGATTATACGTTGGCTCGCGGCGCCGGCCATTGCAGGCTCGCCCCGCCGAGAACGCACTATCCCGGCCCTTTGGGCAACCTCTGCCGCAGACGAGCTTGGCGGGAGGCACGCTCGCGTCGAGCAATCTCACCGCTGCTACGGCGACCACCGACGCGGGGCTTCATGCCGCGTGGGTCACGCCGGGCGAGGTACTCGTTCAACCATGTACGCGAGCTGAGCCATAGCCGCCCATCGCGCATCGCCCGTAGCTTCTTGCGATCGACGAGAGTACGCAGGTAGTTGACGTCGTACGGACCCTGGGCAGCGAGCGCGGAGAGCGGCACGAGCTTGGCCTCGCCGGCCAGCTTGGGGATCAGAAAACGCGTGAGTGTGCCGCTGACGGCACGCGCAATCACCTCCGCGAGCGGATTCGGGTTCCCGGCATCGGCAATCCGGAGGGCCTGGAGATAGCGTGGTCGCTGCGTTGCGAGTATGACCGCCGGCGGATAGCCTCGTTGGATCAGCATGAAGTTCAGCAGCAACCGTCCGACCCGGCCATTGCCGTCCACGAAGGGATGGATTCGCTCGAACCACGCGTGGTGAATGGCCGCGTGGATGACGGCATGGCCACTCAAAAGCGGCTGGCCTGTCGAAGCGCTCCATGCTCCGAGGTCAGCTCGGATGGCAGCGGGCAGCGAGACGCGCACGGCACCGACCCGCACCGCCCCCTTGCGCCAGGCTCCGGGTTGGTCGCGGGTTACCGGCGGCTGGAACCGCCACGAGAGCTCGAGCGCAAGCTTGTGGATCTCGGAGACGACCGCGACCGGCACCCGGTCGTAGTCGGCCGCGTGAGAATAGACCCAAACTGCCGCGCCGGCGTAGCCCTCGACGTCCATGATCTCGACGACGTTTGCGGCGGGAGTGCGACGGTGCGCCACCACAGCTTCGACCTGGGCGCGAGTCATGGTGTTACCTTCGATAGCGGTGGAGTTGTGGACGTCGTCGAGCCAGATCTCGCGCAGGATCTGATCGGCTTCCACGGCGCGAGGCAGGCCGCCGAGCTTGGTCCGGAGCAGGGCGACCTCTTCGTCGAGGGTGGCCAGGACGTCCTGAAGAGAGGGCCGCCCCCTCGGGTTTTTGATGTGTTCGTCCGCCATCGAATTCAGATCATATCAAAACCTCTTCCGGGGACCTAGCCGCCGGCCCCCGTCCTCGCTACCGCCCGGCCAGCCGCCGCACGCGCTCGGCCGCCTGCACCAGCCCGCCCGGCAGCAGCAGCACGATGGCGATGAACAGCGCGCCGAAGATCAGCAGGTGGAAGTCGACCCAGCGCAGCGCCACGTACTCCTTGAGGACGACGTAGAGCACGGCGCCCAGCACCGGCCCGGGCAGCGTCCCGACCCCGCCGATGAACGTCATCAGCAGCGCGTCGAACGTCCAGTGCGGGCCGAACGGGTGCGAGGGGTAGTAGCTGATGTGATAGAAGGCGAACAGCCCACCGGCCAGGCCGGCCAGGCCGGTCGAGAGCGCCAGCGCCGTCAGCTTCAGCTTCAGCGCGTCGACGCCGGTCGCCTCGGCCGCCTCCTCGTCCTCGCGGATCGCCCGCATGCCGAGGCCCAGCCGGGAGCCGGCCAGCGCCGCCACCGCCAGCACCGACAGGGCGGCCAGCGCCAGCGCGAGGTAGTACCGCTGCGTGAGCCGATAGCCCGCGATCGTGCGCGCCGGTAGCGTCGAGATCTCCGGCAGCACGTTGTTGACCGTGGTCCGGAGGATCTCGCCCAGCGCCAGCGTGCCGATGGCGAAGTAGGCGCCGCGTAGCCGGAAGGCGGCGGCGCCGATCAGCAGCGCGAAGGCCGTGGCCGTCGCCGCGCCGGCCACCATGGCGAGCGCGATCGGCGTGCCACCGATCCAGAGTATGCGCGCCACCAGCGCGCCGAGGCCGAAGAAGGCCGCGTGCCCCAGGTTCACCTGCCCCGCGTAGCCGGCCACGATGTTCCAGCTCTGGGCCATTGTGATCGACAGCAAGATCAGGAAGACGAAGTTCAGGACGTCGTCGCGCGGCGCGGCCAGCGGCAAGAGCGCGAGCAGCCCGAGCGCAAGCAGGATGGCCGTTGCCCACCACCGTTCGCGCCGGCCGCTTAGTCCGTTCACCGAGCCGCCCTCTCCGGACAGCGGGCCGGGCCGACGCTCATCGCCCGAATAGGCCGCGCGGACGGACGACCAGCACCACCACGAAGATGACGAGCCCGACCACCTCGCGGTACGGCCCGCCGAACGTCGCCGCGCTGGCCGCCTCGGCCACGCCGAGCAGGAGGCCGCCCACGAACGTCCCGATCATCGAGCCCAGCCCGGCCAGGACGACGACGATCAGCGCCTTGAGCGTCCACTCCAGCCCGATCGACGGGCTGACCGAGTAGCCCACCGTCACCAGCGTGCCGGCGGCGCCGGCCAGGCCGGTCCCGATGGCAAACGCCAGCAGGTAGGCGCGGCGCACGTCGATGCCGGTCAGCAGCGCGGCCTGCCAGTCCTCCGCGGTGGCGCGGATGGCCTTGCCCCACCGCCAGCGGGCCAGCAGCAGGTGCAGGCCGCCGATCAGCGCGAAGGCCACGGCCAAGCTGGCCAGGCGCACGAGGGGAATCGACAGCTCGCCCACGGTGATGACGGCGCCGGCGTAGGGCGTGACGATCGACCGCTCGTCGGCCGTCCACAGCTGCACGGCGAGGGCGTGCAGCGCCAGGGCCAGGCCGAAGCCGATCAGCAGTGAGTTCTTCACGCGCGTCTCCTCGTCGGCGCGGACGACGAAGCTGAAGAGGCCCCAGTAGAGGGCCACGCCCAGCAGCAGCGACAGCGGGATCACCAGCAGCAGCGCGACGAACGGGTCGAGCCCCACGAAGGCGACGACGAAGACCGTCATGTAGCCGCCCAGCATGATCAGCTCGCCGTGGGCGACGTCGAGCACCTTCATGACGCCGAACACCAGCGACAGCCCCGCCGCCGCCAGCCCGTAGAGGCCGCCGATGAACAGGCCGAGCAGGAGCTGCTGCTCGAGGACGTTCACTCGCGCACCGCCAGCGGCCCCAGATACGCGCGGCGCACGTGCGGATCGCGCAACAGCTCGGCGGCGGGCCCCTGCAGCGCGATGCGGCCGGACTCCAGCACGTAGGCGCGATGGGCCAGGCCGAGCGCGGCCTGCACGTTCTGCTCGACCAGGAAGACGGCGACGCCACCGCGGTTGATCTCGGCCAGCGCGTCCATGATGGCGCGCACCAGGCGGGGCGCGATGCCGAGCGAGGGCTCGTCGAGCATCAGCAGCTTGGGATTCGTCATCAGCGCGCGGCCGACGGCGACCATCTGCTGCTGGCCGCCGGAGAGCGCGCGCACGAGCTGGCGCCGGCGCTCGCGCAGGTCGGGGAACAGCGCGAACACGCGCTCGAGCCCGGCCGCTTTCGTCGCGCGTGCGCGGGAAGCAAACGCGCCAAGCTCCAGGTTCTCCGCGACCGTCATTCCGCCGAACAGGCGACGCCCCTCCGGCACCAACGCGACACCCCGGTCGACGATCCGGTGGGCGTGCAGGCGGCCGAGATCCTCGCCCTCGAAGCTGACGGCGCCGGCGCGCGGGCGCAGGAGGCCGGCGATAGAGTTCAGGAGTGTGCTCTTGCCGGCACCGTTGGGACCGAGCAGGGCCACGATCTCGCCGGGCCCCACCGTCAGCGTCACACCGTCGAGGACCCGGATGTCGCCGTAGGCGGCTTGCAGGTCGCGGATCTCAAGCACGCATGGGGCTCCCCCGCTCGGTGCCGAGATAGACGTCGATCACGGCCGGATCGGCGGCGACGGCGTCGGGCGGGCCCTCGGCGATCTTCTCCCCCGCGCTCAGCACGATGATCCGCTTCGACAGCTCCATCAGCGCCCACACGATGTGCTCGACCATCAGCACCGTGGTGCCGCCAGCGACCAGCTTCCGGATGAGCGCCATCGCCGTCGCCGTCTCTGCGGGGTGGAGGCCGGCGAGGAACTCGTCGAGCAGCAGGAGCCGCGGCGCCGTCGCCAGCGCCCGCGCCAGCTCCAGCCTTTTGCGGTCGATCAGCGTCAGCTTCGACGCCGGCACTTCAGCCCGACCCTCGAGCCCGACCAACACCAGCAGCCGCTCGGCCTCCTCGACGTCACCCGCGCCGCGCGCGTGACGCCCGAAGAGCCGCCCCACGAGGACGTTCTCGAGCGCGGTGAGCCCGGCAAACGGCCGCACCAGCTGAAACGTACGAGCAATGCCATGGGCGCAGACACGGTGCGAAGCCAGCCCCCCGATCTCGCGCCCATCGAGACGGACGTGCCCGGCATCAGGGGCCAGCGCGCCAGCGATCACATTGAAGAGTGTGGTCTTCCCCGACCCATTCGGCCCCATGATCCCGACCAGCTCGCCCTCATCGAGGCCAAAGCTCACGTCAGAGACAGCCCGAACCCCCCCGAATCCTTTGCTGACGTGCTGGACCTCGAGCAGAGGCATCTGGCGGCCCTAAGGGTGCGCGGGGAATCCGGCGCCGCTGGGCGCCGGGCGTGGGGGGCGCGGGCGCGCCATCACGGCGAGCCGTCGTCGCCGTTCGAGCGGAATCGAGGAGCGCCACGGCTCCGCCGGGGCGTTCCGAGCCGCCCGGGGGCTTGGGGGCCATTTCGGGGCCCCCATGTCGACGGACGGATGGGGGGCCCGAGCGAGCCGGGCCCGGAGCGAGTTACGGCGACAGGCGAGCCGTGTTGGCGCGCCCGCGCCGCCCACGCCCGGCGCCCGGTGGCGCCGGATGCCCCGATCACCGCTTGGCGAACGGCGGTGCCGGATACGCGAGCGGGGCCGTGGCGAACTCCTTGGGCCACACCAATTCCTGCTTCCCGTTCTGCCACTGCGCAAACGCCGCCTGCACGATCCCGGTCCCGTCCGGCCGGAACTTCACCGGCCCGATCACGGTGGTCATGTCGGTCGCCGCGATCGCGTCGCGCACCTTCTCCCGATCAGCCACACCGGCCTTGGTGATGGCCGCCGCCAGAATCTGCACGCACGCGTACGCCGGCCCCACGATCGGGTCGGACGGCCGGCCGAACTTCTTCTCGTGGGCCGCGTTCAACTCGGCGACGCCCGGTGCCTTCATCGCGTAGTGCCAGCCAGCCGCCAGCACCGTCCAGTCACCGTCCTTGCCGAGGTTCTTCGTCCATGGGGGCGAATCGGCGGCGCGGATCATGAGGGCCATCTTCGGCGTGTAGCCGAGCTCCTTCATCTGCTTGATCATCGTCATGCCGTCGGGCGGCGTGGGAATCGCGAAGACGGCGTCGGCGTTGGCTGCCTTCGCCTTCAGGATGAGATCGGAGAAATCCTTGGCGCCCGGTGCGTACTCGCCGTGGACCACGACCTGCCAGCCGCCGGTCTTGCCGGCCTCCGTCCACGCCACGTTCATCTCCTGGCCCCAGTCGGTCTTCTCCTGGAAGATCGCCACGGTCTTGGGCCGCTCCGCCGCCGGCAGCAGCGCCAGCAGGCTCACCGTGTGCTTGCCGACGTCCGGCGACTTCCAGAACGGCGAGAACAGGTACTTGAACCCCTGCTGATGAATCTTGTTCAGCGCGAAGGCGATGCCGAGATACGGGGTCTTGTTCTTCTCCGCCACTGAGGCCGCAGCGGCGTGCAGGTCGGAACCGAAGCCGCCGAGATAACCGACGACGCCCTGCGCGGCCAGCGTCTCAAGTCGGCTGACGGTCTTGGTCGCGTCGGACTCGTCGTCGAGCAGGACCAGCTCGAGCGGCACCTTCTTACCGCCCACCGTGACGCCGCCGGCGGCGTTGATCTGCTCGACGGCGATCTCGTAGCCGGCGCGCACCTGGGCGCCGCCCGGCCCGTAGCGCCCAGTGAGCGGCACCACCGCGCCGATCTTCACGGCCTGCGCCCACGCGGGCAGCGGTAACGCGAGCAATGCGAGCAGCACCAGCACCAATCGGTTCATCGATCTCCCCCTGTCGAGCTCTCGGTTCGGGATGATGTCGGTCAGCGCCCCCAGACCGCGCGGGCGGTCTCCACCACGCGGTGGAGCTTGTCGCGCTGGGTCTCGGGCGTGATCCGGTTGCCTTCCATGGTCGACGCGAAGCCGCACTGCGGGCTCAGAGCCAGCCGCGCCAGCGGCACGATCTTGGCGGCCTCGTCGATGCGTCGCTTCAGCTCCTCCACCGACTCCAGCCGCGGCTTCTTCGTGGTGACCAGTCCCAGCACCACCTCGCGGTCCTCCGGCATCGCGCGCAGCGGCTCGAAGCCGCCCGAGCGCGCGTCGTCGTACTCCAGCAGGAAGCGCTGGAAGCGGCTGCGGGTGAACACGCGGGCGATGGGCTCGTAGCCGCCGCTGGCGTAGAACATCGACTGGTTGTTGCCGCGGCAGATGTGCAGGCCGAACGTCACGCCGGGATGCGCCCCGATGGCCGCGTTGTCCATCTCGATGCACGCGTCGATGAGCTGGTCGGGATCGCTGCCGCGCTGGCGATAGCCCTCGCGCAGCTCGGGGTCGAGCAGCGCCGCATACTGGGGCGCGTCGATCTGGACGTACGTGCAGCCCAGCCGCACCAGCTCCTCGATCTCCCGCCGCGTGAAGTCGACCACGTCGGCGAGGTAGGCGTCGCGCGTCGGATAGGCGCCGGTCGACTTCTGCGGGTCGTAGTACGCCGCCGCCTGCTGCGCGCTGATCAGCGTGACTTTTGCCGGCCGCGTCGTCCGCGCTCGAAGATACGTGAACTCCTCGCCGCACATGCTCCGCCGCCAGCGCAGCTTGTCGACGACCACCGGCCGCTTGAAGACCAGCTCGCCGCCCTGCTCGTCGTGGAACGGGATGGCCCAGCCGCCGAGCTTGTCGAAGCCGTCGAGCGCGTCGATCAGATGGCCGAAGAACGCGTAGCGCCGCAGCTCGCCGTCGGTGACGACGTCCAGTCCCGCCTCCTCCTGCAGGCGCACGGCCTCGTCCACCGCGCGATCCTCGACGCGCTTGAACTCGGCGGGTGCCAGGCGCCCGGCCGCCAGCGCCTCGCGCGCCTGCACGAGAGAGGCGGGGCGCAGCAGGCTGCCGACGGTATCGCTGCGGATCGTCATGGCGCCCCCTCCGCGAGCAGTTCTACCACGGCCCGCGCCGTCGCGAGATCTTCGCCAGACTCGCGGGCGTACGTCTGGTAGGCATCGACGCTGCGGCCCGACTTGTGGAGCGCGACCACGGCGTCGCGCAGCTGCGGCGACGTGCGGGCGGCCAGAGCCTTGGCCCGCTCGGCGTCCTTGGCTCGCGCCTGCTGGTTGGCGCGGATGGCGGCGACCGTCTCGGGCTTCGCGCACGGCACCACCTCCGTCCAGCGCCCGCCATCCTTGGCCAGGAACACCAGGACCGACCGGAACCGATGGGGCGGCACCGTGTAGTCGAGCTGTAGCTGGTGGGTCGCCTTCACCGGGTAGTCGAAGCGCTCGGCGAACGGCAGGGCGCCCGCGAGCTCCGTGACGCTGGCCTTGTGTGTCGCCGGCACCGGGTCCTTCGCCTGGCGGGCGACGGCGTTCCTCCACCATTCGCCCACCTCACCCGTCGTGCACGCCCGGGCCTGGGGATGGACCAGCGCCAGACGCGCCTCGAGGCTCTGGCTGTTGATCGCGGCCACGAAGTCGCGGGCGAACGCGCGGTCGGCCTGGGGCTGCTGCGCTCGCACCTCTCCGACGAGGGCCAGCGCCATGATCACGCCGAGCGCGAGCCGGCCGAGCAGTGTCACACGGCTCAACGCCGCCCCAGCTCCTTCACCGCGCGGTCGCGATAGGCGAACGTGAAGAGCTTGTCGGCCGAGAGGAACTCCGTGTACTTCAGGTAGCCAAGCTCGGCGTTCAGCTTCTGCATGCTGTCGAGCGTGGCGGCGTCCAGCTCGAGGTTGGGATCGGCCACGTGCGAGCGCGCCTTCTTCACCAGCTCCTTCTTGGTGGCGGCGTACTTGACCATGAGGTCGACGTTGCGGTCCTCGCTCCAGCCGCGGCCGCCGTCGGCGGCCAGGTCGCGCACCGCGCGCAGGTAACCGAGCATCACCTTGTGGGCGAGGTCGGCGTTGGCCTTGGCCCACTCCGCGTTCCAGAACGCGGCGGTGATCGGGATGGCCTTGGCGCCGGCCGGCTTCGTCAGCGGACGCACGCCCACGCCCTTGTCCTCGGCCAGGGTCGGGAACGGCTCGGTGAGGATGCCGGCGTCGATGGCGCCCGACTCCAGCGCCGGGACCATGTCGGGAAACGGCATGATCTTGACCTGCACGTCCTTGATCGTCAGGCCGTCGCGGCGCAGCACCTGGTCGAGCATCCACTCGACGGCGGCGCCGCGCGTGTTGAGCCCCACCGGCCGGCCCTTCAGATCGGCAACGCGCTTGATCTCGGTGCCCCACGCGGCCTTGCGCACGGTGAAGTAGTCCTCGAGGTAGCCGAAGTGCAGCGGCGCGATGAACTCGATCGGCAGCTTGGCGGCGACGGCGTTGAAGCCGGCCGCGCCCATGCCGGAGCCACCGACCTGGAGCTGGCCCGTGGCCACCTGCGTCGTGATCTCGGCACCGCCCGGCAGCCGAACCATCTGGACGTTGATCCCGGCCGGCGTCAGATAGCGATCCGCCATGATGTAGAGCGCGGCGAACGAGTCCGACGGGATGTAGCCGATCTTGATGGTCGGCGCCTGGGCGACGGCGCCGCCGGCGACCAGCGCCAGGGCGAGCAGCGGCAGGCACAGGAGCGAGATCGCACGCAGCCACCTCATCGTCGGTCCTCCTTTTGAATGGGGGCCCCGACATGGCCCCCAAACCCCCAAATGTTCGGGACGCCCCGGCAAGCCGTGGCGCCCCTCTATGGTGCGAGTCGTCAGAGCCTGCCAGGGTCCTGCTGCCACACCAGCGTCCGCGCTTGCAGCGCCCCCAGTCCCCGCGTGAGGAGCAGGCCGAGCGCCCCCACCAGGGCAAACGCGCTGTACATCTGGGGGGTGCTCAGCGTCTGCCAGTGGCGGTAGACCAGGTGGCCGAGCCCGGACCTGGCCGCGATGAACTCTACGGCCACGATCGCCACCAGGGCAAGCCCGAGCCCCAGGCGCAGGCCGGTGAAGATCGCGGGCAGCGCGGCCGGCAGGATCACCCTGGTGAACAAACGCGCACCCTGGGCGCCATAGTTCCGCCCGACCTCCAGCAGCCGCGGATCCATCGTCTGCACCCCGGCCAGCGTGCTGATCGCGATCTGGAAGAACGCCGAGATGGCGCCGGTGAGGACGAACGCCGGCTCCCCCACCCCGAGCACGATCAGCAGGAACGGCAGGAGCGCGATCTTCGGGACGGGGAACAGGACGGCGATGTAGGGTTCCACCACCGCGCGGACTGGCCGGAGCATCCCCATGAGGAGCCCCAGCGGGACCGCCGGCGCCGCCGCCAGCGCGAAGGCCAGCCCCAGCCGCGTGAGGGTCACCAGCGTCTCGCCGGCCAGGTCGCCCTCGCTGAAGCCGTCCACCAGCGCCGTGGCCACGCGCGAGGGCGGCGGAAAGTAGCGCGGCGAGACGACCGCGAGGCGCGCCAGCACCTCCCACAGCGCGAGCAGGCCCACTGGCACCGCGACACCCATCAGCGCTCCGCCACGTCCTGCGCCCACGGCAGCAGGCGGGCGCGCAGCGCGGCCAGCCCGTAGGAGAGGACGCCGCCGAGGGCGGCGATCACCGCGAACGTCGCGTACATGTCCTCGACCTTGAGCACCTGCCAGGACAGCCACAGCAGCGCGCCGAGCCCGCGCGTGGCCCCGACGATCTCGACGGCCACCGCCACGATGAGCGCGTAGCCGAGGCCGAGCCGGAGCCCGGTGAAGATGAACGGCAGCGCGCCCGGCAGCAGCACCGCGGTGAACAGACGCCGGCCCCGGGCACCATAGTGCCGCGCCGCTTCGATCACGAGCGGATCGATCTGCCGCACGCCGTCGGCGGTGGTGAGCGCGATCAGGAAGAACGACGTCAGCGCGGTGGTGACGACCAGCGCCGTCTCGCCGCGCGGCACCACGAAGCTGACGAGCGGCAGGAACAGCACGCTCGGAATCGGAAACACGACCGCGAACACCGAGTCCAGGCTCTCGCGCAGCCGGCGCCACACGCCCATCGCCAGACCCACCGCGACGCCCAGCCCGGCGGCGAGGGCGAAGGCCCAGGCCATGCGCGCCAGCGTGGGCAGCAGGTTGGCGAGCAGCGTGCCGTCGGCGACGAGCGCGCGCAGGTGGCGCAGCACGATGGACGGCCGCGGGAAGAACGCCTCACGCAAGAGCCCGGCGGCCGCCGCCGCCTCCCAGGCGATCAGTAGCGCCACCGGCGAGGCCACGGCCAGCCAGTGACGCGCGCGCCCCCGACTCATGCGCCCCGGTCCTCGTCCATCGCGCGCACGACCTCCTCGCGGAGCTGCGACCAGATCTTCTCCAGGAGGACGCCGTAGGCCGGCGAGCCGCGGATCTCCAGGCCGCGCGGGCGACCCAGCTCGACCGGGAAGACCTGGCTCACCCGCCCTGGCCGCGCCGTCATGAGCACCACGCGGTCGCCGAGGAGCAGCGCTTCTTCGAGCGAGTGCGTGACGTAGATCACCGTCGTGCCCAGCGTGGCCCAGATGCGCAGCAGCTCCTCCTGCATGATCGTGCGCGTCTGGGCGTCGAGCGCGGCGAACGGCTCGTCCATCAGGAGCACCTCGGGATCGTTGGCCAGCGCGCGGGCGATGCCCACCCGCTGCTTCATCCCGCCCGAGAGCTGGTGCGGATAGTGGTGCGCGAACCGCGCGAGCCCGACCAGCGCCAGCATCTCCCGGGCGCGAGCCTCACGGGCCGCGCGGGGCACCCCGCGATTCTCGGGACCGAAGGCGACGTTGGCCAGCACGGTGCGCCACGGCAGCAGCGCGTGCTCCTGGAAGACCATCGCGGTCAGCGGCGCCCCCGGCCGGCTCGCCTCGATGCGCACCGCGCCCGAGGTCTGGCGCAGCAGCCCGGCCACCACGCGCAGCAGCGTGGACTTGCCGCTGCCGCTCGGCCCCACCAGGCACACGAACTCGCCGGCCGCCACCCGTAGCGAGATCCGGTCGAGCGCGACGACGGAGCGGCCGTGGCCCTCGAAGGCGACGGTGACGTCGTCGACCTCGACCTTCACGCCCCGAGCAATTCCTTGGCGATGATCAGTCGCTGGATCTGGCTGGTGCCCTCGTAGATCTGCATGATCTTGGCGTCGCGCATGAACCGCTCGACGGGGAACTCGCGCGTGTAGCCGTAGCCGCCGAAGATCTGCACGGCGTCGGTGGCGACCTTCATGGCCGCGTCGCCCGCCCAGCACTTGGCCATCGACGCCTCGTAGGTGTTGCCGCGGATGCCGGCGTCGACCTGGCGGGCGGCGTGGTGGATCATCAGCCGCGCGGCGTGCGTCTGCATGGCCATGTCGGCCAGCATGAACTGGATGCCCTGGAAGGCGGCGATGGGCTGGCCGAACTGCTGGCGCTCCTTGGCGTAGCCGACGGCGGCGTCGAGCGCGGCCTGGGCGATGCCGACGGCCAGCGAGCCGGTCGCCGGGCGCGTGATGTCCAGCGTGCCCATCGCGATCTTGAACCCCTCGCCCTCCACCCCCAGCCGCTGGCTCGCCGGGATCGCGCAGTCGGTAAAGTGCAGCGCCACCGTGGGCGAGGCGCGGATGCCCATCTTGCGCTCCTTCTTGCCCACCTCGAAGCCCGGCGTGCCCTTGTCGACCAGGAACGCCGTCACACCCTTGGCGCGCTTGGACGGATCGACCGTGGCGAAGACGGTGATGACGTCGGCGTGGTCGCCGTTGGTGCACCACTGCTTGGAGCCGTTGAGCACGTAGGAGTCGCCGCGCCGCACCGCGGTGGTCTTGAGCCCGGCCGCGTCGGAGCCGGCGCCCGGCTCGGAGAGCGAGAACGCCGACAGGATCTCGCCGCCGGCCAGCCCCGGCAGGTACTTCTTCTTCTGCGCCTCGTCGCCGAAGAGCAGGATCGGCAGCCCGCCCAGCGCCTGGGCGAGGTACTGCGTCCCGCTGGCCGCGCAGGCGTAGGCGATCTCCTCGCACACGAGCGCCAGGGCCAGCGCGCCCATGGCGGTGCCGCCGTACTCCTCGGGCACCCAGATCGCGTACAGGCCGGACTCCACGATCGCCCTGATCGACTCCTCGGGATACGTCTCCGTCTCGTCGTGGTGGGCGGCGTGGGGCGCGATCCGCTCGCGGGCCACCTTGCGAGCCAGGTCGCGGATCATGCGCTGCTCGTCGGTCAGGTAGAAGAGGTCGTTCATGGCCGTCCTATGGTATCGAATTCGCCGCCCTATCGGATCGGTCCGGGCGCTGTTATATCGCGATCAGACACGATGCGCTTCGAGATCGCCGGGCCGCTGAGTGAGGTCGAGGTGATCGCCGAGGGCCGCTCGGTGCGACAGCGCCGCCAGCTCCACCGGCGCCACGGCGGCCTGCGATGGCGTAAACTCAAGGGCGCCGGAGATTCCTGGAGTGAGAACGGTGCGTAAGACGAGGAAGCGCTTTGCGATCTGCATCGAGAACCAAGCCTGCGATGCCTTGCAAGTAGGCATGGTATACCGGACTCTCGCCGACAAGCTAGTGGCGGCAAAAAGTTACCTGAGAGTCGTCGATGATTCCGGTGAGGACTATCTGTATCCGGCCTCGTACTTCGTGTTCGTCGAGCTGCCGTCCAGGGCTGAGCGTGCGCTCGCGACGACGCGACGCCGTGCCACGAGTCGGACCGCCTAACCACTCTCCGGAGACCGCCATGGACCGCGCGAAGCTCGCAGATCTGGTCATCCGCTTCACCGACGCCTTCAATCAGAACGACCTCGACGGCGTGATGGCGTTCATGGCCGACGACGCCGTCTACGAGGAGTTCACCGGCACCATCACTCGAGGGCGCGACGCCATCCGGGCGGCCTTCGTCCCGCAGTTCCGCGGCGACTTCGGCAAGATGCGCTTCGAGACCGAGGACCTCTTCGTCGACGCCGACACCGGCAAGGCGCTGATCCGCTGGGTGTGCCGGCTCGAGACGAAGCGCGGCCCCGGGGGCTGGCGGGGGCTCGACATCATCCACGTCGAGCACGGCCGGGTGACGCAGAAGCTCACCTACGCCAAGGCGAAGATTCCCCTCATCGAGTAGCCTCGCGCGCCACCGCCCGCAGCAGCGCGATGCGGAGCAGGCCGCTGAACGGTCGGATCACGCGCCAGTAGAGACGAAAGCGCCGCCGGCTTCGCGCATCCGTGCAGGCGATGCGCGTCTCGGTCGACAGGCGCGTGCCGTTCCCTTCGGCGAGGAGCCGGAAATCCCACACGGCCTTGGCGTAGCCGGGCGCGTCGAAGGCGCGGAAGCCCTCGGCGTCGAGCGTCACGCGCGTCCCGGCCGCCGTCCAGAAC
>JBGQLG010000131.1:0-15257 GCA_041499965.1 Methylomirabilia bacterium
AGGGCGCGTCCGGGGCCCTGCGCCCGATGCCGCGCGTCACCGAATTCCAGGAGAGTCATCAGCGCGGGAGTTGCCAGGCGCGGATGGCAGGTATCGGGTAGATCAGCGTCGGCGCGTCCAGCAGCAGGCTGTCCCTGATCGTGATCAGCAGGCCGATCTCCACGACCGCGGCCCCCGCCACGGCACGCCGGACCCCGAGCCAGCGGGCCAGCGCCAGGCCGAGGGCGCAGGCGACGATGTCGCCGAGCGAGTTGACGATCGTGTCGCCCTGGTAGCCGAGCGCCGCCGTGGCCCGGTACCGCGCGATCACCGCGGGCGAGTTCTCGATCACCTCCCAGGCCGCCTCCAGCGCCACGGCCACGGCGAAGCGCCACGCCGTCGGCAGGCGCGGGGCCGTCCAGACCAGCAGCCCGGCCAGGGCGAAGCCGTGGAGCAGGTGGGTGAAGCTGTAGGGATCGAACAGGTGCTGGGAGCTGCCCGGGCCCCACGCGTCACCCGCCCACACCTGGACGCGGCCGCACGCGCAGATCCACAGGCGTCCCTCGGCGCGGAGGCTACCGACGGCGGCGGCGAGGAGGGTGGCGGTCGCGAGCCAGGGCGCGGTTGCTCGCACCGGCACCCCGGCTGATCAGCGCTCGCCGAGCAGGGCCTTGATCTGGGCCTCGAACACGGGATACGGCTGGGCGCCGACGATGCGCTGGCCCTCCACCGCGCTGCCGGGCGTGGTGGCGCCGATCACGAACGTCGGCGTGCCGCTGACGCCGGCCTTGGCCGCCTCGTCCATGTCGTGCTCGATGTCGGTCCGGTAGCGGTCGGCGCCGATGCAGGCCGAGAAGCGGCCGCCGTCGAGCGCGAGCTCGCGGGCCAGCCGGTCGTAGAGCTCGCGGTTCAGCGCGTTGGCGTTCAGCGTGACGGCGTGGCGCATCTCCCAGAACTGGCCCTGTTCGCCGGCACAGCGTACCGCCAGCGCGGCCGGGCGGGCGTTGGGGTGGAAGTCGAGCGGGAAGTCGCGAGTGATGAAGCGCACCTTGCCGGTGTCGATGTACTCGCGCTTGAGCCGCTCGAAGGTGCCCACGTGAAAGGCGCGGCAGTACGGGCACTCGAGGTCCGTGAACTCCACCAGCGTCACCGGGGCGTCGGCCCGGCCCAGCACCGGTCCTCCGGCCACGTCCACGCGCACCTTCTCGTCGGGCGGCCGCTCGGCCTGGCGGCGCGGCGCCCGCAGGCCGTCGATGGCCTGGCGGAGCTCGCGGATCTCCTTGATGAGCGTGTCGGCCTGCTCACGGGTGATCGTGTCCTCGGCGCGGAGGTGGCCCGCGGCTGCCAGCACGAGCGCGGTGGTCAGGACGGCAACGAAGCTCCGGGTCGGGTGTCTCATGGCGATGGGCTATTAGAACGGACCCGGGGTGGAGATGCCAGGGTTTCGTGGGCGTGGCCGGCGCACGCCGGGGCCCGGCCGCCCCCGTGCTAGAGTGGCGTGGCCGCAGGAGGTCCAACGGCTTGCGAGGGGTGCTCATCACGTTCGAGGGCGTCGAGGGGTCGGGCAAGACGACCCAGATGCTTCGCCTCGCTCGCTGGCTGAAGGGACAGGGCTACCAGGTCGAGCGCACGCGGGAGCCCGACGGCACCGCGCTCGGCGTGGCCATCCGACGGCTCTTCGAGCGCGGCCCCCAGCCCCTGGCCGAGATGTTCCTGTTCCTGGCCGCGCGCCACCAGCACGTCGCCGAGCGCATCCGGCCCTGGCTCGGGCGCGGGCGCCTGGTGCTGTGCGATCGCTACACCGACGCCACGGTGGCCTACCAGGGCTACGCGCGCGGGCTCGACCCCGAGATGATCCGCGACCTGAACGTCCGCGCCACCGGCGGCGTCCTGCCCGATCTGACGCTGCTGTTCGATCTCGATCCCGCCGCCGGCTTCCGCCGCATCGGTCGCCGCCGCCGCGACGAGTTCGAGCGCCAGGCGCTGGCGTTCCATCGCCGGGTACGGCGGGGCTATCTCGAGATCCAGCGCGCCGAGCCCAAGCGCGTGCGCATGGTCGACGCCGCCCAGGCGCCGCCGGCCGTGGCCGCCGCCGTCCAGGCCATCGTGGGAGAGTTCCTGCGTGGCGCTTGAGGCGATCCGCGATCAGCCCCGCGCCGTCGAGCTCCTGCGCCGCGCCCTCGCCGCCGACCGCGTCGCCCACGCCTACGCCTTCGTCGGCCCCCCGGGCTCCGGCCGCATGACCACGGCCAGAGCCTTCGCCCAAGAGCTCTTGACCGCACAGCCCGGAGCCGCCTCCCACCCCGACCTGCACGTCATCGTCCCCACGCCGCCCGACACCAATCCCAAGGGCGCGCGGGCGATCCGCATCGACGCCATCCGCGAGCTGGAGCGCCGGGCCGCGTTGCGCCCGACGCTGGGTGGCCGCCGCGTGATCATCGTGGACGAGGCCGAGCGGATGACCGGTGAGTCGCCCCAGGCGTTCCTGAAATTCCTGGAGGAGCCGCCACCGGGGACGGTGGTGGTCCTCGTCCTGCCCGCGGTGCGGGCGGTGCCGGCCACGGTGATCTCGCGCTGCCAGATCGTGCGGTTCCAGACGCGTGACAGTGGCCGCGCCGGCGCCGCCGTCGGCGAGGCGCTGGCGCTGCTGCAGGCCGCGCGCGCCGACGGTGCGCCCGGCCTCTTCCGTCGCACCGACCGCATCGATCGCGAGAAGGCCGAGGCGCTGGTGGACGGCTGCTGGCTGCTCTGCCGTGACCTGCTGCTGGCGCGGGCGGGAGCGCCGCCGGCGTTGCTGAGCGACGTGGACCACGCCGAGACGCTGGCCGCCGAGGCCGAGCACTGGACCGACCGGGCGCTGCTGGCGGTGATCGAGGCCTGCCGGCACGCGCGCGAAACGCTGATCAACAATGTCACTCCGCGGCTGGCCGTCGAGACGGTGGTCGGCCGCCTGCTGGCCCGCGCCGCCTAGAGGACACCATGGACGACGACCCACGCGAGGAATGGCTGATCGGCATCCGGCTGCGCGACGCCGCCCCCCCGGAGGACTACAAGCTGGTGGACGACGTCCGGCCGTCGGTCGGCGACGTCGTCGTGGTGGAGACCGCCACCGGGACGGCGCTGGGCGAGATCCGACGGCCCCGCCGGGTGCTGCCCGACTTCCGGCGCGATCGTCTCTACCGCCGCGTCGTGCGCCCGGCGACCGAAGGGGAGACGCGTGAGTTTCGTGATCGCCGCGAGCGCGAAGCCCGCGCCGTCGTCTCCGCCCAGCGGCTGGCCCACGGCCGCGGACTGACGATGAAGGTGGTGGACGTCGAGCTGCACGGGGCCGAGCGGCGGGTGACCGTGTACTTCAACGCCGAGGACCGCGTCGATTTCCGCGAGCTCGTGCGTGACCTCGCCCACGAGTTCCACGGGCGCGTCGAGATGCGCCAGATCGGTGCCCGCGACACCACCCGGGTGATGGACGGCATCGGCCCGTGCGGGCGGCAGCTCTGCTGCTCGTCGCACCTCAAGAAGTTCGAGCCGATCTCGGTGAAGATGGCCAAGACGCAGGACATGCCGCTCACCGACAGCCGGCTGCTGGGCAACTGCGGCCGGCTCAAGTGCTGCCTGCTCTACGAGTTCTCCACCTACCAGGAGCTGCGCAGCCGGCTGCCCCGCGTGAACACGCCCTGCCAGGCCTCGTGCGGCGGCGGCGGCTGCATGACCGGCAAGGTGAAGTCGATCCGCGTGCTCGCGCAGTCGGTGGTCGTCGCCTTCCCCGACGGCAGCCAGGCCGAGGTCCCGCTCGATCAGGTCACCTGGGAGGGGCGCGCGCACATCGACGTCAAGACGGGGCCCGCGTAGGCGGCGCCGGCGAGCCCGGCCTTCAGATCTCGTCGGTCTGCAGCCACCGCAGCGCGTCGGTCGGGTCCGTCGACACGTGGGTGGCCATCCCGCGGTTGCGCGTCATGGTCTCCCAGAAGCGGTCGGCATAGGCCTGGTCGGGCCGCACGACCAGGGCCACCCGGACGCCGAGGCGCGGTTCCTTCGCCATCCCCATGGCGTGCTCGTAGCGCTCCAGCGTGCTCAGCGTGCCCGGGCTGTCCCGCAGGTCAATAAGGGCACGACGCTGGCCCTGCTCGGCGCAGTAGGCGCGGACGTCGCGGGCCAGCTCGAGCAGGGGTTTGAGTTCGAATCGCCCGGCGTAGTGACAGTGCAGATACGTGCCGCGATCCTCGAATGTGACGGTCGGTGCCATGCCCCCGCCCTTCTCTTGAGTCGGTCGGTCGACAAACGTACCGAGCGAGAGAGAAAGAGAGAGCTTCGGCGAGCTCTGGCATCGGAAGGACCTCACTTGCCGCTGAGCGCTGGCCGCGCGGGCTGCCACCTCGCGCGGTCATGCTAGAGTGAGGCCGTGCCGGGCACATTCTACATCACAACGCCGATCTACTATGTGAACGACTCGCCGCACCTCGGCCACGCCTACACCACGATCCTGGCCGACACCATGACGCGCTACCGGCGACTGGCCGGCGACGACGCGTACTTTCTCACCGGCACCGACGAGCACGGCGACAAGATCGCCCAGTCGGCGGCCAAGGCCGGCATCACCCCCCAGGCCCTGGCCGACCGCACCTCGGCCGAGTTCCGCCGGGCCTGGGACGCGCTCGGCCTGCGCTACAGCGACTACATCCGGACGACGGAGCCGCGCCACGAGACGATCGTGCAGGCCATCCTGCAGCAGCTCTGGAACGCCGGCGAGATCTACCTCGGCACCTATGGCGGTCACTACTGCTACGGCTGCGAGCGGTTCTACACCGAGAAGGAGATCGTCGACGGCCGGTGCCCGGATCACCTCACGGCCCTGACCTGGATCGAGGAAGAGAACTACTTCTTCAAGATGTCGAAGTACCAGGCCTGGCTGATCGACACCATCAACAGCCGCCCCGACCTCGTCCGGCCCGAGCGCTACCGGAACGAGGTCCTGGGATTCCTGCGTGATCCGCTGCAGGACCTCTCCATCAGCCGTCCGCGGACGCGCCTGACCTGGGGTATCCCGCTGCCGTTCGACGACCAGTACGTGACCTACGTCTGGTTCGACGCGCTGATCAACTACGTCTCCGCCCTCGGCGGGCCCGGCGACGCGCGGTTCGAGAAGTACTGGCCGGCGGCCCAGCACCTGACCGCCAAGGATATCCTCAAGCCCCACGCGATCTACTGGCCGTGCATGCTGGCGGCGCTGGCCAAGGCCCACGGCCGGCCGCCCGAGGCGTACCTGTACCAGCACCTCAACGTCCACGGCTACTGGACGATCGAGGGGCACAAGATGTCCAAGTCGCTCGGCAACGTGTTCCCGGCCGTGGCGCCGGCCGAGAAATACGGCATCGACGCCTATCGCTACTTCGTGCTGCGCGAGATGGCGTTCGGCCTCGACGCCGACTTCTCCGAGGCCGCGCTGGTGGGCCGGCTCAACGCCGACCTGGCCAACGACCTGGGCAACCTGGTCGCGCGCGCGACGACGCTGGTCGCCAACTTCGCGGCCGGTGCCGGCGGGCCCGGTCCGGCGACGGCGGACGAGGACACCGTGGGCCGGGCGGCCGACGAAGCGCTCCGCCTGCTCGGCGAGGCGATGCACGAGTTCGCGTTTCACCGGGCGCTGGCGGCCGTCTGGGAATTCATCGGCGCCGTCAACCGGTACGTCGACACGACCCAGCCGTGGGCGCTGGCCAAGAATCCGGCCGAGCGGCCGCGCCTGGACCGCGTGCTGCTCACGCTGGCCGACGCCGTCCGCTATCTCGGCGTCGTCCTCGATCCCTTCCTGCCCGGCGCCGCGGCCAAGATCCGCGCCGCCACCGGACTGAGCGCGGCCCCGCGTCTGGCCGACGCGACGGTGGGCCGACTCGACCGCCTGCCGGCCGTCCAGAAGCTGTCGGGCCTCTTCCCGCGGACCGATCAGGACAAGCGGGCCGACCCGGACAAAGCGAAGCACAAGTCGGCAGTGGCGAACGCGGCCACGACATCCTCGAACAGGCCACCCACGCCCGTATCCGGCCCCACGGCACTCGCGACAACAGCCGACTTCGGCAAGATCGATCTGCGCGTCGCCGAGATCCTCGCGGCCGAGGCCGTGCCCAAGTCCAAGAAGCTGCTCAAGCTGACGGTCTCGCTCGGCGCCGAGGCGCGCACGATCGTGGCCGGGATCGCCCAGCACTACGCGCCGGCCGACCTCGTCGGCAAGAAGGTCGTCGTCGTCGCCAACCTCGAGCCCGCCACGCTCATGGGCGTGGCCTCGCAGGGGATGGTGCTGGCCGGCTCGACCGACGGCGACGGCGCGCTGGCCGTGCTCACGCTCGACCGCGACCTGCCGCCGGGAGCCAAGGTGCGGTGATCGGCGAGGCCTACGTCGAGGCGATCATCCAGGCGGCCGAGCGCGACGCCTCGATCGCCCGCGTGCTGCGGGAGATCTGCGCGCTCGACGGCGCCGTCCGCGCCGGCGCGCTGGAGCTGGTGGGTGCCCACCTGCGCACGCACGCGGCCGGCGCCGACGTGCTGGAGTGCGTGCAGGCGCTGCGCGAGGACACGGTGGCGCGCCGGATCGCCGAGCGGCTCGGCCCCCCGGGGTGAGATCGCTCGTCGCCTGGCTCCGGCGCTGGGGGATCTCGTTCGCTTCGTTCGCCGGCGGCCTGCTCACCCTCTTCGTGTTTCGGCGCGGCCTGCCTCACGTCGCCTGGCTCGTCGGCTACCTGTTGCTGCTGTGGCTGCTGGTGGCCATCATGGTCCAGGTGCGCGACACGCTGGAAGCCTCGGCCCGGCGCGCCCACCGGCTGGTGCTGACGGCCACCAACTACACGATCCAGACGCTCTACCACGGCGTGCTGCTGTTCCAGCTGCCGGCCTACTGGGCGGCCACCACGCTCGGGTCACCCAACGTGGTGCTCCTGGTCCTGCTGGCCGCCCTGGCACTGCTGGCCACGTTCGATCCCTGGTACCGGATGCTCGTGCACCCGCGGCCCTGGCTCGGCTACGTCTTCTTCCTGGTCTCGCTGTTCGGTGCCCTCAACCTCGCGCTGCCGCTGGTCGGTGTGCCGCCGTTCGCCGCGCTGCTCGCCGCGGCGTGGCTGGCGGTCGTCGCGCTGACGCCGGCCGTCTGCCGCGCGCGCGAGTGGCGGTGGATCACCGGCCTCGCCGTCACCTCGCTGGCCGGGCTGGCCGCCGCCGTCACGGCCGGGCACTGGTGCATCGTCATCCCGCCGGCGCCGATGTTCCTGGCCAGCGCGGGCCTGGACTGGACGGTGGGGACACTGGAATCGCCCGAGCCGGTGGCCGGGGCCGTGCACGCCTCCGATCTGCGGGAGCGCGGGCTGATCGCACGCACGGCCATCTACGCCCCGGCCGGCCTGAGCCAGCCCGTCGAGCACGAGTGGCGGCGCAACGGCGCCCGGGTCGACCTCATGCGGCTGACGCCGATCGAGGGGGGCCGGCGCGAGGGCTTTCGCACCTTCTCGCGCAAGACGGCGTTTCCGGGCGATCCGGTGGGCCGCTGGTCGGTCGACGTCATGACCGCGTCGGGCCAGCTCATCGGACGGCTGCGCTTCCGGGTGGTGCCGTGACCGCGCCCGAGCTGTTCGACACCCACGCCCACCTGCACGTCCCCGAGTTCGCCGACGATCTCGCGGCCGTGCTCGAGCGCGCGCACGCGGCCGGCGTGACGCGCGTCGTGACGATCGGGACCGACGTCGCCACCACGGAGGCGGCCATCGCGCTGGCCGAGCGCCACGACCGGACGTGGGCGACCGCGGGCATCCACCCCCACGACGCCGCCGAGGCCGACGAGGCGGCGTTCGCCGCGATCGAGCAGCTCGCCCGCCATCCCCGCGTGGTGGCGATCGGCGAGATCGGACTCGACTACTTCCGCACCCTCTCGCCCCCCGACGTGCAGGCGCGCACGTTCCGGCGCCTGCTCGAGCTGGCCCGCCGGCTCGGCAAGCCCGCCGTCATGCACTGCCGGGATGCGCATGCCGAGACGCTGGCGATCCTCGAGGAGGAGCGCGTGCGCGAGGTCGGCGGCATCATGCACTGCTTCTCCGCCGACGTGGCGATCGCCCGCCGTTGCCTGGACGCCGGCCTGCTCATCTCGCTGGCCGGGCCGGTGACCTATCCCAACGCCCGCGCGCTGCCCGACGTCGCCCGCTTCGTCCCCGGCGATCGCCTCGTCGTCGAGACGGACTGCCCGTTCCTGCCGCCGCAGGGGCACCGCGGCCGCCGCAACGAGCCGGCCTATCTCGCGCTCACCGCCGCGCGGGTTGCGGAGCTGCGCGGGGAGCCGCTGGCGACGCTGGGGCCGCGCATGAGCGACAACGCCCGGCGGCTGTTCGGCGTCGACTGAGGACGGCGTGGGCTGGCGCGAGCTCGGCTTCTACGCTCGCGCCCGCCTGGGCCGGATGATCGGCCGCGTCGTCAACCGGGCCGCGCCGTCTCCCACGCCGGCCGCGCCGCTCGACGAGGTGCTGCGCGGGGCCTCGACGCCGCTGGCCCTCACGCGGCTGCTGGAGGGTCGCGGCAATGCCGAGCGCCAGGCGGCGGTCGCCCGGTGGCTGCACGCGCGCGGCGTGCCGTTCACGCGCGAGCGCTTCGAGACCTTCGAGGGACGCGGCGAGAACTTCTGCGTGGACGTCGGTCGGGGCGAGCGGGCCCTGGTGCTGATCGCCCATCACGATGCGGTGCCCGGCAGCCCCGGCGCCAACGACAACGCCGCCTCGGTGGCCATCCTCCTGTCGCTGCTGGAGCGCTGGGTCGCCCGCGCGCCGGCCGGGCGCGTGCGCCTGCTGTTCCCGGCGTGCGAGGAGCTCGGCTACCTCGGCACCCGCGTCTGGGTGCGCGCGCACGGCGTCGCCGACGTCGCCGGAGTGCTGAGCCTCGAGCTGCCCGGCATCGGCGACAGCCTCGCCCTGTGGGACGCGGGGTCCGCCACGCCGTTTCTGTCCCGCGTGCGCGGGAGCTTCGAGGGGATCGGCCTGCGGGCCGACGAGTCGTACCACGTGGTGGGACGCATCCCGGTGTTCGGTAGCGACCACCGCGCGTTCGCCGCGGCCGGGGTGCCGGCCTACGGGCTCACGAGCGTGCCGGCGGCCGAGGCGGCGGCGCTACGCGCGTTCGTCTTCCATCCATTGCGTATGACGCTGCAGAGCAAGGGCCGCCGCCCGCCGCCGTTCGACACGTATCACACCGCCCGCGATGCCGGCGGCACCCTCGACGAGACCGCCCTGAGCCGCATGGCCCGGGCGCTGGAAGCCGTGGTGGAAGAACTCGCGTAGTCGGTCCCCGAGGAGCGCCACGGCTCCGCCGGGGCGCTACGAGCCACCCGGGGGGTTTGGGGGCCACGTCGTGGCCCCCATGTTCAAAAAGACCAGCTCGCGCGCGCGGGTTGCCTCGCTGGGCGGCACCAGGACCACGACCTCGCCCTGGGCCCCGACCGTGAAGGGATGGACCGAGTGGGCCAGCCGGGAGCGCAGGAACGCGGGGATGCCTTCGCTCTCGAGCAGGCTCTTGACCACCATCGCCTCCGCCTGGTCGCAACGGTGCAGCTCCACGAGCCGGCGCTCGCCCGGGGGCGGCTCCGGCTCGACGGGCCGGCGCGGAAAGGGGATGACCTGGCCTCGACGCCGCATCGCCTGTGATCATACCGCGTCCGGTCAGGCGTCGTCGGCGAGGCGGATTCCGGCCACCCGGGCCAGGGCCAGGCGGACGTCGCGCAGCGCGAAGGGCTTCTTGATGCTCGGGGCGCCGGTGCGCTCCAGGAACTCGGCCGTCGCGCTGCTGAGCGTGTCGCCGGTGAAGAAGACGAAGCGGGCGGCCATCTCGGGATCCCGCTGCTTGACGGCCGTCCACAGGCCCAGGCCGTCGAGCTGCGGCATCTTGATGTCACTGATGACGATGTCGTAGGTACGCGTGCGGAGCCGGGCGAGGGCCTCCAGGCCGTTGGCGACAGCGTCCACCTCGTGGCCGTCACGCCGCAGCAGCTCGCTCATCACGGCGCCGACCTCGGCCTCGTCGTCGACGACCAGGATCGCCAGATGGGAGGCGACCGGCCCGGAGTCCGAGGCCGCCGGCGCCGTCATGGCGTCGCCCCGCGGCAGCTCGACGCGGAAGGTGGCGCCGCGCCCCGGCCCGCCGTCGACGAGGATGCGCCCCTGGTGGCCCTCGACGATGCCCTTGCAGATCGATAGCCCCAGCCCGGTGCCCTGCCCGACCGGCTTGGTCGTGAAGAACGGCTCGAAGAGGCGGGCCTCGACCTCGGGGGGAATCCCGGGGCCGCTGTCGCTCACCTCGAGCCAGACGGCGCCGGTCGACTCGCGGCCGGTCCGCAGTGTCAACCGCCGCGGGCCGGCGCCGCTGCGCATGGCCTGGTGCGCGTTGGTCACCAGATTGACGACCACCTGCTGCAGCTGGTGGCCATCGGCGGCCAGTGTCGGCAGGTCGGGGGCGAGCTCGGTCACGACCTCCACGGTATCGACGCGGAGCGGATAGGCCAGCATCTCCAGCGCGTCCTGCACGAGCCGGTTGAGGCTGACCGTCGTGCGCTCCGGCGGATACTGGCGGGCCAGCGACAGGAAGTTCCGCACGATGCGCCCGCACCGCTCGGCGGCCTGCCCGATCTTCTCGGCGCGGCCCGCCACGGCGGCGTCAGCGGTTCGGGCCAGCAGGGCCGTGTGGCCGATGACGACCGAGAGCGGATTGTTCAGCTCGTGGGCCACGCCGGCCAGCAGCTCGCTCATCGCGGCCAGCTTCTCGGAGTGGCGCAGGTGCTCCTTCAGGCGCTCCTGCATCCGCTCCCCCTCCCGGCGCTCGGTGACGTCGCGGGCGTTGACGATGACGCCGGCCACGGCGTGATGATCGAGGAGATTGCACGCGACCGACTCGAACGTCCGGTAGGAGCCGTCCCGGTGGCGCACGCGGTACTCGACGGCGGTGGTGAACCCCGGCGTCTCGCGGCCGGTGCGTAGCAGCGCGGCGATGCGCTCGCGGTCGTCCGGGTGCAGCCGGTCCAGCGTGCTGGTGCCGACCATCTCCTCGGGGCGGTACCCGAGGATGCGCTCGACCGAGGGGCTGGCGTAGCGCACGATCGCCTCGCCGTTGAGCACGATGATCAGGTCCTGCCCGTGCTCGATGAGCGAGCGGTGGTACGCCTCGCTGCGCCGGAGCACCTCGTCGGCCCGCTTGCGCTCGCTGACGTCCTGCTTGACGGCGACGTAGTGGGTGATCGGACCGTCGAGGGTCCCGTGGCGGCGCACCGGCGTGATGCTCTGCTCTTCGTGGTAGAGCGTGCCGTCCTTGCGGCAGTTCACCAGCTCGCCGCGCCACACGTCGCCGGCCCGGATGGTGCGCCAGAGCTCGGCGTAGAAGGCGGGGGCGTGCTGTCCCGACCTGAGCAGCCCCAGCGTCTGGCCGCGCAGCTCCTCGGTCGTGTAGCCGCTCATTCGCGAGAACTCGGGGTTCGCCCACTCGACCTTGCCCTCGGCGTCGGTGATGACGATGCCGCTGGCGGCGGCGGTCAGGGCCGCCGCGCGGACGCGCCGCACCTCGTTCTCGCGCTTGCGCTCGGTCACGTCGCGTAGCACGGCCGGGTGCCGGCCGGGGACGAAGTTGACGGTGATGGAGTACTCGACGTCACGGACCTCGCCGTCGGGCCGGGCCAGGTGGCACTCGCCGCTGGTCAGCTGGCCCCCGAGCACGGCCGGCCAGCCCCGCTCGAGGTCGAAGGGAGGCCCCGTGGCATCGCCGAGGCGGAGAGCCAGGAGCCGCTCGATGGGAACACCGAGCAGGCGCGCCGCCGCCGGATTGGCGGCGACGTAGTGCCGGGCGTCGTCGACGACGAGCATGGCGTCGTGGGCGGTGTCGAACGCCGCGTGAAAGTGCCGCTCGCTGGCCTCCAGGGCCTCGCGGGTGCGCGCGCGCTCGATCAACGCGGCGACGTGGTTGGCGATGCTCGCGACCAGCAGGACGAGCCGCGGCTCGACGGCGTGCGGCGTCCGGTCGCCGATGCTCAGCACGCCGATCACCCGATCGCCCACGGTCATCGGCACCCCGACGAACGTGCGCGTCTCGGCGGAGACCGCGGAGCGGGGGGCCGGGCTCGGCAGCGGCTGCCCCTCGGACCACACCAGCGGCCGGCCCGTGCGAACGACGACGCCCGAGAACGTGTCGTCGAGGCCGGTCTCGAAGTCGCGGCCGTCGGCGTTCTCGGGCACGCCGCGCGTGCCCTTGTACACGAGACGGTCCCGGGCCTCGTCGTAGAGGACGATGGCCGCTTGGACGAAGCCGATGGCCGCCTCCACCGCGGCGGTGATCTCGGGATAGATGTCGTCCAGCGGGCGGCCGGTCCGCACGATCGCGGAGATCCGGTGCAGTGTCTCCAGCTCGCGGGCGCGGGCGGCCGCCTCCTCCTCGGCGTGCTTGCGCTCGGTGATGTCGAGGGCCAGCCCCTGGATCGCCACGGGACGGCCCTCGGCGTCGTGCACGAGGACGGCCTCGTCGAGCACCCAGACCACCCCGCCGTCGGCGCGCAGGAAGCGGTACTCGCAGCGGTAGGTGACGCCGCGCTGCTTGGCGTCGGCCATCGTCGCCAGGACGCGCTCGCGATCCTCGGGGTGGATCTGCCGCGCCCACGCATCCGGATCACCGAGCCACGTCTCGACCGGCGTGCCGAGGATGCGCTCGACCTGCGGGCTGACGTACGTCACCCGGTTGTCGAGCGTCGCCGTCCACACGATGGCCGGCAGCCGCTCCACCAGGGTGCGGAACCGCGCCTCGGCCAGCTCCAGCGCATCGCTGGTCGGCCGGTGGTCAGTGGCCTTCGCGGTCACGCTCATGGCTCCCGCCGCAGGCGCGCAAGGCGCGTACCAGCAGTCGCGCTCGTGAGAAATCCAGAGCTTGCCGTCGCCGGTACCGGGAGGCGCCCGGAAGAATAGTCCAGGCGGCGGTGGGGTTCGTCCGGCCGCCCCCGGCGTACAATCGACCTCCGGAGGACCCCTGCCGTGGACAAGTACGAATACTTCAGCGGCACGCCCGAGGTCGGCATCGTCCCGCGCGCGCCGCACGCCGGCCCGCTGCTCCGGCACGTCTTCGAGCAGGAGCACGGACGCGGCGGCTTCGCCGGCAAGGTGAGCCACACGTATCACCTCTACCCGCCGACCAACTGGGTGCCGGGCGAGAGCCGCCACCTGCCGCAGTGGGCACCCGGCTGGGAGTCGCCGCTGCGGCCGATCGGCGGCCTGCACCACGTGCTCGGCGTCGCCCCCGCCGAGCCCGGGCGCGACGTCTACCGTGGCATGGGCCGCCTCGTTGCCAACGCGACGGCCGCCATGAATGTCACGGTGCCGCGGGGGCCGATGGACTATTTCTTCGAGCACCACTCGGCCACGATGGTCTTCTTCGTCCACGAGGGCCGCGGCACGCTGGAGACGACGTTCGGGCCGATCGAGTACAGCAAGGGCGACTTCCTCATCGTCCCCAAGGGCGTCACCCACCGCTTCGAGCTGGGCGCCGGGGCGCACTACTACTGGATGTACGAGTCGTTCGCCGGCGACCCGGAGAAGTCGGAGGCGCCGACCACCGGGCAGTTCATCACCCACAGCCGCAGCGACTACCGCTTTCCCCGCTCGCTCGACACCCGCAACGAGAGCGGCCGCTTCGAGATCGTCTCCAAGGTCGACGGCGTGTACACCCGCCGCGTGCACCCCACCCACCCGTTCGACGTGATCGGCTGGCGCGGCGAGTACCTGCCCTACAAGTTCGCCGTGGAAGACGTGCGCCCGCTGGTGGCCGATCGCTCGCACGTCCCGCCCTCCGGCCACACGATCTTCAAGCTACCCGGCTGCTACCTCTGCGTCTTCACCGTGCGCTCGGTGGAGAAGGAGGCGATGTGGGTGCCGTTCTTCCACAAGAACCTCGACTATCTCGAGACGCTCGGCTACCACTTCGGCGACTTCTTCAGTGGCGGTGGGGTCGTGGGCGCCGGCATGGTCTCGCTGCATCCCGTCGGCCTGCCCCACGGGCCCAAGCCGCGCTCGCTGCAGGCGTTCCTGGATGGCGCCAACGCCGGCGTGCATCAGGAAGTGGGTATCATGGCCGACTTCGCCAATCCCACGCAGGTCTCGGATCTGGCCCTCGGTCTCAGCCGTCCGGACTACATGGGCGCCTGGGCCGGCTACACCACCGATCCGCGCTTCACCTACGCGCCGGGTCGCCTGGCCGAGGTACGGGGGCTGGGCGAGCGTCTGGCCGACGCGCGGGACACGCTGCGGCCGCCGGAGGATGCGGGCTGAGGCCGCCGTCTACGCTCGCGGGATGTCTCGAGCGGCGGGCAGGTCGGGGAGCGATGTCGCGGCCCGCACGCCGCGCACGATGGCCTGGGCCACGGCCTCGCCCGCCGCGAGTCCCAGTCGCGTGAGGTCGACCGACGCCTGACCGACCGAGAGCGCGAACAGGGTGTCGCCGTCGAAGGCGGTGTGGGGCGGCGACAGCGCGCGTGCGAAGCCGAGCATGCCGAGCGAGGCGATCTTGGCGGCGGCGGGCCGGTCGAGCCGGGCGTTGGTGGCGATCACACCGATGGTCGTGTGCGAGGGCGCCGCGAACCGTTCCGGCGCCCCGGCCGAGAGGAGCGCCCGGGCACCGTCGACGAGGCGGCGGCCGTCGGGCGTGTCGCGGGCGCCGGCGATGAGCACGCCGGTATCGGGATCGCGGACGTCGCCGAGCGCGTTCACCGCCACCAGTGCGCCGACGACCACGTCGTCCAGGCGGACGCTGGCCGAGCCGATGCCCCCGCGCATCGCGCGCGGGCGGCCGAAGACCTTGCCGACGCTGGCCCCGGTGCCGGCGCCCACGTTGCCCTCGGCTACCGGCCCGGCGGCCGCGCGGCCCGCCGCCTCGAAGCCCATCTCGCGCGTGGGCCGCACGCGGCCGTCGCCGACGTTGAGATCGAAGAGGAACGCGCCGGGCACGTGGGGCACCACGGTGGGGCCGGCCGCGTAGCCGCGCCCCTGCTGCTCGAGCCAGCGCAGCACGCCCCAGATCGCCTCGCCGCCGAAGCGGCTGCCGCCCCCGAGGACGACGCCGTTCACGGTCCCGACGAGGTGGCGCGGATCGAGGTAGTCGAGGCCGATGACGTCGTTGGCCCAGCCCCGCAGCTCGACGCCGGCGACGGCCGGCGCATCGCAGAGCACCACGGTGACGCCGGTGAGGGCGACGGCGTCGGTGGCGTGGCCCACGCGAATTCCCGGCACGTCGGTGATCAT
>JBGQLG010000132.1:0-15223 GCA_041499965.1 Methylomirabilia bacterium
CCTGTTATCGGAAGTCGGATTCGACGCAGGATCCCCGCGCAACCGGACGAAAGGAGCGTTGCCTAATGCCGCAGCGTGCAATCGGTGTTGCTGTGCTGATCGCGAGTCTGACGGTCGCCTGCGAGTCACTCAAGCCGACGCCAGCCCAACTGCTCGTCGAGGACGCATGGGCGGCCTGCCAGCTAGAGGGTCGCATTCCGAATCAGGTCAAGCTGACGCGGATCGAGACGAACGGGCGCTACTGGATCAGCGGCGACGCGGGCTCCTTCGGCTTCGGAGACACGCAGGCTTGCATGCAGGAGAAATCCCGTGCTCTGCGCCGATAGGCTGTCGTCTCCCGCTCGAGCGTCTCCCGCTCGAGCCGATCAGCGCGCGGAACTCCCGAGGCTGGCCAGGCGGCTGCGGACGTCGTCCGAGCGCTTGGCCGTAGGCACTTCCTTAAGCACGCGCTGATAAGCGGCGATGGCCTCGGTCTTTTTCCCGGCCAGCTCGAAGACGCGAGCTTGATCGATCAGCGCGTCCTCGTACAGGAAGTTGCGCGGGTCGAGATCCTTGAGCTGGGCGCCGTACGCCTCGGCGGCGCGGGCGTAGTCGCGCTCGGCTTCCCAGGTGCGGGCGACGGCGGCGCGGGCCATCGCCGCGATCAGCCCCTTGGCGCCGTGCTGCAACGCCAATTCGTAGGCACTCCGGGCCGGCCCGTACTGTCCGACGGCGAAGCGCAGGTTGCCGAGCTCGTAGGCCGACTCCGGGACGCTCCGCGCCGAGGGATAGCGCTGCAGGAGCTGCTCGATGTCGCGGATCGCGGTCAGCCTGACCTCGGTGCTCGCGTCCGGAGCCTGGGCGGCCTGCACGCGGGCCAGGACCTCGGCCGTGGCCGCTTCCGTCCGCCGCTGCTGGGCCGCCCACCAGGTCCAGCCGCCGAGGGCGGCGAGTGCGACACCGGCGAACACGACGCCAGCGATGACCAGCGTGCGCGTCGTCGGCCACGTCTCGGGCCACATCACGGGCGGATCTCCTCGGGCACGACGGCCCCTTTCAGCGCAGGCGCAGGCCGCGCCGGTATTGGCGCCCGCAGCGACGGCAGCGGAGCCAGCCAGCGCGCACGCGCCGCGTCGGCGCCCCGCAGTGCGGGCAGAACTGGTAGTACTGCGACCATCCCCAGAACACCAAGCCGATGATCACGGCCGCGCCGAGAAAGTACGGCGAGACCGGAAGTGAGTCCACGGCCCCATGCTAGCCCCGAAGGCGCCCGCAGGGAAGTTTCCCGCACGCACGAACGCCCGGCAGGCGCGCAGCCCGCCGGGCGTCCATGCGGTCGCGGGACGTCTACGACTTGATGCCGAGCGTCGCCAGGGCGTCCTTGGCCACCTTCTCTGCCTCGGCGTGCTTTCCCGCCGTGTGCAGCGCCATCGACTCACCCGCGGCGACCTTCGCATTGGCCGCGGTCCCGTCGAAGCGGTTACTGGTGGCGTCCTGGATCTGCTTGACGAGCTTCGGGCACTGGAAAGCCGAGGCGGGGGCGGCGACGAGCAAAGCGAGCAGAACGACCACCGAGCTGAGAGCGAGCGTCTTCATCCGAGATGTCCTCCCTCTCTGGGGTCGAATGCGGCGCCCGGAGTATAGCCCAGGCGCCCGCGCTCCGGTCAGCCGAGCTGGACGAAGACGTTGCCCCCTTCGACCCGCACGGGATAGCAGGTCATCTTGACCGCCGGGTTGTTGGCGTTGGCCCCGGTGGTGACGTCCCAACGCCACGCGTGCCAGGGGCAGATCACGATGCGACCCTCCAGATCGCCCTCGCCCAGCGGCCCCCCACGATGCGCGCACGTGTTGTCGAGCGCGTAGAACGTTCCCTCGACGTTGAAGAGGGCCAGCGTGCGCCCGCCCGCCTCCACGACGTGCGCCTGCCCCTCGCCCACGTCGCCGACTGCCGCCACCCTCACCAACTCACCTGCCGCCATGCCGTCCTCCCGGCCACGCGCGTTCGCGCGCGGCGCCTGTCGTCGGTATCGACTGTGCGCCCGATCTTGTCAAGCGACTCACACCATCCGACCTTCTTCGTGCGCCTCGGCCTGGCCACGTGGTTCGCCGAGCGCGGCGTGCACGAGGGCGTGGAGCTCGACTGGTGGCGGCGCGCCGGCTCTTCTTCGCCGGGGACACCGGCGACACCCCTGCCCTCGCGGCGATCGGTGAGCGGCTCGGCCCCTTCGACGTGGCGGCCATTCCCATCGGTGGCTACAGCGCCTATCACGACCATCACCCCAGCCACGTCAGTCCCGAGGACGCGATGCAGCTCCTCGAGGACGTTCACCCTCAACCGGGAGCCCTTCCGCGAGCCGCCTCAGCGGCTGCTGGGCGAGGCGCTGCGCCGCGGCGTCGAGGAGCGCATCGCGCGGCTCAGCCCGGGCCAGTCCATCCGCTGGTAGGCTTGCCATTGCCCTCGCGCGCCCGTAAGCTGCGGCGGCGGGAGGTCGACGAATGCTCAGGCTGTACGAGACAGGTGGCAACCGGCTGTGCGGGACCCTCAGCGACCGTCAGTACGAGGTGCTCGCCGACGCGCTCGAGGAGGAAGACCTCGAAGACGCCGAGTGCGTGATCAGCAGCGAGACGATCGAGCAGCTCGAGGACCAGGGCGTGGAGCCCGACCTGCTCGAGCTGCTGCGCGCTGCCCTCGGCGACAAGCCGGAGGTGTCCATCCGCTGCGAGCGCTCCTGAGTCAGACGCCCGCCGCAACCACGTCCCAGCGCTGCCCCGCCCGCTCGATCATCGCCTCCACGTCCTCGGCCAGCGCGTGGCCGGCCGCCACCAGCGCCTCGGCGGCCGCCCGGACCGCGTCCAGGTATCCCGCGCGCGAGCCGTAGCGCTCCTCGATGGACACGCGCGGGTCGCCGCGCCGCTGTCGTTCTGAGCGGGTGCGTGGGAAGGCCAGCGTCGAGCCCATCATCTGCATGAGATCGCCGGGAGCCCCCTGCTCGGGATGGCGCGGGTTCCAGCCCGTGAAGGTCGCCAGCGGCGCCCCCAGCTCGACCGGGCGAATCCCAACCGTCTCGTTGCCGTCGGCATCGATGGCGGCGACGTAGCTCGGGTACTGGGCGCCGACCTTGGGCGGCAGCTCGCTGACGACGCCCCGGGCGGTCTCGGGCCCGAAGTCCAGCCGGGCGACGCGCGCGAGCCGGTCGGGGAAGCGGACGCCGGGCAGCGTCGCGAACAGGCGCGCCGTCGACTCCGCGGCCACCGCGGTGCCGTCGGCCAGCCGGGGGAAAACGCTGGTCGGCGGCGCCACGCCGTCGCGCACCCAGCGATCGAGGTTGGCCAGCGCGGCGCGCAGCAGCGGCGCGTAGTCGACCACGTTGAACGGATGGATGCCCCGGCTGCCGGTGTTGGGATCGGCCGGCGGCGGCGGCAGCGCGCCGGGCGTGTGCTGCGATCCCGCGAAGAGGTACACGCGCGTGTCGGGCTCGGGCTCGACGTCGCGCCGCCCCTCGGCGTCGGTGTGCACGAGCGAGGCGTCGCCCCGCCAGTACTCCGCCGAGGTGTTGATGGCCAGGATGCGTGGCCGCCGGCCGCGCGCCGTCACCCGGGCCAGCAGGCCGTCGCGCTGGCCGGTGACGGGATCGGTCTCGGTCGCGCCCGTGAACGGGAACAGGCTGCCGACCGACTCCTGGGCGTTGAGCGACGGCTGCCCGAAGCGAAGATTGAACTCACCGCGCCGCGCCCCCGCCACGTGCGGCACGACCGCGTCGAAGACCACCCGCCCCTGCTCGTCCTCGTCGAGCCCCAGGTAGAGCAGATGGCGCAGGAAGCGGCCGCTCTGAGAGACGCCGAACACGTAGGCACGCTGGATCGCGTCCGCACACGGGTTGCCGGCTGAGGCCGGCGCCCAGCGCAGGAACGCCGCCGTGTCGCGCACCGCCAGCAGGCCCAGACCCACGACGGGCGAGTCGGTGGCGCGATAGACCAGGTCATAGATGTGACCTGGTGCGAAGCCGCCCTCAAGATGCACGTGCGAGGCGTCCGCGACGAGCCGGCCGTCCTGTCGCCGCGCGAAGCGCCACGCCGAGCGCGGCACCGCCGTGGCCGGCGCCCCGGCGTGCTCGCGCACCGTCAGCCGCGCCCCCGGATCGTCGAGCTCGGCCGCCGGGTGCGGGATGTGATAGCGGTCCGCCATCGGCCGCACGTCAGCCAGGGTGTTGGGCCGGAACTCGCAGCGCACCAGGCCGTCGGCGCCAGTGGCGCGCGGCACGTCGAGCGCCATGAGGCCGTCCACGCGGGGCACGTCGGGCTGCCAGCCGATCCAGGCGACCGTGAAGCCGTGGCGCATCAGGAAGCCGTTGCCGAAGTCCTCGGCCGTGCTCGGATTCGCCACCCGCACCGCGCTGTTGAGCATGCCGAGGGCGACCTTGCGGCCGCGGTTAGGCACGTCGAGCAGCAGGCTGCCGTTGCCGTGGGCCGCGTCGACCGGCCGCAGCAGGTAGAAATCGGCGGCGAACTCCACGCGGCCGGCCGCGTTGCGGGGCGCGCGGCCCAGATCACAGATGGCGGCCTGCGCGGGATGGTCGGGATCGACGGCGAAGCGCAGCGTGCCGGCGAGCGTTTCGTAGGCCCCGGCCGCGCCGAAGGGGCGGCCGTCGAGGACGAGCGAGTGCCGGGTGACGTCGAGCCTGGTCGCGGCCATGTCGGGCCTCCGCGCGCACTCTAACCCCCGGCCCCGAGTCGTGGCAAGATCGCCTCCGTGAGGCTGCGCGACCGCCGCACCTACCCCGACGTCGTCGAGCGCTTCGACTGGGCCGCGCTCTGGGAGCTGGTCGACGGCGACCGCACCCGACTCAACCTGGCGCACGAGTGCGTCGATCGCTGGATCGATCGCGGCACCGCCCTGCGCCTGCAGTTCGCCGACGGTCGGCGCGAGGAGTGGACGTTCCGCGAGCTGGCCGCGTGGTCGAGCCGCTTCGCGCATTTCCTGGAGCGCCGCGGCGTCCCGCGCGGTGGCCGCGTCGCGTTCCTGCTCGAGCCCTCCCTGCCCTTCTACGGCGCGCTGTTCGGTGCGCTCCGGCGCGGGGCCGTGGCGGTACCGCTGTTCACGCTGTTCGGCCCCGACGCCCTCGCCCCGCGGCTTCAGGATTCGGACGCCCGGCTGCTCCTGGTCGGCGCCGACCAGGATCCGGCGCGCCTGTCCTTCCCCGGCGTCGACGTCCTCCGCCTCGACGCGGCCTTCCTGGAGCGTCTGGCCGGCGAGCGCGATCACTATGCGCCCGACACCGCACCCGACGACCTCGCGGTGCTGCAGTACACATCGGGTACGACGCGCGCGCTGCCCGAGGCTGTGCGCCACACGCACCGTGCCGTCGTCACCCTCATGGTCGCGGCGCTCTACGGCCTCGGCCTCACGCCCGACGACCGCTACTTCTGCCCGTCGTCCCCGGCGTGGGGCCACGGGCTCTGGCACGGCACGCTGAGCCCGCTGGCGCTGGGGCTGGCGGCCGGCGCGTACTCGGGGCGCTTCGATGCCCTGCGGTTGCGCGAGGCCCTTGCAGCGTTCCAGATCACCAACCTGGCGGCGGCGCCCACGGTCTACCGCCTGCTGCGCGAGTCGGGCATGACGGATCGCCAGGGGCTGGTGCTCACCAAGCTGACGTACACGGGAGAGCCGATGGACGACGCAACGTGGCAGTGGATCGAGGAGGCCCTGGGGCTGACGCCGTGCGGGATGTACGGCAGCACCGAGGTCGGCGTCATCGTCGTCAACTATCCGGGCTTCGCGGGCTACCAGGTGCGGCGCGGCGCGCTCGGCAAGCCCGCCCCCGGCTGGGAGGTCGGGGTCATCGACGCCCAGACCCGGGCGCCGATGGCGGTCGGCGAGGTCGGGGAGATCGCCGTGCGCCGCAAGGGCGAGTGGTTCGCCGTGAAGGACCGCGGCTGGATCGACGCCGACGGCTACGTGCACCACGGCGGCCGTTCCGACGACGTCATCATCTCGGCGGGTTGGACGCTGAGCGCGCTCGAGATCGAGCGGGCGCTGCTCGCCCACCCGGAGGTCCGGGAGGCGGCCGTGATCGGGGTCCCCGACGCCCTGCGCGGCCAGGTGCCCCAGGCCTGGATCGTCGCGCGACGGCCGCGGCCCGAGCTCGCGGAGGCCCTGCAGGCGCACGTGCGCGAGCGACTGGGCCGCCACGAGTTCCCGCGTCGGGTCGAGTTCGTCGACGCGCTACCCCGCACACCGGCCGGCAAGATCGACCGGCACGCGCTACGGACACGAGCCGCGCAGACGGAGGGCGGGCGATGAGCTTCCCCACGATCACCGACGAGGCGCTGGCCTCCCTCCGCGTCCGTATCGGCCGGCCGGCGCGCCGGCCCGAACCCTACGTGGAGACGGCCACCCGCGACGCCATCCGCCACTGGGCGCACGGCATCGGCGACCGCAACCCGCTCTGGGCCGCCGCGCGCCTGGCTCCCCCGACGATCCTGTTCGCGATGGACCGCATCGTCTCCGGCTACGTCGGCGGCCTGCCCGGCATCCACGCGATGTACGGCGGCACCGACTTCCACTGGCGCCGTCCGGTGCGCGAAGGAGACCACCTCGTCGGCGCCAGCGTCCTGCTCGACCTCGAGGAGAAGGCCTCGGCCTTCGCGCGCCGGGCGATCAAGCAGACCTACCGGACGACGTTCACCGACGCCGCCGGCACGGTCGTGTGCGAGGCCGACTCCTGGTGCTTCCGGACCGAGCGCGACACCGCGCGGGAACGGGCCAAGTACGCGCCCGGCGAGCCGCACCGCTACTCCGCCGCCGAGCTCGAGCGCATCCGGCACGGCTACCGCGACGAGGTCGTACGCGGCGCCGACCCGCGCTACTGGGAGGACGTGCGCGTGGGCGAGACGCTGCCCGAGGTCGTCAAGGGCCCGCTCACGGTGACGTCCGTGGTGGCGTTCGTGCAGGGCTGGGGCAGCCTCTACGTGCGCGCCCACGGCCTGGCCTTCGATCTCTTCGAGCGTCACCCGGCGCTGGCGATCCCCAACGCCTTCGGCGTGCCGGAGCCGCCCGAGCGCGTGCACTGGGACGATGCCATGGCCCGCGCCGTCGGCGTACCCTCCGCCTACGACTACGGTCCCGAGCGCGTGGCCTGGCTCGGGCATCTCGTGACGAACTGGATGGGCGACGCCGGTCACCTGGCGCGCCTGGCGGTGCAGGTCCGCCGCCACAACCTCATCGGCGACACCACCTGGTGCCGCGGCAGCGTGACGGCCAGTGCGCTGCTCGACGGGCGCGGCGAGGTCACGCTGGGCCTCACGGCGGTCAATCAGCGCGACGAGACGATCGCGGTTGGTCAGGCGGTGGTCGTGCTCCCGCGCCGTCCCTGAGCGCTCAGGCGCGCTTGCCGGCCACCTCGACGACCAGGTAGGCGTCGCCCCGCTCGCCGCCGTCGAGCACCCGGCCCTTGCCGCGCAGCCGCAGCCGCGTGCCGCCGCGGACCCCGGCGGGAATCGTCACGAGCACCTCGTCGGCGCCGTCCGCGCGCCGCAGCGTCACACGCTTGGGCCCGCCTTGCTCGGCCTCGCTCGCCGTCAGCAGCAGCGGGAAGGTCACATCGGGCCCGGCCGGGGCTGGCGTCGTCGACGGCAGCCCGAGCAGGCGGCGCCCCAGCGCGGCGGCCCGGCCCAGCAGCCCGGGCGGTCGCGGCAGCGCGGGCGGCTTCGACGCCCGCAGGGCGGCCCGGCCCAGGCGCCACAGCAGGCGCACCGGCGTGAGCGGCGAGATCACGAAGACCCCGCCCGTCACCACGACGCGGCCGCCCAACAGCGTGCGCTCGAAATCGCGCCGGTCGACGCGCAGCCCGGCCCGCTCCAGCTCGCGGGCCAGCTCCTCGAAGATCGCGCTCGCGCGGGGATCGTTGAACAGGTCACGAAAGACGTCCTCGCGCGAGGCCTGGAAGTCCCCCGGCTCGCCGGCGCCACGCGCGCGATCGTAGGCGCCACGCTTGGCCGGATCCATCAGGACGGCGTACGCCTCGCTGATCTCCCTGAACCGCTCGGCCGCCTGGGGATTGCCGGGATTGCGGTCCGGATGCCACTCGAGCGCCAGCCGCCGATAGCTCCGCCGGATCTCCTCCTCGGTGGCGACCGGTGGCAACCCCAGGACGGCGTAGTAGTCGCGATCCGCGCGCCCGCGTGACATCGACGTGGCTATCTACTGGCTAGTGAATCTCGTGGAACCTGCTGACGCCGAGGCTCGGGCGTCGCCGGACTCCGTGAGCATCACGAATGACTCTCGTGGAATTGGGTGACGCTGGGGGGTCGGGCGCGGTCGCCCCGGGTGCGCCATCATGGCGAGCCGTCGTCGCCGTTCGAGCGCAAGCCCCGGCTCGCGAGCCGCCCACGATTCAACTTGTCCGCGCGCCAGCCCCCTCTGGGGGATGGGGGGCCGAGCGAGCCGGGGCCGGAGCGAGTTACGGCGGCAGGCGAGCCATGCTGGCGCGCCCGGGGCGACCGCGCCCGACCCCCCAGCGTCACCCAATTCCACGAGAGTCATTCGCGCCCGCGCTCGAGCGCCTGCACGATGGCGTCCACGTCGTACACGCAGCCGCCCCAGGTGCCGCCGCCGACCTGCTGCAGCGCCGCCCACAGCCGCGTGTCGGCCGGGATCTCCGGATCGGGCGCCAGGTCCGGCCGGGGCGGCCGGGCCGCGAGCACCCGCGCGCCCTCCTCCGGGCTGAACTCGCGCGTGCCCTCGCCGACGAGATCGACCGTGCCCTCCAGGCGATTGCGGTCCACGACGATGCGGATGCGGTCGCCGTCGCGCACGCGACCGATCGGGCCACCGGCCAACGCCTCGGGACCGACGTGGCCGATGCAGGCGCCGGTGGAGACGCCGGAGAAGCGGGCGTCGGTCACCACCGCCACCTGCTTGCCCCACGACAGGTGCTTGAGCGCCGCGGTGATCTGGTAGATCTCCTCCATGCCGGCGCCGAGCGGCCCGCGGCAGACCAGCACGAGGATGTCGCCGGGCTTGAGGCCATCCGGCCCGGCGTTCTTGATTGCGCCGATCGCGTCGCGCTCCCGCGTGAACACGCGCGCCGGCCCCACCTTGCGATAGACGCCGTCGGCGTCGACCACCGAGGGATCGATCGCCGTGCTCTTGATGACCGAGCCCTCCGGCGCGAGGTTGCCCCGCGGGAACGTCACCGTGCTGGTGAGCCCCCGGGCCCGCGCGCGGTCGGGATCCATGATGACGTCCTCCGGCGCGACACCGTCGGCCGTCCACAGCCGCTCGCGCAGCACACGCCGTCGCTCGCTGCCCTCCCACCAGTCGAGCAGCCGTCCCAGCGTCTCGCCCGCCACGGTGAGCACCGTCTCGTCGAGCAGCCCCAGGCGCCGCAGGTGCAGCATGACCTCCGGCACGCCGCCGGCCAGGAACGCGCGCACCGTCGGGTGCGGCCCGTTCGGCAGGGTGTCGACGAGTCGCGGGACGCGCCGGTTGACCTCGTTCCAGTCGTCCACCGTCGGCCGGCGCAGGCCGGCGGCGTGCGCGATGGCCGGCACGTGCAGCAGCAGGTTGGTGGAGCCGCCGAACGCCGCGTGCACGGCCATGGCGTTGCGGATGGCGGCGTCGGTGACGATGTCCCGCGTGGCCAGGCCGCGCCGCGAGAGCGTCACCAGCGCGCGCGCCGAGCGCCGCGCCATGTCGATCCAGATCGGCTGACCCGAGGGCGCCAGTGCGGAGTGCGGCAGCGACAGGCCGAGCGCCTCGCCGACCACCTGCGAGGTCGCCGCCGTGCCGAGGAACTGGCAGCCACCGCCCGGCGAGCCGCAGGCCCGGCACCCGAGGTCGGCGGCGGCCTCCAGCGTCAGCTCGCCGTGGGCGAAGCGCGCGCCGATCGACTGGACCTTGCCGGCGTCCTCGCCGTCACGCGGCGGCAGCGTCACGCCGCCCGGCACCAGCACGCACGGCAGGTCGCGCATCGCCGCCAGCGCCATCATCATGGCCGGCAGCCCCTTGTCGCAGGTGGCCACGCCCAGCACGCCCCGCCGCGTCGGTAGCGAGCGGATGAGGCGCCGGAACACCTGGGCGGCGTCGTTGCGGTAGGCGAGGCTGTCCATCATGCCGACCGTGCCCTGCGTGCGCCCGTCGCAGGGATCCGAGCAGAACGCCGCGAACGGCAGGCACTCCAGCGTGCGCAGCTCGGCCGCCGCCGCCTGCATCAGCAGGCCGATCTCCCAGTGGCCGGTGTGATAGCCGAGCGCGATCGGCGTGCCGTCGGCGGCGCGGATGCCGCCGTTGGTGCCGAGCATGAGGAACTGCGGCCGCCCCAGCTCGTGCGGCGCCCAGCCCATCCCGGCGTTCTGGGTGAGACCGAAGATGTCCCCGCTCGGGCGCTCGAGCAGCATCTCGGCGGTGAGGGGCAGCCGTCCCTGCGGGCCGGTGGCGGAGGTGGTGACCTCCCACACCGCGGGGTCGGTCGTGAGCAGATCGTCGAGCGCCAGCACCGGGGTTTTCATGGCGCGAGGCTATGCGCACTCGTCGGGCGCGTCAAGGTCGGGGCGGCGCGGCGCTCCGATCAGGGCGCGGCCAGACGCACGGCGAGCGCCCGCAGCGCGTCCGGCTCGACGTCCGAGACGAGCGCGTAGCCGAGCTCGTCCTGCCGCCACAGCAGCACGTTGAACCCGCGCAGCCGCTGCGCCCGCGCCTGCACGCGGCCGACGGGCTCGAGGCCGCCCCGCGGCCAGCGCAGCCCGTCGGCCCGGAAGACGAAGAGCGAGAGGACATGGCGGCGATGGTGATAGACGAGGACGGCCGCCCGGCGATCGAGGAAGTAGCCGACCGCCCCGCCCTGGAGCGGGAACTCGGCGTCGCCCTCGAAGCGGACGACTGGAGCGAAGTCGAGCCGTCCGGCGAACCACGGCCGCACGTTGTGGATGCCACCGCTCTCGATCTCCAGTGGCCGCTGGCTGAAGAGCATGCGCAGGTGGTCGTTCACCGCCTCGCCGGTCAGGGCGGCGACCGCCTCGCGCTCGGGGCGCCCGACCGCGCGGTCCCACACGAGGGGCGCGCTCACGCTCGCCAGGAGCACCACCGCGACGGCCGGAGCCAGCACGCGCCACCGCCGGCGCCACGACCGTGAGGGCGCCGCCGGCGCCGGCCATTGCTCGCGCAACGCGCGCTTGAACGCCAGCGAGGCGGTGTGCTGGGGCAGCCGGTGCTCCAGCACGTCGGTCAGCGCGGCCTCCGCCTCGGCCGCGTGCGTGCAATCCGCACAGCCGGCGACGTGCGCACGGATGTCGGCGGCCCGGGCGGCGGACAGCCGGCCCCGCTGCAGATCCAGGAGCGCGGGGCGAGCCTCGGCACAGGGCACGGGTGTCATCGTGCGTAGTCCTTGAGGTGCCGTCGCAGCGCGGCCCGGGCGCGGGCCAGGCGCGACTTCACCGTGCCGATCGCGCAGCCCATGATCTCGGCCACCTCGACCTCCGTCAGTCCCTCGAGGTCGAGCAAAATGACCGTGCGTCCCTCCTCCGAGAGCTGCATGAGCCCCGCCTCGATCTCCGCCGCCACCAGGCCGCGCAGGCGATCCAGGTCGACGTCCTCGCGCAGCCAGGCCTGCTCGGCGGCGTCGTGAACGGAGGGCATCACCGTGTCGAGCCCGCCGACGACCGGGTTGTTCCGCCGGCGGCGCACGTCGCTGAGGAACGTGTTGCGCAGGATGCGGAACAGCCACGCCTTGAGGTTGGTCCCGGGCGTGAACTGCGCGTGGGCCCGCAGCGCCCGCGCGTAGGTCTCCTGCACGAGATCCTCGGCCTCGGTGACGTTGCCGGTCAGGTAGCGGGCCAGGTTGTAGAGCGTGTCGGCGTACGCCAGCGCCTCGCGCCCCAGCCCACCCTCGTCACGCTCACTCGCCGCCGTCATGCCCGGCCATGGTACCGCCCGTTGCCTCAGGCGTCCCGTCACTGTTGCCAACGCCGGACCGCGGCCTTCGTTCCCCGCGCCGGCCCGGGTGGAGCGAGGGAACGGCGGTCCCTCGGCCGCGTTGGCATCAGTGAAGGGACCCGGCCCCGGCCGGGAGGAGGAGGAGGAGAGCCATGAAGAGTCGTTGGGCGGGCGCCCTCGCCGTGGCACTTGGCGCCGCCGTCGGCCTGGGCGCCGGCGGCGCGCGCGCGACCAGCAGCTCGCAGGTCGAGATCCACGAGTTCCGCTTCGCGCCGCCGGACCTCACGGTGGCGGCCGGCACCACCGTGACGTGGATGAACGAGGACGAGGAGACGCACACGATCACCGCGAGCGGCGGTCTCTTCGCCTCGCCGGGCCTCGAGCACGCCGAGACCTTCGCGCGGCGCTTCGACACACCAGGAACGTACCGCTACTTCTGCGCGCTGCATCCACACATGACCGGCGTCGTGATCGTCCGCTGAATCCGGCGCCACCGAGAAGGGAGCCGTCTGATGGATCGTCGCGAATTCCTCACCTGCATGGCCTGGGCGGGCACCGGTCTGGCGTGGACGGTCGGTGGCGGCGTGGCCTCCTCCGCCGTGCTCGGCACCCCTGGCGCGGCGCGGGCCGCCGGCACGTTCAGCTTCGTGCAGATCAGCGACACGCACGTCGGCTACAAGGGCGCGGCCAACGCCGATCCGCTGGCCTCGCTGGCCCGGACGATCGCGCGGGCCAACGCGCTGAGCCCGGCCCCGGCCTTCGTGCTGCACACCGGTGATCTCACCCACGCGCAGAAGCCGGGCTCGTTCGACACCGTGGCCGAGGCGCTGAAGGATCTGAAGACGTCACAGGTCTTCTACATCCCCGGCGAGCACGACGTCTTCGTCGACGGCGGCAAGGAGTTCCTGCAGCGCTACGGCCAGGGCACCGTGGGCCAGGGCTGGCGGAGCTTCGACTACCAGGGCGTGCACTTCGCCGGGCTCGTCAACGTGCTGAGCTACAAGAGCGGCGGCATGGGCGCACTCGGCGACGAGCAGCTCGCCTGGCTGGCCCGCGACCTGGAGCCACTGGGCGCCAGCACACCGGTCGTCGTCTACAGCCACGTACCGCTGTGGGCTGTGTATCCGGCCTGGGGCTGGACCACCGCCGACGGCGAGCGGGCGCTGGGACTGCTGCGCCGGTTCGGCTCGGTGACCGTGCTGAACGGCCACATCCACCAGACGCTCCAGAAGGTCGAGGGCACGCTCACCTTCCACAGCGCCCGCTCCACGGCCTTTCCGCAACCGGCCCCGGGCGCCGCCCCCTCGCCCGGGCCGCTCACGGTGCCGCCCGACCGCCTCAGCGCGATGCTCGGCCTGCGTGAAGTCCGTTACGTCGAGACACCGGGACCGCTGGCCGTCGTGGACTACACGCTGGAGGGCTGAGGCCGCCGCTCGTCGCCGGACCGGCCGCTGGCCTCGACAGCCGCCGCCACGCGCCCGGCCGTGGGCGGGATGACCGGCAGGCCGTCGGTGACACCGCGGGCGTACAACGTCTCGAACGCGTCGTCCTCGTTCGTCATCGCGCCATGATACGTGCGCTACGATGCGGCATGCGAGCGACAGCGATCGCGGTCGGGCTGGTGTGGATGCTCGCGCTCGCGGCCGCCGCCCAGCGCGTGCCGCCGACCGACATCCGGGCGGTCGACGAGTTCATTGACGCGCCCCACGCGCTGTTCGGCCGCTCCCGGGCCACGGTGGAGCGCGCACTGGGGCCGCCGGCGGTGGTCCGCGCGCGGACACTGCCCGGCGGCCGGAGCGCGGCGATCGATCCGATCGATGAGCTCGCCTATCCGGGCATCGTCCTCGGCATCTCGCGCGGCCCCGCCGGGCTGCGCCGCGTGGAGATCTGCGAGGCGCGCTGGCCCCTGCCCGGCGGCCTCAACGTCGGGGTGGCGCGCGCCGTGGTCGAGGCGACCCTCGGCGAGCCGCAGACGGTCACGGACGCCAGCGCGCTCTATCTCTACGCCGACGGCTTCCCGAACACCGTCGAGTTCCACTTCCGCGACGGGCGCGTGCAGCGCATCGAGTGGCTCTACGCGCCGGCCGACTAGCGGCCGCGCCGCGCTATCCTGACAGCGTGCGCTCGTCCGAGCTGCAGCACCTCCTGACGCTGGCCGTCTTCGCGGCCTCCTACGTGGGCCTCGGCCTCGGGCGCCTGCCCGGCCTGCGCGTGGACCGCACGGGCGTGGCCATCATCGGCGCCGCGGTGATGGTCGTGGCCGGACTCTTGCCATGGGACGACGCCGTCCGCAGCGTCGATGCCCACACGCTGGTCCTGCTCTTCGGGATGATGATCGTCGCCGGCTACCTGCGCCTATCGGGCTTCTTCAGCCTGGTGACCCTGTGGGCCATCCGCCAGGCGCACGGCCCCCGCAGCCTGCTGGCCGCCGTCATCGCGGCGGCCGGCGTGCTGTCGGCCCTGTTCGTCAACGACGTCATCTGCCTGGTGCTGGCGCCGCTCGTCGTGACGGTCACCCATCGCCTGCGGCTGCCGCCCGTCCCCTATCTCGTCGCACTGGCCACGGCGGCCAACGTCGGCAGCGTGGCGACGCTGACGGGCAACCCACAGAACATGCTGGTCGGCAGCTTCTCCAGCATCAGCTACCGCGGCTTCCTGCTCCGCCAGGCGCCGGTGGCGCTGCTGGGCCTGGCCTGCGTCTACCTGGTCGTGTGGCTGGTCTACCGCCGCCAGCTGCCCGCGCACTTCGAGGCGGCGGGCGAGCCGGATCGTCACCTCGTGCACTACCCGCTCATGGTCAAGACGCTGATCGCGGTCGGCGTGATGCTGCTGGCGTTCCTGGCCGGCGTGCCCATCGCGGTCGTGGCGATCGGCGGTGCCGCGTACTCGCTGCTCACGCGCCGGGTGAAGCCGGAGAAGGTCTACCGCGAGGTCAACTGGAGCCTGCTGGTCCTCTTCGTCGGTCTCTTCGTCCTGACCGGTGCGCTGGAGTTCTCAGGCGTCACCCGCGAGCTCTCCACCTGGGGCACCCGCATCGGCTTGCATCGCCCCGCCGTGTTGACGCTCGTCGCCGCCCTCGTCTCCAACCTCGTCTCCAACGTCGCCGCCGTCCTGCTCCTCAAGCCGATCATTCCCACGCTCGGCGAGCCCGACCGTGCCTGGCTGATCCTGGCCATGTCCACCACGCTCGCCGGCAACCTCACCCTCCTCGGCTCCGTCGCCAACCTCATCGTCGCGGAATCCGCCCGCGCCGCCCGCATCGACCTCACCTTCCTCGAATACACCAAAGTCGGCGTCCCCCTGACGATCATC
>JBGQLG010000133.1:0-15183 GCA_041499965.1 Methylomirabilia bacterium
AGATGGTGATGCCGGGGGACAACGTGACGATGGCGATCGAGTTGATCATGCCGATCGCGATGGAGAAGGAGCTGCGGTTCGCGATCCGGGAGGGCGGGCGCACGGTCGGCGCCGGTGTCGTCACGGAGATCGTGGAGTAAGTCATGCGCGACATCATCTCCATGGCCTGCGGCACCTGCCAGCGCCGCAACTACACAACGACGAAGAACCGTCGGCTCCATCCCGATCGGATGGAGCTGAAGAAGTACTGCAAGTGGTGCCGCAAGCACACGCCGCACAAGGAGACACGGTAACGGTCGATGGCGCGCACAGGGGTGTAGCTCTAACGGCTAGAGCACCGGACTCCAAATCCGGGGGATGGGGGTTCGAATCCCTCCACCCCTGCCATTGAAGCGGTCGAGGGAAGGACAGGACGACGGGCATGGGAGCGATCGGGCGCGTCAGGGAATTCGTGCAGGAGGTCCTGGTCGAATTCCGCAAGGTGACGTGGCCGACCCGCCAGGAGCTCGTGAACTCGACGGTGGTCGTGATCGTCGTCACCGTGGTGCTCGCGTTCTTCCTCGGCGGGGTCGACATCGTGCTGGCGCGGGCGGTCGAGTGGCTTCTGGGCGGCGGGCGGAAAGGAATCTGAGATGAGCAGCGACGCGACGACGACGAGCAAGCAGTGGTTCGTCGTCCATACGTACTCGGGATTCGAGAACAAGGTCGCGGAGGCCATCCAGTCGCGCGCCAAGATCTTCGGCATGGGCGAGAAGATCACCCGGGTCCTGGTGCCCACCGAGAAGGTGGTCGAGGTCCGCAACAAGCAGAAGCGGGAGACCGAGCAGAAGTTCTTCCCCGGCTACGTGCTGGTCGAGATGGAGCTGACCGACGAGACCTGGCACCTCGTGCGCTCGACGCCCAAGGTGACCGGCTTCGTCGGCTCCGGCAACAAGCCGGTGGCGCTGCCCACCGACCAAGTCGACGAGATCGTGCGCAACATGGAGGCGGGGGCCGAGAAGCCCAAGCCGAAGTCGGTCTTCCAGCGGGGCGACAAGGTGCGCGTCATCGACGGGCCGTTCGTCAACTTCCAGGGTGTGGTCGAGGACATGAATCCCGAGCGCGGGCGGATGAAGGTGGTCGTGCCGGTCTTCGGGCGGCCGACCTCGGTCGAGCTCGAGTACTACCAGGTGGAGCGTCTGTGAAAAAAGTCCAGGCCATGGTCAAGCTGCAGATTCCGGCGGGGAAGGCCAACCCCTCGCCGCCGGTGGGCCCCGCGCTCGGCCAGCACGGCGTCAACATCATGGAATTCTGCAAGGGCTTCAACGCCCAGACGAACACGCAGGAAGGGTTGATCCTCCCCGTGGTCGTCACCATCTATGCGGACCGGTCCTTCACGTTCATCGTGAAGACGCCGCCGGCGGCCGTGCTGCTGAAGCGGGCGGCCGGCATCGCCAAGGCCTCGGCGATCCCCCACAAGGACAAGATCGGCAAGGTCACGCGGACGCAGGTGCGGGAGATCGCCACGACCAAGCTGGTCGACCTGAACACGGACAACATCGACGCCGCGATGCGCATCATCGAGGGAACCGCACGCAGCATGGGCATCGAGGTCGTCTAGGAGATCGACATGGCGACGATGGTGAGCAAGCGTTACGACATGGCGGCCGGCCAGATCACCCCCGAGCGGCAGTACTCGCTCGACGAGGCGATCGGCGTCCTCAAGGCGATGCCGGGCGCGAAGTTCGACGAGTCGGTGGACCTCTCGTTCCGCCTGGGCGTCGATCCCAAGCACGCCGACCAGATGGTGCGGGGCGCCGTCGTGCTGCCCCACGGCATCGGCAAGACGGTGCGGGTGGCGGTCTTCGCCAAGGGCGAGAAGGATCGCGAGGCCCGCGAGGCCGGCGCCGACACGGTCGGTGCCGAGGATCTCGTCGAGCGCGTGCAGGGCGGCTGGATGGACTTCGACACCGCGATCGCGACCCCCGACCTGATGGGTCAGGTGGGCCGCCTCGGCAAGGTGCTCGGTCCCCGCGGCCTGATGCCGAACCCCAAGCTGGGCACGGTGACCTTCGACGTCAGCCGCGCGGTGCGGGAGGCCAAGGCCGGCAAGATCGAGTTCCGCGTGGACAAGGCCGGCAACGTCCACACGCCGGTGGGCAAGCGGTCGTTCAGCGAGGCCAACCTGCGCGACAACGCGATGGCGCTCATCGAGGCGATCGTGCGGGCCAAGCCGGCCGCCGCCAAGGGCACGTACCTCCGCTCGCTCACGGTGTCGAGCACGATGAGCCCGGGGGTGCCGGTCGACGCCGTGGCGATCGCGAACCTGTTCAAGAAAGCGACGAGCTGAGGAGCCCAGCGTGCCAACGCCAGAGAAGGTCGAGACGGTCGAGGAGCTCAAGACGCGGCTGACCGGCGTCACGACGGTCTTTCTCGCCGAGTACCGCGGACTGACCGTGGCCCAGCTCTCCGACCTGCGCAAGCAGCTGAAGGCGGTGTCGGCCGAGTACACGATCGTCAAGAACCGGCTGGCCCGCCTGGCCATCGCCTCGTCCGGCGCGGCCGGGCTCGGCGGCGCCCTCAAGGGCCCGACCGGCATGGTGCTGGCCAAGGGCGACCCGGTCAGCGTGGCCAAGACGCTGCACACCTTCGCCAGGACCCACCAGGCGCTCGTGCTCAAGGTCGGCGTCGTCGACGGGCAGATGCTGGAGCCGGCCGGCCTCAAGGCGCTGGCCGACCTGCCGTCGCGCGCGGCGCTGCGGGCGCAGCTCGTGGGGGCCGTCAGCGGACCGCTCACCCAGCTGGTGAGCCTGCTGCAGGCGCCGCATCGGGAGCTCGCCTACATCCTGGACCAGCGGGGCGCCGCCGCTCCCGCGGCCGAGTAACGACCACACACAGGGGGATTCAGTCACATGGCCAACGTCGAGCAGATCGCCGAGGAACTGGACAAGCTGACGCTGCTGGAAGCCGCCCAGCTGTCCAAGATGCTGCAGGAGAAGTGGGGGGTGTCGGCGGCGGCGCCGATGGCCGTGGCCGCGATGCCGGGCGCGGCGGGCGCGGGCGGCGGTGGCGCGGCGGCGGTCGAGGAGCAGACGGAGTTCGACGTCGTCCTGATGGCGGCCGGCGAGAAGAAGATCCAGGTCATCAAGGTCGTGCGCGAGCTCACCGGTCTGGGCCTGAAGGAGGCCAAGGACCTCGTGGACGGCGCGCCGAAGCCCGTGAAGGAAAAGGTCACCAAGGCCGAATCCGAGGACATGAAGAAGAAGCTCGAGGAGCAGGGGGCCGCCGTCCAGGTCAGGTAGCCGCACCCGCGGCGGGCCAACGGTCGGGCGAAACCTCTCATCCTCAGGAGAAGCTATGGCAGGCACGATTCAGTGTGGGCGTCGGAGCCGTCGGGACTTCGGGAAGATCCCGTCGATCGTCGAGATCCCGAACCTCATCGAGGTGCAGAAGCGATCGTACGAGACGTTTCTGCAGAAGGACGTCCCCGCCGAGCGCCGCGAGGAGATCGGGCTGCAGGCGGTGTTCAAGTCGGTGTTTCCGATCGCCGACTACAACGACAACGCCCTGCTGGAGTTCGACTCGTACCACTTCGGTGATCCGAAGTACACGGTCGAGGAGTGCCACGACCGGGGCATGACGTTCGCCATCCCCCTGAAGGTCACGCTGCGCCTCGTCGTGTTCGATCACGACAAGGAAGCCAAGACCAAGACGATCCGGGAGCAGCGGGGCCAGGAAGTGTATCTCGGCGAGCTGCCCCTGATGACGGACAAGGGGACCTTCATCATCAACGGGACCGAGCGCGTCGTCGTCAGCCAGCTGCAACGCTCGGCCGGCGTCTTCTTCGACGACGACAAGGGCAAGACGCTGGCGTCGGGCAAGCCGCTCTACTCGGCCCGGGTCATCCCGTACCGCGGCTCCTGGGTCGAGTTCGACTTCGACGCCAACGACCTGCTGCACGTGCGCGTCGACCGGCGGCGAAAGATGTACGCCACCGCGTATCTCCGGGCGTTCTGGTTCCTGGAGAAGGGCACGATCCTCTCTGACGAGGAGATCCTGGGCCAGTTCTACGACGTCGAGGAGGTGCTGAGCTTCGAGGACGGCAACGCCTGGGTGCGCGTGCACCCGGAGGCGTCGGTGGGGGCCAAGGTGGCCGACGACGTCAAGCCGCCCCGTCACCGCGAGCCCATCGTCGCGGCCGGCAAGGTGCTCAACGCCAAGCTGGTCGAGAAGCTGGTCGAGGCCAACGTGGAAAAGATCCCGGTGCGGGCCGAGGCGCTGGTGGGCCGCCGCACGGCCACCCGCATCGTCGACACCGAGAGCGGTGAGGTCCTGGTCGGGACCAACACCGAGCTGACCTCGACCGTGCTGACCCAGGTGATGAGCCGCCGGGTGGCGCCGTTCAAGCTGCTGGTGCTCAGCGCCGGCAAGATCGACGCCTCGCTCTACGAGACGCTGGCCCGCGACCACGTCAAGAACCCCGACGAGGCGCTGGTCGAGATCTACCGCAAGCTGCGGCCGGGCGATCCGCCCACCGTGGAGTCGGCCCGCGCCCTCTTCCGCGGCATGTTCATCGACGCCCGTCGCTACGACCTGGCCCGGGTCGGCCGCTTCATGATCAACGAGAAGCTGAGTATCGATGCCCCGGCCAGCACGAAGACGCTGCGCAGCGAGGACATCGTCTTCGTGATCCGCCACCTGCTGACGGTCAAGCTCGGCAGCAAGCCGACCGACGACATCGACCATCTCGGCAACCGGCGCGTGCGCTCGGTCGGCGAGCTGCTGGAGAACCAGTTCCGCGTGGGCCTGACCCGGATGGAGCGCGCGGTGAAAGAACGGATGTCGATCTCCGACATCACCAACCTCATGCCCCATGACTTGATCAATGCCAAGCCGGTCTCGGCCGTGGTCAAGGAGTTCTTCGGGTCGTCCCAGCTGTCGCAGTTCATGGACCAGACGAACCCGCTGGCCGAGCTGACCCACAAGCGGCGCCTGTCCGCCCTCGGCCCGCGCGGTCTCAGTCGCGAGCGGGCCGGCTTCGAGGTGCGCGACGTGCACCCGACCCACTACGGGCGGATCTGCCCGATCGAGACGCCGGAAGGCCCGAACATCGGCCTCATCTCGTCGCTGTCGACGTACGCGCGCACCAACGAGTTCGGCTTCATCGAGACGCCGTACCGCAAGGTCCTCAGCGGCAAGGTGACCGACGAGATCGAGTTCCTCACCGCGCTGAAGGAAGAGAAGTTCGTCATCGCCCAGGCCAACGCGGAGATCGACCGCAACGGCAAGTTCATGCAGGAGCGCGTGTCGGCGCGGCGGGCCGGTGAGTACCGGATGGTGGCGCCGGAAGAGCTGCATTACATGGACGTGTCGCCCAAGCAGCTGGTGTCGGTGGCGGCCGCCCTCATCCCGTTCCTCGAGAACGACGACGCCAACCGCGCGCTCATGGGCTCCAACATGCAGCGGCAGGCGGTGCCGCTCCTGCAGCCGGAGGCGCCGCTGGTCGGCACCGGCATGGAGCACGTGGTGGCCCGGGACTCCGGCTCGGTGGTGGTGGCCAAGCGCCCCGGCGTGGTCGAGTACGTGTCGGCCGACCGGGTGGTCGTGCGGGCGGAGAGCCGGTCCAAGAAGACCGACCCCGTCCAGGACCTGCCGCTCGACATCTTCAACCTGACCAAGTACCGGCGATCGAACCAGAACACTTGCATCAACCAGAAGCCGATCGTGCGCAAGGGCCAGCGGGTGTCGGTCGGCGACGTCATCGCCGACGGACCGGCCACCGATCAGGGCGAGCTGGCCCTCGGGCGCAACGTGCTGGTCGCCTTCATGCCGTGGGGCGGGTACAACTTCGAGGACGCCATCCTGGTCTCGGAGCGGCTGGTCAAGGATGACCGCTTCACCTCGATCCACATCGAGGAGTTCGAGGTCCAGGCCCGCGACACGAAGCTGGGGAAGGAAGAAGTCACGAGGGATATTCCGAACGTGTCGGAAGAAGCCCTGAAGGACTTGGACGATTCCGGCATCGTCCGGATCGGCGCCAAGGTGAAGGCCAGCGATATCCTCGTCGGCAAGATCACGCCGAAGGGCGAGACCCAGCTGACGCCGGAGGAGAAGCTGCTCCGCGCGATCTTCGGCGAGAAGGCCGGGGACGTGCGCGACACCTCACTCACGGTGCCGCCCGGCATCGAGGGCACGGTCGTCGACGTGAAGGTCTTCTCGCGGCGGGGCGTCGACAAGGACGAGCGCGCCAAGTCGATCGAGGAGGAGGAGATCGGGCGCCTGGAGAAGGACTACCAGGACGAGATCGCCATGGTCGAGATGGAGCGCGACCAGAAGCTCAAGAACCTCCTGGTCGGCAAGACCTCCCTCAACGAGCTGTTCGATCCGATCAACAAGACGCTGCGGGTGACCAAGAAGAGCGACCGCATCGAGCGGCCCGACCTCGACAACTTCTCCTGGAACGAGCTCAAGAAGGTGAAGGTCAAGGAGGACGAGGGCCTGGCCCAGATGGTGAAGAAGATCGAGGAGCTCGCCGAGGAGCAGATCTCGATCTACGACTCGATGCTGGAGGAGCGCATCGGCCGCCTGCGCCGCGGCGACGACCTGCCGCCCGGCGTCATCAAGATGGTGAAGGTCTACGTGGCCGTGAAGCGCAAGCTTTCAGTGGGAGACAAGATGGCCGGCCGCCACGGCAACAAGGGCGTGGTGTCCAAGATTCTTCCGGAGGAAGATATGCCCTTCCTGCCGGATGGGTCACCCGTCGAAATTGTCCTCAATCCACTCGGCGTTCCCTCCCGCATGAACGTCGGCCAGATCTTGGAGACGCACCTGGGCTGGGCGGCCCGCGCGCTCGGCCTGTGGGTGGCCAGCCCCGTCTTCGACGGCGCCACCGAGCAGGAGATCAAGGAGCACCTCAAGCAGGCCGGCATGCCGACGTCGGGCAAGACGCGGCTCTTCGACGGCCGCACCGGCAAGCCGTTCCACCAGGAGGTCACGGTCGGCCAGATCTACATCCTGAAGCTGGCCCACCTCGTGGACGACAAGATGCATGCGCGCTCGATCGGGCCCTACTCGCTGGTCACCCAGCAGCCGCTGGGCGGCAAGGCCCAGTTCGGCGGCCAGCGATTCGGCGAGATGGAGGTGTGGGCGCTGGAAGCCTACGGCGCGGCCCACACGCTCCAGGAGATGCTGACCGTGAAGTCGGACGACGTCGAGGGCCGTAACCGTATCTACGAGGCGATCGTGAAGGGGGAGAACTTCCTCGAGCCGGGCACCCCGGAGTCCTTCAACGTGCTGGTCAAGGAGCTGCAGAGTCTGGCCCTGGACGTCGAGCTGGTCACCAAAGACGGAAAGAAGGCGTCGTGAGGGAGCGAGCAACGAGGGAATGGAGTGGAACGACCGAGCCAACGGCAACGGTTGGACGGCCGGGTCGACCCGAAGCGGGTCGACCGGGCGTGTCGGAGCCACGCGCTTCTAAAGCAGGCCACCTGCGGTTCGAACCGGCCTCACGGCCCTCGCTACAAAGGAGAGTGTGAATGTTGACGGATCGGCCTTTCGGCAGCCTGATCAGAGAGGACAAGCCTACCAAGGACCTGTGGGGCATCCTCGATCGGCATGCGAAGCCCATCACGTTTGACGCGATCCGGATCAAGCTGGCGGCGCCGCAGAAGATCCGCGACTGGTCGCACGGCGAGGTGAAGAAGCCGGAGACGATCAACTACCGGACCTTCAAGCCCGAGCGCGACGGTCTGTTCTGCGCGCGCATCTTCGGCCCCACCAAGGACTACGAGTGCGCGTGCGGCAAGTACAAGCGGATGAAGTTCGCCGGCGTCATCTGCGACAAGTGCGGCGTCGAGGTGACGCGGGCCCGGGTGCGGCGCGAGCGGATGGGCCACATCGAGCTGGCCTCGCCGGTGTCCCACGTGTGGTTCTTCAAGGGGCTGCCCAGCCGCATCGGCCAGCTCCTCGACATGTCGCTGCGCGAGCTGGAGAAGATCCTCTACTTCGAGGAGTACGTCTGCCTCGAGTCCAAGATCAACGGCATCAAGAAGAAGGATCTGGTCGGCGTCGACAAGGTCCGCAAGCTGCACGAGGAGCACGGGGCCGACGCCCTCAAGGTGGGCATGGGCGCCGAGGCCATCCGCGAGCTGCTGCGCGACATGGACCTCGACTCGCTGGCCCGGGACCTCCGGGCCCAGATGCTGGGCGAGACCTCGGTCCAGAAGCGCAAGAAGATCGTCAAGCGCTTGAAGGTCATCGAGGCGTTCCTGAAGTCCGGCAACCAGCCGGAGTGGATGATCCTCGAGGTCGTCCCGGTCATCCCGCCGGAGCTGCGCCCGCTGGTGCCGCTCGATGGCGGTCGGTTCGCGACCTCCGACCTCAACGATCTCTATCGCCGCGTCATCAACCGGAACAACCGGCTGAAGCGACTGATGGACCTCAAGGCGCCGGAGATCATCATCCGCAACGAGAAGCGGATGCTCCAGGAGGCGGTCGACGCGCTGTTCGACAACGGCCGCCGCGGCCGCGTCATCACCGGACCGAACAACCGGCCTCTGAAATCGCTGTCCGATACGCTCAAGGGCAAGCAAGGGCGCTTCCGTCAGAATCTTCTCGGCAAGCGGGTCGACTATTCCGGTCGGTCCGTGATCGTCGTGGGTCCGTACCTGAAGCTGCACCAGTGCGGGCTGCCCAAGAAGATGGCGCTGGAGCTGTTCAAGCCGTTCATCCTCCGCAAGCTGGAGGAGCGTGGCATCGCGTCGTCGATCAAGGCCGCCAAGAAGTTCGTCGAGAAGGAGCGGCCCGAGGTGTGGGACATCCTGGACGACGTCATCAAGGAGCACCCGGTGCTGCTCAACCGGGCGCCGACGTTGCACCGGCTCGGCATCCAGGCCTTCGAGCCCATCCTGGTCGAGGGCAAGGCCATCGAGATCCACCCGCTGGTCTGCACGGCCTTCAACGCCGACTTCGACGGCGACCAGATGGCCGTCCACGTCCCGCTGTCGATGGAGGCCCAGCTCGAGGCCCAGGTGCTGATGCTGTCGGCCAACAACATCCTGTCGCCGTCCAACGGGGCGCCGATCGCGGTGCCCACCCAGGACATGGTGCTCGGCATCTACTACCTCACCAAGGAGCGGCTGAGCACGCCGGAGCATCCGGTGCGTGGCGAGGGCCGGCTGTTCGCCGACCCCGAAGAGGTCCGCATCGCCTACGACAACGAAGACATCGACCTCCAGGCTCGCATCCGGCTGCGCTTCAAGGGCGAGATCATCGACACCACCGTCGGCCGCACGCTGTTCAACGAGACGGTGCCGGAGCCGCTGCGGTTCGTGAACACCGAGCTGAAGAAGAAGGAGGTCACCGCCCTCGTCGGCCGCTGCATGAACATGCTCGGCAACGAGGCCACCGTGCACTTCCTGGACGAGCTGAAGGACCTCGGCTTCCGCTACGCCACGCTGTCGGGGCTGTCGATCGGCATCGACGACATGCACATCCCGTCGTCGAAGGAGCAGCTCATCGGCAACGCGCGGGCCGCGGTCAACGAGGTCGAGACCCAGTACCAGGACGGCGTCATCACCAACGGCGAGCGCTACAACAAGGTCGTCGACGTGTGGGCCCACGTCACCGAGCAGATCGCCGACCAGATGTTCAAGGAGCTGGAGGACGGCGAGCAGGGCGGCGAGTTCAACCCCATCTTCATGATGGCCGACTCGGGCGCCCGGGGCAGCAAGCAGCAGATCCGCCAGCTGGCCGGCATGCGCGGTCTCATGGCCAAGCCCTCGGGCGAGATCATCGAGACGCCGATCACCTCGAACTTCCGCGAGGGCCTCACGGTCCTCGAGTATTTCACCTCGACCCACGGGGCCCGCAAAGGCCTGGCCGACACCGCCCTGAAGACGGCCGACTCCGGCTACCTGACCCGACGGCTCGTCGACGTCGCGCAGGACGTCATCGTCAGCGAGTACGACTGCGGGACCGTGAAGTACATCGAGGCCACCCCGCTCGTCGAGGGCGGCGACATCATCCAGTCGCTCCGCGACCGTATCCTCGGCCGGACCACCGCCGAGGACGTGCGGGATCCGCTGTCGCAAGAGATCATCGTCCAGGGGAGCACCGAGATCATCGAGGAGCTGGCTCAGAAGATCGAGGACTCCGGGCTCGAGCGGGTGCGCATCCGCTCGACCCTGACCTGCGACACCAAGCGCGGCATCTGCGTGTTGTGCTACGGCCGCAACCTCGGCTCGGGCCGTCTGGCCGAGCTGGGCGAGGCGGTCGGCATCATCGCCGCCCAGTCCATCGGCGAGCCGGGCACCCAGCTCACGATGCGGACGTTCCACATCGGCGGCACCGCCAGCCGGGTCGTGGAGGCCTCCAAGCACGAGTCGAAGAGCGCGGGCGTGGTGAAGTTCCACAACCTGCGCACCGTCGTGAACCGCGACGGCGACCTGGTGGCCACCAACCGCAACGGTGAGATCGCGGTCGCCGACGAGCGGGGCCGCGAGCGCGAGCGGTACCCGGTCGTGTACGGGGCGAAGATCAAGGTCAAGCCTGAGCAGAAGATCAAGCTGCGCACGGTCCTGGTCGAGTGGGACCCGTTCACCAACCCGATCCTGACCGAGTTCACCGGGAAGGTGGAGTACCAGGACATCGTCGAGAACGTGACCGTGCGCGAGGAGTTCGACGAGGTCACCGGCCTGTCGCGGCGGGTGGTCATCGAGGACGCCGAGGGCCGGCTGCAGCCGGGCATCATCATCCGCTCGCACGAGGGCAGCGCCACGCCGACCGGGGAGCGTCACCGCTACCCGCTGCCGGTGGGTGCCAACCTGGCGGTGCCGGACGGCGCCGACGTCTTCGCGGCCGACATCATCGCCAAGATCCCGCGCGAGACGACCAAGACCAAGGACATCACCGGCGGTCTGCCGCGGGTGGCCGAGCTGTTCGAGGCCCGCAAGCCGAAAGAACAAGCGGTCATCACCGAGATCGACGGGCGCGTGGAGATGGGCGGCTTCGTCAAGGGCATGCGCAAGATCGTGATCCGGGCCGACAATGCAGAGGTGAAGGAATATCTCATCCCTCGGGGTAAGCACATCAGCGTCCACGAAGGCGATCGGGTCAAGGCGGGCGAGGCCCTCATGGACGGCTCGCCGAACCCGCACGACTACCTCGCGGTCCTCGGCGACCGCGAGCTGCAGCGCTACCTGGTCAACGAGGTGCAGGAGGTCTATCGCCTGCAGGGCGTGACGATCAACGACAAGCACATCGAGATCATCGTGCGCCAGATGCTGCGGCGCGTGCGGATCGAGGAGGTCGGCGACACCGACTTCGTGGTCGGCGAGCTGGTCGACAAGTTCGTGTTCCAGGAGGAGAACGACCGGATCCTGGCCCAGGGCAAGCGCCCGGCCACGGCCAAGCCGGTGCTGCTCGGCATCACCAAGGCCTCGCTGTCGACCGACAGCTTCATCTCGGCGGCCTCCTTCCAGGAGACCACGCGGGTGCTGACCGAGGCCGCGATCTCCGGCAAGACCGACGAGCTGCGCGGTCTCAAGGAGAACGTCATCGTCGGCCGGCTCATCCCGGCCGGCACCGGGCTCAACAACTACACGCGGGTCGAGGTCCTGACCCCGGGCGGCGAGGCCGTCAAGCCGCTCGACAGCATCATGACCTTCGAGCTACCGCCGCCGACCGAGCCGACCGACGGCGAAGGCCCGGTAGCCGCCGCCAGCTGAGAGCCAGGCGCGCCCGCGAGGGCTGCGCGCGGCAGAGTGCGATAGAGCCGGGACAATAGAGCGGGACAAAGGATAGAGCGGGACAGAGATGGGCATGCCCGATCGATACGCGGAACAGAGGGGCGGCCTGGCTTCGCCGGGCCGCCCCGAACGCTTGGGGGGTTTGGGGGGCCATTCGGGGCCCCCCATGAGGTGGTTTGACAACACCGGGTCACTCGTTTATAAAGTGGGAGTTTTGTCGCCGTTCCCGGCGATGGAGACCTATGCCGACCATTAACCAGCTCGTGCGCCAGGGTCGTGAGGCGGTGCGTAAGAAGTCGAAGACGCCCGCGATGCAGGGCTGTCCGCAGAAGCGCGGCGTCTGCATCCGCGTCTACACCACGACCCCCAAGAAGCCGAACTCGGCGCTTCGCAAGGTGGCGCGCGTACGGTTGACGAACGGGCAGGAGGTCACCTCCTACATCCCGGGCGTCGGCCACAACTTGCAGGAGCACTCGATCGTGATGATCCGGGGCGGCCGCGTGAAGGACCTGCCGGGCATCCGCTATCACATCATCCGCGGGTCGCTGGACACCGCCGGGGTGGCCAACCGCAAGCAGAGCCGATCGAAGTACGGGGCCAAGGCGCCCAAGGGCGGGAGCTGAGTCATGCGACGGTCAGGCGCGGCGCGGCGGGAGGTGCTGCCGGATCCGAAGTACGGGAGCCGGCTGGTGGCCAAGTTCGTCAACATCATGATGATCCGCGGCAAGAAGTCGACCGCGGAGCGCATCATGTACGACGCCATGACGTCGGTCGAGGACCGCAGCAAGCAGGAAGCGCTGAAGATGTTCAAGACCGCCATCGACAACGTCAAGCCCGCCGTCGAGGTGAAGTCGCGCCGGGTCGGTGGCTCGACCTACCAGGTGCCGGTCGAGGTGCGTCCCGACCGGCGGACCTCCCTGGCCATGCGCTGGGTGATTGGCGCCGCCCGGCGCCGGGCCGAGCGCAGCATGGCCGACAAGCTGGCGGCCGAGCTGCTCGACGCCGCCAACAACCGCGGGCTGGCGGTGAAGAAGCGAGAAGACACGCACAAGATGGCGGAGGCCAACAAGGCGTTCGCGCACTATCGCTGGTAGCGAAGATCATCTGAAGAGGGGGGCGCCGGCCGGCCCCCCTCTTCGTATCTACGGCCTCGGACAGAGAAAAGAGGGCGGACGTGGAGCGGCAGTACTCCCTGGAGAAGACGCGCAACATCGGCATCATGGCCCACATCGATGCGGGCAAGACGACGACGACCGAGCGCGTCCTGTACTACACCGGGCGGTCCTACAAGATCGGCGAGGTCCACGAGGGCACCGCCACCATGGACTGGATGGTGCAAGAGCAGGAGCGGGGCATCACCATCACCTCGGCCGCCACCACGTGCTTCTGGCGTGATTGCCGGATCAACATCATCGACACGCCAGGCCACGTGGACTTCACCGTCGAGGTGGAGCGCTCGCTGCGTGTGCTCGACGGGGCCGTGGCCATCCTGGATGCCGTGTCGGGCGTCGAGCCGCAGACGGAGACCGTGTGGCGCCAGGCCGACAAGTACCGGGTGCCGCGCCTCGTCTACGTCAACAAGATGGACCGCGTCGGCGCCGACTACTACCGCTGCCTCGACATGCTGCGCAGCCGGCTCGGCGCCCACCCGGTGGCCATCCAGCTGCCGATTGGCCGCGAGGACCAGTACAAGGGGCTGATCGACCTCATCGATCAGGTGGCCCTCATCTGGGACGAGGACGACGAGACGCTCGGCAAGGAATACAAGAAGGTCGAGATCCCCGCCGAGTTCCACGACCAGGTGAAGGAGTACCGCGAGAAGATGATCGAGGGGCTCGCCGAGGTCGACGAGCACCTCATGGAGAAGTACGTTCACGGCGAGACGATCTCCCCCCAGGAGCTGAAGGCCGCCGTCCGCAAGGGCACGATCGCCATGACGGTGTTCCCGGTCATCTGCGGCGCGTCCTTCAAGAACAAGGGCGTGCAGCCGCTGCTCGATGCCGTGATCGACTACCTGCCCTCCCCCCTCGACATCCCGCCGATGATGGGCCTCAACCCGGAGACGGGAGCCACCGAGGAGCGCAAGGCCGCCGACGACGAGCCGTTCGCCGCGCTGGCGTTCAAGATCATGACCCACCAGCACGTCGGCCAGCTCGTCTTCCTGCGCGTCTACTCGGGCACGCTGGAGGCCGGCTCCGGCGTCTACAACTCCACCAAGGACAAGAAGGAACGGATCGGCCGCCTCCTCCGCATGCACGCCAACAAGGAGGAGGCGGTGGAGTCGGTCGCCGCCGGCGACATCGCCGCCGCCGTCGGGCTCAAGCTGACCATCACCGGTGACACGCTGTGCGACGCCGACAAGCCGATCGTGCTGGAGGCGATGACGTTCCCGGAGCCGGTCATCGCGGTGGCCATCGAGCCCAAGACGCGCGCCGACGAGGAGAAGCTGGGCGTCGCGCTGTCCCGCCTGGCCCTCGAGGACCCGACCTTCCGCGTGACGACGGAAGAAGAGACGTCGCAGACGCTCATTCACGGCATGGGTGAGCTGCACCTGGAGATCATCGTCGACCGTCTCCTCCGGGAGTTCCGGGTCGAGGCCAACGTCGGCAAGCCCCAGGTGGCCTACCGCGAGACCATCCGCCGCAAGGGCGAGGCCCAGGGCAAGTTCGTCCGGCAGACCGGCGGTCGCGGTCAGTACGGCGACGTCTACATCGAGGTCGAGCCGAACGAGGCCGGCGGGGGCTTCGTGTTCGAGAACAAGGTCATCGGCGGCTCCGTCCCGCGGGAGTACGTGCCCGCGGTCGAGAAGGGCATCAAGGAAGCGATGCAGACCGGCATCATGGCCGGCTACCCGATGGTGGACATCAAGGTCTATCTCACCGACGGCTCCTACCACGACGTGGACTCCTCGGAGATGGCCTTCAAGATCGCCGGGTCGATGGGCTTCAAGGATGCCTGCCGCAAGGCCAAGCCAACGCTGCTGGAGCCGGTGATGGACGTGGAGGTGGTGACGCCCGAGGAGTACATGGGCGCGATCGTCGGCGACCTCAACAGCCGTCGCGGCCGCATCGTCTCCATGGAGGCGCGCGGCACCTCGCAGGTCATCCGGGCCAACGTGCCGCTGGCCACGATGTTCGGCTACGCCACCGAGATGCGGTCGATGACCCAGGGGCGGGCGACCTACACGATGCAGTTCGCCCGCTACGAAGAGGTCCCGACGTCCATCTCCGAAGAGATCATGGCCAAGGTCGCGGGCAAGCCCGCCGCCCGCGCCGGAACCCGCTGAGAACCAGAGAGTAGTCGGAGGAAGTCAGACGATGGCCAAGGCCAAGTACGAGCGGACGAAGCCGCACGTGAACGTGGGGACGATCGGGCACATCGATCATGGGAAGACGACGTTGACGGCGGCGATCACGAAGGTGCTGCACACGAAGAACAAGGGGATCGCGGTGCGGGA
>JBGQLG010000134.1:0-15171 GCA_041499965.1 Methylomirabilia bacterium
CCGGCCCGGGCCCTTGTCGCCGATCGCGTCGCGCCGGATGGCCAGCAGCTCGTACGCTCGCTCGGGCGGCATCGTCTCCACCCGGTCGCCCCTCGTGAGGGACGCGTTGGTCTGGCCGTCGGTCACGTAGACGCCGAAGCGACCCTCCTTGGCCACGACCGGCTTGCCGCTGACGGGATCGACGCCGAGCTCCCGCAGCGGCGGCTTCGGCGGTGCGCCGCCGCGGCCGCGGAACTGGCGGGGCTGGGCCAGCAGCGCGAGCGCGTCGTCGAGCGTCACCGTGAACAGCTGCTCCTCGCTGGCGAGCGACCGGCTCTCCTTGCCCTTCGAGACGTACGGGCCGTAGCGGCCGTTCTGCGCGGTGACCTCCTGGCCGTCGGCCGGGTCGGTGCCGAGCACCCGCGGGAGCGACAGCAGCTGCTCGGCGTCGCCGAGCGTGATCCGCTCGAGCGACATGGTCTGGAGCAGGCTGGCCATCTTCGGCTTGTCGAGGCCCGGGGGCGGCGACTCGGCGGTTCCCCACTGGACGTACGGCCCGTATCGACCGTTCTTGGCGAACACCGGCACGCCGTCGCGCGCTCCGATCGGCTCGTCGGACTTGGGTGCCGCCAGCAGCGAGGCCGCGACCTCGAGGGTCAGCTCGTCGGGGGTCAGGTTCTCGGGCACACTCGCCGTGTCGTCACCCCGCTTCACGTACGGCCCGTACTTGCCGGGCTTCACCACGATCAGCTCACCGGTCGCCGGGTCGATGCCGATCGGGAACGTGTTGATCTCGGCCGCGTCGATCGTGTCGAGGTTTTCCTGAATCAATCGCTTCAACCCCGGCAGGTCGTGTTCGTCGCCGAAGTAGAACGCCTTGAGCCAGCGCTCCTTCTGCAGCTGCCCCTGGGCGATCTCGTCGAGGTCCTCCTCGACCCGGGCCGTGAAGCCGTAGTCGACGAGCTCGTCGAAGTGCTTCTCCATCAGCCCGACGACGGCGAAGGCGGTCCAGGTGGGCACCAGCGCCTGCCCCTTCTTCCACACGTAGCCACGGTCCTGCACGGTCTGGATGATCGAGGCCCAGGTGGACGGCCGGCCGATGCCGAGCTCCTCGAGCTTCTTCACGATCGAGGCTTCGGTGTACCGCGCCGGCGGGATGGTGGCGTGGCCCTCCGGCCCGATCGACGCGACGGGGACGGCGTCACCCACGGCCAGCACGGGCAGCAGCGCCTCCTGCTCCGTCTCGCTCTCGTCGTCGGTCGACTCGACGTAGACCTGGCGATGGCCCGGGAAGGTGATCGTGGTGCCGCTGGCCGCGAACTCGCAGTCGGTCGGGCCGCTCGCTTCGGCCGCGGTCGCGCCGAGCCGGAGCGACACCGTGGTGCCCGCGGCGTCGGCCATCTGCGAGGCCAGGGTGCGCTGCCAGACCATGCGGTACAGCGACAGCTCCTGGCCGTTCAGCTCGCCCGCCAGCGAGTCCGGCGACCGCAGCGGCAAGGCCGGCCGGATGGCCTCGTGGGCTTCCTGGGCGTTCTTGATCTTCGCGGGGAACGTGCGCGGCTGGGGCGACACGAACGAGGGCCCGTAGGCCCGGCCCACCTCCGCCCGCACCGCCGCCAGCGCTTCGTCGGAGAGCACCACGTTGTCGGTGCGCATGTACGTGATGTACCCGCGCTCGTAGAGCCCCTGGGCGACCCGCATCACCTGCGACGCGGACAGACGCAGCTTGCGGCCGCCCTCTTGCTGCAGCGTGCTCGTCATGAACGGAGCCCTGGGCGCGCTGCGGTACGGCTTGTCCTCGACCGAGCGCACGGTGACACCGGCCCCGTTCAGACTGGCGACCAGGGCGGCGGCGCGCCGCTCGTCCACCACGACGACGGCGCTGGTGGCCCGCCCGTCGGGGCCGAAGTCCTTGCCCGTGGCGACCCGCGTGCGATCGACCGCGACCAGGCGGGCATCGAAGGGGGGCGCGGTGGCGGTGTGGAGGAGCAGGTCCCAGTAGCCGGCGGCCACGAACGCGATGCGCTCGCGCTCGCGCTGCACGATCAGACGAATGGTCGGGCTCTGGACCCGGCCGGCCGACAGGCCGCGGTTGACCCGTCGCCAGAGCACCGGTGACACCTCGTACCCGTAGAGGCGATCGAGGATGCGACGCGTCTCGGCCGCGTCGACCAGGCCGTAGTCGATGCCGCGAGGGTGAGCGACGGCGTGGGCGATGGCCGCCTTGGTGATCTCGTGGAACACCATCCGCTTCACGGGCACCTTGGGCTTCAGGCGCTCGACCAGGTGCCAGCTGATGGCCTCGCCCTCACGGTCCTCGTCGGTCGCCAGGTACAGCTCGCTCGCGTTCTTCAGCGCGGCGCTCAGGTCCTTCACCACCTGCTTGCCCCGCTCGGTCAGCTCGTAGGTGGGCTTGAATCCGTTGTCGACGTCGACCGCCAGACCCTTCGACGGCAGGTCGGCCACGTGCCCAATCGACGCGCGGACGTCGAACCCCTTGCCGAGGAAGCTCGCGAGGGTCTTGGCCTTGGCGGGCGATTCGACGATGACGAGGGGGCCGCGCCCGCCGCCGCGTCTCACGCCTCGTACTCCTGGGTCACGTCGAGCTGCGGCTCGCCGTCGGCGTCGAGGGTGACGGTGATGAGGTTCGGCCGGCAGCACACCGTGCAGTCCTCGGTGTAGGCCTGCCGCGCGCCGCCACCGGGATCCACGAACGTGTCGTTGTCCTCGCCACAGAACGCGCACGCATAGGTCATGGCTCAGCCAGGGTACAGGAAGAGGGCACCCGAGGCGTTCCTGGCTATCGGGAGCCTTGGCCGCGCCCTTCGCTGACCAACACCTTGCGGACCTTCGCAAGCTTCTCGCGCGCAGCCCCTTCGACCTTCGGGAATGTGAGATCGAGCCGTTCGAGGGCATCGACCAACGCCGTCGCCACGGCGAGCCGGGCGAACCACTTGTGGTCGGCCGGGATGATATGCCACGGCCCGTGCGGCCGGCTGGTGGCGCGGATCATGTCCTCATAGGCCGCCGCATATTTGTCCCACAGTGTGCGCTCGGCGATGTCGCCGAGGGAGAACTTCCAGCGCTTGGCGGGCTCCTCGATCCGGTCGAGGAGGCGCCGGCGCTGCTCCTCCTTGGAGATGTGCAAGAAGAATTTGAGCACGACCACGCCGCTGCGGGCGAGATGCCGCTCGAACCCGCGGATGTCCTGGAAGCGCTCCGGCCAGATGTCCTTGCCGACGAGCTTCCCGGGAAGGGGCTGGCGCTCCAGCAGGTCGGGGTGGACGCGCGCCACCAGCGTCTCCTCGTAGTAGGAGCGGTTGAAGATGCCGATGTGCCCGCGCCGCGGCAGCCGCAGCGCGGCCCGCCACAGGAAATCGTGATCCAGTTCTTCCTCATTCGGCGCCTTGAATGGATGCACGTCGCAGCCCTGCGGATTGACCCCGGTCATCACATGCTTGATGACACCGTCCTTGCCGGCCGTGTCCATGCCCTGCAGCACGATCAGGATCGCCCAGCAATGCTCGGCGTACAGCCGTTCCTGCAGATCGCGGAGTCGTTCGATGTCGCCTTCGAGCAGTGGCTCGGCGTCACTCTTGGCGAGGCCGGCCGTGCAGGAAGGATCGAACGATGCAAGGCGAAAGCGGTCCGGATCGTCGATACGCAAACTCTTCAGCAGCTTCGCGGATTTCATGGCGCGCGGCTCCAGACCGGGTCGGGGAGGAATGTGACGGCTGAGCCTCGGCACATCGGACGGACAAACAAACGCTGCTCCCTCGGCCCCCTCGCCGCGCGGCCCGGGGGGACACGAAATGCGGCGCGGCCGGTGTCGGTCGGCCTCCTGACGTCGCTCCGCTTCGGAGGCCGATGAAAGCGGGAGGAAGCGACAGAAACCCCCGCGCCAAGACCGGACCGTTCGACCACTGTGGCCCCACTGTAGATGGCGTCATCGGGCCTGCCTAGTGGACCTTCGTCCATCATGACCGCGACGTGGACCAAGGTCCACTAGGCGACGCTCCATCCCGACCTTAGAGTCTGGGGAAGAAGCTCGGAGGTGATGAGAGATGGAAACCGTGTTGATCGTTCTGCTGGTGTTGTTCGTCCTCGGCGGTGGAGGCTGGGGATACTCTCGTTGGGGCCGGTAGCGGCCCGCTGACCTGCTGACCTGCCCCGGATCGCGTCGAGCAACGGGGCAGGTAGCTCGCGGTGCCGATGCAGCGTATCGGGTGTGCTCTCTCTGGTGGCAACGAGCTCGGCCGTGTTACAAGCAAGGCTCGGGGAAGTCGTGGGTGCGAAGGCCGGTCACAGAGGGGGAGTCTATGGATGAGGTGTTTCCCGTCGTCTCCGGGATCGTCCTCGGGTTTGTGGTCAGTCGACTCGCTGCGGCCGCCGTCCGGGCCGTGGTCATCGCCGTGGTCGGCGTCGCTCTGGGTGCAACGGCGAGCTGGATCAGCGGCGAGCTGGCGATCAGCTGGGTCTATGTGCTCGTGGACACGCTGCAGGTGACCGTGGCGAGCGTCATGACCCTGGGCCTGATCGCCGCGTGGGCGCGTCGCGCGCGCTGGATGCCGCGCTGACGGAGGTGTCGGCGGAAACGCTCCTCTAGCTCCGGCCGGGGGCGCTTCGATGCCCTCACGCGCATCGCGCCCAGGCTGTGCGGGGGCGGCGGTGCTGTCGTGTTCGAGCAAGTGACGAACGCGGGTCTGGGGCAGACTCACGTGGTGAAGCTATCATGCGGGATGTGAGACGCGCGATGGCAGAGGACATCAGCGGCAAGCTGTGCCACCGGATCGCGCTGGAGGAGGTGGTCACGCGTGCCTTGGCGATGCTGGGCTCGCTGTCGTCGAGTCCGACCGCGCCGTGACCCTGGGCGTCGTGGTGCTCGTCGCGCTCGCGACGTTGTGGTGGTCGCGGGTATCACGACGGAGGCGAGCCGTACGTGGGCTCCGTGCAACGACACGGGCTGAGGGCCGAGACGTCGAATCGAGCAAGGGGCTGTCCGGTGGGCCTCGGGTCGATCTCATCAAAGAGCTTCAGCGCCGAGTGCGGGCGTCCTCCGACCTTCCGTTGTCTGTCCGTATCGAGCTTCGGGCTGTGCTGGAGGAGCTCAAGAGCCGTGACGACGACGAGACGGAAGCGATTGCCGCGTGGCGGTCCCTACGGGATGCCTCTCCGAGAATCTGGAATGAGAGTAGGCCGATGCGCGATGCCGTGATCGGCGAGCGAACGCGACGGACGCTGGAGCCGGACTGACCACCGCGGGTCGGGCTTGGGCTGTCGAGCCGTCACCGTCAGCTCCCCCGGTACGTCGAGGACCCGTAAGGCGAGAGTAGCGGGACGTGGTAGTGGCTCCCGGGCTCGGCGATGGCGAAGCGACCCCGGGCAGGTACAGGTCCTCCACGAACGTCGCCTGGCCGCGGAGCAGTCTCGGGTCCTCCAGGCGCCTGAGCGGTGTGCCGGTGAGCCTCGTGGGCATGCGGGCAACTATAATGCGCGCGTATGGGGGGACGCGCGACGCCGGGGGCGACCGATCGCGACGCTCACGAGCGGTTCATGCGACGCGCCATCGCGCTGGCGCGGCGCGGGATGAACGAGGGCGACGGAGGTCCGTTCGGCGCGGTCGTCGTCCGCCGGGGCGCGATCGTGGGCGAGGGCTGGAACCGGGTGGTCGCGACCCGCGATCCCACCGCGCACGGCGAGATCGTGGCGATGCGGGCGGCCGGCCGGCGACTGGCGAGCTTCCGCCTGTCGGGCTGCGACCTCTACACGACCGGCGAGCCATGTCCGATGTGTCTGGCCGCCGTCTACTGGGCCCGGATCGACCGGATCTTCTTCGGCTTCATGCTGGCCGACGCCGCCCGCATCGGCTTCGACGATCGCGTCATCTCCCGCGAGCTCGCGAGGCCGGCCGCCCGGCGGACGATTCCCGCGGTGCAGCTCCTCGCCGCCGAGGCCCGCAGCCTGGCCCGAGAGTACGCCGCGAATCCGCGCCGGGCAAAGTACTGAGCGCGGTCGAGTTTACGGTCGCCGACGTTCCGGGCGAAGATAGCCGGACGAGCTGCGGCGACAGCTCGACCCACCGGTCGTAGCGGTACGCGCTGACGTGGTTGACGGCGACGTGGATGGCCACGGCCAGTGGCCCGCCCCGGTCCGCCGGTTCGTGATCGCCCGGTCGCCTGCGTCGAGCGCCATGAAGTCGATTCTAGCCCACCGCCGTTTGCGTGTTCGCTCTTGCTCTGGCCGGCCGCTCGCCGGCCACGCCCGGGTGGCTCGTGGTTGGTGTCACGTCGCCGTCGGGCGCTTGCCGGTGCAACCGATGTGCCCGGCCCGACCGGCGCCGCCTCAGAATCGCGTCGTCGCGGACGCGGCGTCAGCACGGCCATCCGGGCCCAGGTGGAGCCCCGGGACAGGAGACGATCGGGCAACAGCGGTCGCGGGACCTGCCCAGGAACCCGGCAGCCCGGGGAGCGTGCCTCATTGTCGGGCGCCGGCGCAGCGATCGTTCCCGCTATGATGAGCGCCTGTGACGACGCGGTTCCGCGACCTCTTGCCCAGTGCCCGCCTCTTGCTCGGCCCGGGGCCGACCATGGCCGACCCGCGCGTTCTCCGCGCGATGGCCACGCCGCTGCTCGGCCAGTTCGACCCCGAGTTCACCGCGATCATGAACGAGGTGGTGGCGCTCAGCCGCTTCGCCTTCCAGACGGACAACGCGTTCGCCTTCCCCGTCTCGGGCACCGGCCGGGCCGGGCTGGAGGCGGCCATCACCTCGCTGGTCGAGCCGGGTGATCGCGTGGTCGTGGGCGAGTGCGGGCGCTTCGGCCTGCTGCTGATCGAGATCGCCGAGCGCTGCGGCGCCGAGGTCGTCGCGGTGCGGCAAGCGTGGGGCCGGGTGATCGAGCCCGACCGCATCGCCGCCGCCCTGGCGGGCGGTCGCACGCGGATGGTGGCGATGATCCACGGCGAGACCTCCACGGGCGTGCTCCAGCCCCTCGAGGAGATTGCCCGGCTCGCCCGCGAGCACGACGCGCTGCTCCTGGCCGACGCCGTGGTGACCCTCGGCGGCTGCGAGGTCGCCGTGGATCGCTGGGGCGTGGACGTGGCGGTGGCCGGCACCCAGAAGTGCCTGAGCGGTCCGTCCGGCCTGGCGCCGGTCACGTACAACGCGCGCGCCGCCGCCGTGCTCCGCACGCGCCAGAGCAAGGTGCGGAGCAACTACCTCGACCTCGCCCAGCTCGCCGACTACTGGAGCCCGGCGCGCTTCAACCATCACACCGCGCCCACGTCTATGGTGTACGGACTCCGCGAGGCCCTGCGCGCGCTTCACGAGGAAGGGCTGGAGGCTCGCTTCGCCCGCCATCGCCTCCACGGCGACGCGCTCCGCGCCGGCCTCCAGGCGCTCGGGCTTGCGCTCTTCGGCCAGGAGGATGCGGTCCACCGGCTGCCGTTCATCACGCCGATCGTCGTGCCCGACGGCGTGGACGAGCTCCGCGTCCGGCGGCGGCTCGTCGAGGACTTCGGCATCGAGATCGGCGCGGCATTCGGCCAGCTCCAGGGCAAGATCTGGCGCATCGGCACGATGGGCTACGCGGCCACGCGCCAGAACGTCCTGCTCTGCCTGGCCGCGATCGAGCACGCGCTACGCGGCGAGGGGTGGCGGGCGTCCGCGGGCGCGGGTGTCGACGCCGCGGTCGCCCACTACGCCGCCGCCGGCGGAACGGCCGCGCCCGGTGTGGACGACAGCCTGGGCGCGCCCGGCGTCGGTCGGGTATGAGCGCGTCGTACTATCCGCGCGACCTCGTCGGCTACGGTCGTACGCCCCCCGATCCGGCCTGGCCGGGCGGGGCCCGGCTCGCGCTCCAGATCGTCATGAACTACGAGGAGGGCGGCGAGCGCTCGGTGCTGCACGGCGACGCCGAGTCCGAGGCGTTCCTGCAGGAGGTGGTCGGCCTCACGCCGCTGCCCGACGTGCGCAATCTTCAGGTGGAGTCGATGTACGAGTACGGCAGCCGGGTGGGGTTCTGGCGGCTCATGCGCATGTTCGCCGAGCGCGACATCAAGATCAGCGTGTTCGCGGTGGCGATGGCGCTGGAGCGTCACCCGGAGGCGGCGGCCGCCATCGTGGAGGCGGGCCACGAGGTCGTGAGCCACGGCTGGCGCTGGATCGACTACCAGTTCGTCCCGGAGGACGTCGAGCGCGACCACATCCGGCGGGCGGTGGAGAGCCTCACGCGCGTCACCGGGAGCCGTCCCCTCGGCTGGTACACCGGTCGCCTGAGCCCCAACACTCGGCGGCTCGTGGTGGAGGAGGGCGGCTTCCTCTACGACGCCGACGCCTACAACGACGACCTGCCGTACTGGACCGTGGAGGGCGGCCGCCCGCACCTCGTCGTGCCCTACACGCTCGACAACAACGACATGAAGTTCGCGATGCCCCAGGGCTTCAGCACCGGCGACGAGTGGCTGGCCTACGTGCGCGACGCGTTCGACGTGCTCTACGCCGAGGGCGCCGACCACCCGAGGATGATGTCGGTGGGCCTACACATGCGTCTCATGGGCCGGCCCGGGCGCGCGGCGGCGCTGGCCCGTTTCCTCGACCACGTCGGGCGGCACGACCGCGTCTGGATCTGCCGGCGCCTCGACATCGCCCGTCACTGGATCGCCCGGCATCCGTATCGCGCTCGATGAGTCGCCGGGCCTGAGCGGCCCCGTACAATGGCGGGGCATGCCCGGGCCCTCCGTCGAGCTCCTCCACGTCAGCAAGACCTACCGCGAAGGCGACGCCGAGCGTGCCGTGCTGAGCGACGTCTCCGTGGTGATCGAGCCCGGGGAGATCGCCGTCCTGGTCGGGCGGAGCGGGTCGGGGAAGTCGACGCTGCTCAACCTGATCGCCGGCATCGACCGCCCGACCTCGGGCCGCGTCGTGGTCGACGGCACCGATCTCACCGCGCTCGACGAGGACGCGCGCACGCGCTTTCGCCGCCGCCACATCGGCTTCGTCTTCCAGTTCTTCAACCTGATCCCGCTCCTCACCGTCGAGGAGAACCTGCGCCTGCCCCTCGAGCTGAACGGCATGGCCGACGCGGCGGGCGTGGCGCGGGCGCGCCGCCTGCTCGAGCGCGTGGGCCTCGGCGGCCGGGGCGCGAGCTTGCCGGACCGGCTGTCCGGCGGCGAGCAGCAGCGGGTGGCCATCGCCCGGGCGCTGGTCCACGACCCCGCGCTCATTCTGGCTGACGAGCCCACCGGCACGCTGGACGCGGAAACGGCGGCGGCCGTGCTGGCGCTGCTCGACGGTCTTGCGCGGGAGGCCGGCAAGACGGTGGTCATGGTGACGCACAGCCGCGAGGTCGTCGGCGTGGCTGATCGCATCTTCGCCGTCCAGCGCGGCCGGCTCGTCGAGCAACCGGCCGCGCCCGGCGCCTCAGGCCGGAGCGGCCAGTGAGACGGCAGCTCGCCCGGATCGCCGTCCGCCATCTCGGGCGGCATCCGTGGCAGCTCGGCCTGACCGTGCTCGGCATCGCGCTCGGCGTGGCCGTGGCCGTCTCGATCGACCTCGCCAACGAGAGTGCGCGACGGGCCTTCTCGCTGGCCACCGTGGCCGTCACCGGGCGCGCCACCCACCAGATCGTCGGCGGCCCGTCCGGCCTGCTCGACGATTTCTACCGAGTGCTGAAGGTCGAGCTTGGGGTGCGCCTCGCGGCGCCGGTGCTGTCCGGGGACGTCGCCGCCGTCGACCGTCCCGGCCGGACCTTCACCGTGCTGGGCGTCGATCCGTTCGCCGAGGCGCCGTTCCGGCCGTACCTGAGCGACGAGAGCGGCGGGGCCGGGTCGAGTGCTCCCGGCGCCGCTGCCGGCGAGCGCCGCGAGCCGCCGCCTCGCGACCGCCTCTCCACCGTGGCCGCGCTTGTCACGCGCCCCGGCGCGGTGCTGGTGGCGCGGCCCACCGCGGGCGAGCTCGGCCTCGCGGTCGGCGATCGGCTCGCCGTGCGCGCCGCGGGCATCCGCCGCGAGCTGACGGTGGTGGGGCTGCTCGACCCCGGCGATCTGGCGAGCGCCCGCGCCCTGGACGGACTGCTCGTCACCGACATCGCGAGCGCCCAGGAGATCTTCGGGGCCGCCGGGCGGCTCGGCCGCATCGACCTCATCGCCTCCGACGACGCGGCCGGGCGCGCGCTGCTCGAGCGCATCGCGCGCGCCCTGCCGCCCGGCGCGGACCTGGTCACCGCCGGCGCGCGGGCCGGCACCACCGCGCAGATGATCCGCGCCTTTCAGTGGAACCTGACCGCGTTGTCGCTCCTCGCCCTGGTCGTCGGCATGTTCCTCATCTACCAGACGATGACCTTCTCGGTGGTGCAGCGGCGTCCCCTCATTGGCGCGCTTCGCGCCCTCGGCGTGACCCGCGCCGAGATCTTCGCGCTGGTGATGACCGAGGCCGCGCTGATCGGGGCGGTGGGGACGGCGGCGGGCCTGGCTCTCGGCCTCGGCCTCGCCCGCGGGCTGCTCGGGCTGGTGACGCGCACGATCAACGACCTCTACTTCGTGCTCTCGGTGCGCGACGTCGATCTCGATCCGCTCGCCCTCGCCAAGGGCGTGCTCCTCGGCGTGGGAGCGACGCTCGCCGCCGCCCTCGCGCCCGCCCTCGAGGCGACGGGCGCGCCGCCCCGCGTGGTGATGAGCCGGGGCGCGCTCGAGACGACCATGCGGCGGATGGTGACGCGCGTGACCTGGCTCGGCCTCGGGCTGCTCGCGGCCGGCGCCGGGATCCTGGCCCTGCCGGGTGGCATCGCCGGGGGCTTCGCCGGCCTGTTCGTGCTGATGGTCGGCTCGGCGCTTGTCGCACCGGCCGCCGCGTTAGGGTTGCTGCGGCTGCTCCAGCCAGCGGCAGCCGCGGCGTTCGGCACGCTCGGCCGGCTCGCCACCCGTGGCATCGTCGCGGCGTTCTCCCGCACCTCGGTCGCCATCGCCGCGCTGATGATCGCGATGTCGGCGGCCATCGGCGTGGGGATCATGATCGCGAGCTTCCGCGAGGCGGTGGTGAGCTGGCTCGAGGGCACGCTGCGCGCCGACATCTACGTCTCGGCGCCGAGCCTGGTGGGCAACCGCCCGGACGCGACGCTTGAGCCCGCGCTGGTGGCGCGACTGGCCGCCACGCCCGGCGTGGCCCGCGCGGGCACCTCGCGCGGCGTCCTCGTCCCCGGCCCCGGCGGTCCGGTGCAGGTGGTCGCGCTCGACGTCGATCCGGCGCGGCCCCCGCGCTGGCGCTTCCGCGAGGGGAGCGCGGACGCGGTCTGGGCCGAGGGCGGCGAGGCGGCGATCGTGTCCGAGCCCTACGCCAACCGCCGCGGCGCGCGCGTGGGTGACGCCGTCCGGCTTCGCACCGACCGGGGTGAGCGCGACTTCCGGGTGGGCGGCGTGTTCTACGACTACGGCTCGAGCGCGGGCGTGGTGGTGATGAGCCGGCGGACCTACGATCGCTCCTGGGACGATCGCAAGATCTCGGGCGTCGCCATCGAGGCCTCGCCCGGGGTCGACCTCGGCACGCTGATGGCGGAGCTTCGCGCGCGGGCCGCCGGCGATCAGGAGATCGTCGTCCGCTCGAACCGCGCGCTGCGCGAGGCGTCGCTCGCGATCTTCGACCGCACCTTCGCCATCACCGGCGTGCTGCGCACGCTTACCGTCGCGGTCGCCTTCATCGGCATGCTGGCCGCGCTCATGGCCCTGCAGCTCGAGCGGGCCCGCGAGATCGCCGTGCTCCGGACGCTGGGCCTGACGCCGCGCCAGGTGTGGGGGCTCGTCACCGCCGAGACCGGGCTGATGGGCCTGCTGGCCGGCCTGCTCGCCGTGCCCGGCGGACTGATGCTGGCGGGGATCCTGGTGTTCGTCATCAACCGCCGCTCGTTCGGCTGGACCATGCCCATCGACCCCTCGCCGGCGATCCTCCTTCAGGGCGTCGTGCTCTCGGTGCTGGCGGCGGTGCTGGCCGGGCTCTATCCCGCGTGGAGAATGGCCCGCGCCCTGCCCGCCGATGCGCTCCGCGATGAGTAGGACGAAGCGCGCGGCCGTCGGCCTGGCGGCGGCCCTCGTCTCGGTGGGCGCGATCGCCGCCATCGCGCTCTGGCCCGGCGGCGAGGGCGCGGCGGGGCGAGGCGGCGTGCAGGCGAGCCTGGCGGTGAGCGCGGCGCTCGGCTCGGGCGACCTGGCCGGCTTCGCGCGCGCGATGGCGCCGCGCCCGTTCTCGTTTCCGGCGGACCACGGGCCCCACGCCGAGTTCCGCACCGAGTGGTGGTACTACACGGGCAATCTCGAGACCTCGGCGGGACGCCACTTTGGCTTTCAGCTCACGTTCTTCCGTACCGCGCTGGCATCGCCCGCGGCCGTCGCCGCCACGCGCGCGTCCGCGTGGTCGGCCAGCCAGCTTTACCTCGCGCACTTCGCGCTCACCGACACCGCGGGCCGGCGCTTTCACGCGCGGAGCCGGCTGAGCCGGGACGCGCTGGGCCTGGCCGGGGCGCGGGCGATCCCGTTCCATGTCTGGACCGAGGACTGGTCGGCGGAGAGCGAGGCCGCCAGCGGCCTACCCGTTCGGCTCCGCGCCGGCGAGGGAGACGTCGCCATCGACCTGGTTCTCGCGAGCGACAAGCCCGCGGTGCTCCAGGGCGACCGCGGCCTCAGCCGGAAGGGCCCCGAGCCGGGCAATGCGTCCTACTACTACTCGCTGTCGCGGATGAGCGCCCGCGGCACCGTGCGCGCGGGCGGCGAGTCGCACCCGGTGTCCGGTCTGGCCTGGATGGACCGCGAGTGGAGTACCAGCGCGCTCGGCCCGGACCTGGTCGGCTGGGACTGGCTGGCGCTGCAGCTCGACGACGGGCGCGACCTCATGGTGTACCGCCTCCGCCGGCGCGACGGCGCGGCCGACGCGCACAGCGCCGGGGCGCTCATCGCCGGCGACGGCGCCACGGGGCCGCTGGCCCTCGGCGACGTGACGCTCGACGCGCTCGATCACTGGACGAGCCCGCGGAGCGGCGTGCGCTACCCGAGTCGCTGGCGCCTCACCATCCCCGGCTCGGCGCTCGATCTCGAGATCACCCCGCGGCTGGCCGACCAGGAGCTGATTGTCGGCCCGCGCTACTGGGAGGGCGCCGTACGCGTCGAGGGCACCGCCGCCGGCCGACCGATCGCCGGCCGCGGATACGTCGAGCTGGTCGGCTACGGCGAGTGAGCGCATCGCGAGGTCGCCCTCGCCCGGCGCAAAAAGGGGGCACCCGCGGCGGGAGTGCAACCTTATCCCCCTCGCGACACTCTCAAGACTGAGAGAGGATCCAGTCCGAGGGGTGGGATGCGGTTCTTCAAGCCCGAAGTTCAGCGGATCATCAACGTCGTGGTCGTCGGTGCCGTCGTCGGCGCGTTCCTGCTGCCGGTCACCTGGGGCTACCGGCGCGGGCAGGAGGCGCCGGCGTGGCGCGAGACGGCGTGCGCCTATCGGCTGCGCGAGGCCGTCCGTTGGACCAATTCCATGCTCACCGTCGGCCCCGGCGCCGACCCGTGCGCCACGCTGGCCCGGCTGGGCCTCGACGTCGCGCCGTGACGACCACAGAGACGAGTCCCCAGCCCGGCCCTGACCAGACGCTGGCCCCGGCCGGCGGTCTTCCCGGCGCGGCGCTCCGCCGCGTGCTCGAGCACATCGACGCCAACCTTCATCGCGATCCGCGGCTCTCCGAGCTGAGCGCGCTGGCCCACATGAGCGTCTTTCACTTCGCGCGACTCTTCAAGCGGAGCACCGGGCTGTCGCCCCACCGCTTCGTCGTCGGAAGGCGGGTCGACCGGGCCATGGAGTTGCTGGCGGCGGACGGCGTGTCGATTGCAATGATCTCGAGGACGGTCGGGTTTCAGACGCCCAGTCATTTCACGACGGTGTTCCGGCGCTCGTCCGGGATGACGCCGAGCGCGTACCGGTCGGCGGCTCACGCGTCCGGGCCCATGACGAGCACGCCCGTTGCCGGCCCGGCCCCGAGTGTCGAGCCCAGCACCGGCGTCGATCAGAACGTGAGGAGCATGTGATGCGTCAATCGTGGACAGCAGCCGTGCTGGCGGTAGGCCTGGCGGGGGCGGGGGTGGGCGCTCGCGCGATGCAGGGGCGCGGAGCGGAGGCGGCCGATCCCCCGGCGTCGAGCTACATGTCGGTGACGGAAGAGGACTTTCGCACCGTCCTCGCCCGCATGCGCGCCGCGAAAGCGGACATCGAGAAGCGGCACCAGGATTTGCTCACCGTGCGATACGACCTGGACGATCGGCCGGTCGGCGGCGTCACGATGAGTCGCGGCAAGGCCATTCAGGGCGGCGTCCGCGTGAAGCTGCCGGCCGGAATGACGTGGGACGCCCTGGCCAGGATGACGCCGCAGGAGGTCCGCGGCAAGGACGTCTTCCCAGGCGGCCTGATGCCGTTGCCGCATCCCAATCACCCCGAGGGCGGCATGCTCTTCCCGAAGTTCCTCATCGACGAGACGCGCAAGCAGACGGGCCGGGACCTGACGCGCTTCGACCTCGACTTCGACCTCCCCGACCGGTTCCTGCCGGAGTTCCCGTCCCCGATCTACCTGACGACCCGGCCCGACCTGGGCGACGTGTCGCGCGGCCAGCTCGTGACCATCAGCAACTACTACGAGCTGTTCAACGGCATCCTGAATCCGAAGCAGCTCGAGGGCCTGCGGCTGCTGCTGACGCCGTTCCCCCAGCAGCAGTTCAATGCCACCGCCGACCGCCGCAGCGAGCATCCGAGCCTGGGGGTGGCCTGCTTCGACTGCCACCAGAACGGCAACACCAACGGCGCGACGCACCTGGTCGGCGACATCCGCCCCCAGCCGTTCCGCCATCGCATCGAGACGCCGACGCTGCGCGGGGTGAACGTCCAGCGGCTGTTTGGCTCGCAGCGGGCGCTGAAGACCGTCGAGGACTTCACCGAGTTCGAGCAGCGCGCCGCGTACTTCGACGGCGACCCCGTGATCGCCACCAAGAAGGGCGTCAACGTCCTCGAGCGGGGGAGCCAGGTCCGTGACATGGCGGAGTTCCAGGAGATCCTGGACTTTCCGCCGGCGCCGAAGCTCGACGTCTTCGGCAAACTCGATCCGAAGAAGGCCACCCCGGCGGAGCTCCGTGGGCAGACGCTGTTCTTCGGCAAGGCGCAGTGCGCCTCCTGCC
>JBGQLG010000135.1:0-14890 GCA_041499965.1 Methylomirabilia bacterium
ACCACACGGACCAGCCCGGCGCGCACCTCGTCGAGCTGGGGCTCCTGGCGATCCCCCACGAAGAGCGTCACCGCGTGGCCCCGGGACGAGAGCTCCAGGGCGGCGTCGACCACCAGCCGCTCGGCCCCGCCGATGCCCATTCCCGGGCGAAGGAAGGCGATATTCAGCGACTGGTTACGTGGCATCGAAGGCTTGCCGCGAGCTTACGCTCATCCTGCTACCATGAAATGCCGATCTCGCGATGTAAGGCGACGCCTGCCCGGGTCGCAGCGCCGGTGGGTCCGATGAGCTAACTGATCTCTCGGGGGGGTGTCGTGGGAGCGTTCCTGCCAGGTATCACGTGCATCGTCGTCGCCCTCGTCCTCGCCAGCGCCGGCATCGCCGAGGCCGGCGTGAGCCCGCTCTGGCAGCAGCTCGGAGGATCCGCCAGCGGTAACGGCGTCAGCCAGACGCCCAGTCCCAAGGCGGTCTTCGACGGCGCCGTCGCGGTCGGCAGCAACGGGCGGCCGGTGGTCGCGTACACCGAATATCCGGACGCCAACGCCGCGCAGGGCGCGATCGTCGTGAAGCAGTGGAGCGGCTCGGCCTGGCAGCTGCTCAGCGGCGCCGCCGGGATCGGACAGGGCTACGAGCCGCGGGTGCGCGTGTCGGCGAGCGGGGCCATCCACGTCGCCTGGCTCAAGGACGACACCGAAGGCAACACCGAGATCCACCTGCGCGTGCGCACGGTCTCCACCTTCGATCAGCTCGGCGGCTCCGACTCGCCCGGCGGTCTCTCCGGCGCCAACGCCGGCATCACGGTGCCGTACTCGCTGGCGCTCGACGCTGCCGGCAACCCCCTCGTGGCGTTTCTGGGACTCGCGACGAACGGCATCGTCGACCCGGACGTGACGCCCGCGATCCTCGACGGCACGATCCAGGTGTACGTGCGGCGCTGGACGGGCAGCGCGTGGGAGTTCGTCGGCTCCGACTTCGCCGGCGGTGGCGCCAGCAACGCGGTCAGCTTCGTGACGGGCGGCGGCAGCACGATCTTCCACGACGTCGACGGCCCCGCGCTGAGCGTGGACAACACGGGAGCGCCGGTCGTGGCCTTCACGTACTCCACCATGATCGACGGCCTGCCGCAGGCCAACACCGACGTCTACGTCACGCGCTGGAACACTGCGGCCTGGATCGCCGTCGGTCCCTCGGTGCCGAGCGGCGAGAGCCCGACCGGGCTGGGCGGCGCCGGCGGCGTCAGCAACACCGACACCGGCGCCTTCAACCCCGTGCTCGCCGCGGATGCGACCGGCCGCCTGGCGCTGGCCTGGGAAGAGGAGCCGGCGATCGGCGGCGTCTATATCTGGGTGCGCGTCTGGAACGGCGTCGACACGTGGGAGGAGCTGGCGGGCTCGGCCACCGACAACGGCTTCGCCGAGCTCGGCAGCGCGAACTTCCTGCCCGACGTCGCGATGGACCCCGACGGCCGCCCGGTGATCACCTGGCAGGCAACGACGACGGCGCCGAATCCCACCCAGATCTTCGTGCTGCGCTGGAACGGCATCGACGCCTGGGAGGAGCTCGGCCTGGACTCGGCGAGCAACGCCGGCATCAGCGACGCCGCTCTCGACGCCCTGCTGCCGTCGCTGGCGCTGACGCCCGCGGGTGGCACCGGCACCGCCGGCGTGCCCACCGTGGCCTGGCTCAACGTCCTTGATTCGGGCTCGGCCCAGGTGTTCCTGCGCCAGTTCTTCTCGGGCACGACCCTCCCGCTGACGGTGATGGTCACCGGCGACGGCAGCATCACCAGCAACCCGATCGGCGTGGAGTGCGCCAGCGGCACCACCTGCGTCACGCAGTTCCCGAGCGGCACCTCGGTGACGCTGATCCCGCAGGGCGGCGCCACCGGCGCGTTCGGCTCCTGGTCGGGGGCGGGCTGCGCGGGCACCGCCGCCTGCACCGTCGTCATGAATGCGCCCAAGAGCGTGAACGCCAGCTTCATCTCCGGCGTGACGCTCGCGGTGAACGTGATCGGCGCCGGTGGTCGGGTGAGCAGCGTGCCGGCCGGCATCGCCAGCTGCACCGACTCGTGCAGCGCGAGCTACCCGGCGGTGGGCACGACGGTGACGCTCACCGCGACCGTCCTGCCGGGGGGCACGTTCACCGGCTGGGGCGGCGACTGCGCCTTCCGCGGCACCAACACCAGCTGCGCGCTGCCGATGCTGTCCGCCGACGCGGCGGTCACGGCGGCCTTCACGCTCAAGCAATACAACCTCACCGTGGCAGTCGGGACCCCGCTAAACACCACGGGACAAGGTCTGATCGGCGAGATCGGCGGCCCCGTCATCGCCTGCGAGTTGGCCGACGGCCCCTGCTCGACGAACGTCGGTCAGGGCACGACGGTGTTGCTGGTGGCGACGCCAGAGCCTGGCAACAAGTTCATCAACTGGGCCGGAGGGCCGTGCGCCGGCCGAACGACGCTTGGCTGCAGCTTCACGATGGCGGCCAACGCGACCATCACGGCGCTCTTCCGCGGCGCCACCGGTGTGCAGGTGATCCGGACCGGCAACGGCGACGGCACCGTCACCGGCACGGGCATCAGCTGCGGCGCCGACTGCTTCGAGTCGATCTTCACCGGCACCACGGTGACGCTGACGCCGACGCCCACGACCGGCAGCAGCTTCACCGGCTGGACGGGCGACGTCTGCGACGGGCAACTGAGCGGAAACTGCGTATTCCCCGCCACGGGCGTGAGCAAGACAGTGAGCGCGACGTTCCAGCTCAAGAAGGAGCATCTCACCGTCGCGCCGACCGGTGCCGGCTTCGTCACGAGCAGCCCAGGGACCATCAATTGCGGCAGTGGTGGCGGCCACACCAGCTGTGGCGTGGACTACGACTACGGCACCACCGTGACGCTGACCCCGACGGCCGAGGTGGACAGCCTGCTGGCCTCGTGGACGGGCTGCGCGAGCCTCAACGGCTCGAGCTGCATCGTGCTCATGACCGCCAACCGCACCGTCATGCCGAAGTTCGTGATCGCCCACACTCTCGGCCTCTCGGCCTCCGGCAACGGCAGCGGCCGCATCGTCAGCAGCCCGGCCCCCGTCCTCACCTGCGTCAGCAACTGCTCGATGTCCCAGATCTACCCGGCGACCACCTCGGTCGTGCTGACGCCCCAGCCGGCGGTCGGCACGAGCTTCCAGTGGGTCGGCGGCGACTGCTCGGGCAGCGCCGCCTGCACGAGGCTGATGAGCGTCAATCGCTCGGAGGTCGGCAGCTTCACGCTGAACCATCAGTCGCTGACGGTCGTCAACCCGCTCACCCGCGGCAACGTGGTGAACGGCGCCCCGCTGCCGGGCGGCGACACCATCGACTGCGGCAATGGCGACACCGACTGCGCCGGCGTCTTCGACTACGGCACCGCGGTGACGCTGCAGGCCACGCCCAGCGCCGGCTTCGTCTTCGTCAACTGGACGGGCGGCGCCTGCGCCGGCTCCGTCAATGCCACCTGCGCCTTCGCGCTGAAGTCCAACGTCTCGGTGACGCCGAACTTCCGGGCCCGCACGCTGGTGACGGTGATCAAGGCGGGCAACGGCGCCGGGACCGTCAGCGGCCCCGGGATCAGCTGCAACACCGACTGCTCGGAGAACGAGTTCGACGCCAGGACCGTGACGCTGACCGCCGCCCCGGCCGTCGGGTCGCACTTCGACGGCTTCAGCGGCGCCTGCACGTCGGCCACCTCGCCGTGCAGCTTCGTGCCGAGCGGCAACAGCCAGACCGTGACGGCGACGTTCACGCTCATCCCGTTCACGGTGACGGTGCTCCCCCGTGCCAACGGCGCCGCGGTCAGCCGGAGCGGGCTGCCCGACGGCATCGCGTGCGGCGCGCCGGCGGTCGGTGGCGCCGGTGACTGCGCGGCCACGCTGAACTTCGGCACCCAGGTGGTCCTGGACGCCACCCCCATCACCGGCAGCCGCTTCGTGAACTGGACCGGCACCCTCTGCAACGGCGTGACGAACGCCACCTGCTCCTTCAAGATCCCGGCCGCCAACGTCACGGTGTCTCCCAACTTCAAGGACGTCACCACCCTCACCCTGAACAAGACCGGGCTCGGGACGGTCGCGTCCACACCGGGCGGCATCAGCTGCGGCACCGCCTGCAGCACGGCCAGCTTCGACTTCGCGCGCGGCATCGTGATCAAGCTCACACCCACCCCGGCGGTCGGCTGGAACTTCGACGGCTTCTCGAACGACTGCTCGGGCGCGACCTGCTCGGTCAACGCGAGCGCGCCGACCGCGCTCGTCGGCGCCAGCTTCTCGATCCAGCACCGGCGGCTGAACGTCACGGTGGTCGGTCAGGGCGCGGTCAGCGGCCCCGGCGTGGCGTGTGACAACGCCAGCACGCCGTGCGGGCTGGACTTCGACTACGGCACCAGCCTGCCGCTGACGGCCGTCGCGGCCCCGGGCTTCCGCTTCACCGGCTGGTCGCAGAACTGCACGGGCGTGGGCGCCTGCACGCTGCTGATGACGGCCGACCACTCGGTGACGGCCACCTTCAAGCCACAGTTCGCGCTGACCGTGACCAAGCCCGGCAACAGCACGGGCACGATCACCTCCAGCCCGGCCGGCATCAGCTGCGGCGCCGACTGCAGCGAGCTCTACCTGGGCGGCACGCTGGTGACGCTGACTCGCAGCGCGCCCATCACGGGGACGACGTTCCACTGGGCTGGTGACTGCGCCTTCCGCGGCACCAACGCCACGTGCGCGCTGCCGCTGAACGCCAACGCCGCGGTCAGCGCCGACTACAGCCTGCAGCGGCTCGGCCTCACGGTGATCAAGACCGGCCCGGCGCTCGGGACCGTGACGGGCCTCGGCGGCGCCATCGACTGCGGCGGCGACTGCGCGGAGACCCTGGACTACGGGACACCCGTCACGCTGATCGCGACCGCGAACAGCAGCCCGCCGCTCTCCGAGTTCGTCTCGTGGGCGGGTTGCACGACGGCCGCCACCAACGCCTCGTGCGGGTTCACGATGCTCGCGAACAAGACCGTCACCGCGACCTTCCGGCCGCTGGTGACCGCCGTCAACGTGACGGCCATCAGCTCGGGGCCGCTGGCGGTCGGCGGGATCCGCCAGCTCTCGGCCGTCGCGACGTTCACCGATTCCACCCAGCAGGACGTCACCACCCAGGCCGCGTGGGTCTCTGATGCCCCGGCCAAGGCCTCGGTGAGCACGACGGGCCTGGTCACCGGGCATGCGGCGGGCAATGCGAGCGCGACGGCGACGTTCCGCGGCCAGCCGGGCAGCCTCCCGATCGTCGTGGACACGCTCGAGACGACGGTCGCCCCGCAGACGCCGATCGCGGTCGTCTGCCACCCGTACGGGGACCCCGCCGGGCCCGTCGGCAACCTGGCCTGCCTGCCCAGCGGCGTGAACTTCAGCGTGCTCTGCCAGGCGATCGGCACTTTCACGGGGGCGGGGGACCAGGACATCACCGACCAGGTGACGTGGGTCACGAGCAACGGGGCGATCGCCCAGTCGACCGGGCTGGTGGGGTTCAACGGGCCGGTCCGCCAGTCGTTCCGGATCGTTGGCAACGGAATGGCGACCCTGCGCGCCACCGAGAGCGGCAAGACATCATCGACGAACACAACGCTCGGCAATGCCTGGGTCGTGCAGGGCGTGACCTCGACCGTCACCGGGCTGCTGGTCACCCCCCACACGGGCAGTGTGCAGGTGAACGGTACGCTGCCGCTGCTGGCGACGGCGACCCTGAGCAGCACCGCGGCGGGCTGCACCATCCCGCCCGCCCGGGACTTCTCGACGGTCGTCCACTGGGAGAGCGCTGACGAGACCCGCGCCGACGTCAGCTTTTTCGGTGAGGTCACCGGGCTGGCCGCGGGTGGTCCCGTGATGATCAAGGGGACCTACGTGCTGACCGGCCTCTTCGACAGCGCCACCATCACAATCCTGCCCTAGTCACCCGGGCCTCGTGGGGTAGGATAGGAGCCGCCATGCGCCTTGCCATCGCCCTGCTCGTGCTCGGTACCCTGGCCGGCTGCAGCACCAAGTACGATCTCTCGGGAAGCGACTGGAAGAAGTCGGGCACGATGTTCCAGGACGCGACCTACGACGAGATGGAGTGCGTGCGCAGCGCCCGCGAGGCGGGCTGGACGCCCGACCTCATCGTGGGCGGCCTCGCCGACGTCGTCCGCTTCAACATCGAGGAAGGCCAGCGCAGCGGCGCCTTCCGTCGCTGCATGGTCGCCAAGGGCTATCAGGCCAGCGGCTCCTAGCCGCCCCGCTCGGACCGCCTCGCTCGTCCCCTCCCGACGGCCCGCCGCGTAGAATGCGCCGATGACGCTCGTGTGGGCGGCCGGCGCGGGCGTGATATTCCTGGCCAGCTTCGTCATGGGCCTGACCGGCTTCGGCATCGCGCTGGTCGCGATGGCCTTCCTGCCGTGGCTGATGTCGCCGGTGACGGCAATCGTCGTGCTCACCCTCTACGCGCTCGTCTTCTCGGTCGTCGTCGTCGTCCAGCTCCGGCGCGATCTCACGCCCCGCGCCCTCGTCGACCTGCTGATCGGCACGGTGGTCGGCACGCCCGTCGGCGTGTGGGTGCTCGCCTCCCTGCCGGTGACCGCGCTCAACCGGCTCATCGGGCTCGTGCTGGTGATCATCGTGGTCCTGGAGGTGCGTGGCACGATGCCGGCGCGACTGGTCGGACGCGGGTGGGGCCTGGGCACGGGATTTCTCGCCGGCCTGCTCGGCGGCGCCGTCGGGACGCCGGGGCCGCCGGTGATCGTGTACGCGACCACCCAGGGCTGGAGCCCGCGCACGATGAAGGCCAACACGATGGGCTTCTTCGTCGCCAACCAGGGCGTGATCCTGATCGGCTACTGGTGGGCGGACCTCTTCACGCGCGAGGTGGCGACGGTGTCGGTGGCGTTCGCGCTGCCCGCGCTGGCCGGCGTGGGCGCCGGCGTCGCGCTCTTCGGCCGGCTCGACCCGGTGCGATTCCGCCGGATCGTCTTCGCGCTGCTGCTGGTCTCGGGGCTGATTCTGCTGGTCCGCGGCTGAGGCGCGGTCAGCGGCGCGTGGCCTGCCAATGGGCGACGTTGCCCTCGATCTGGCTGGCGTGATCGTGGACGTGGGCCGCGTAGATGCGCAGCCAGTCCTCGGCCGCGTACCGCCCGGACTCGGTGTGCCGGCCCACCCGGCTCCAGGCGTCGTCCCCGAGCCGGCCGAGGAGCGCCGCAGTGCTACCACGGACCGCTTCGACGACGGCCAGCGCCGGCTCCACCGGATGGGCGTGATAGTCGAGCACCTGCGCCCAGCGCTCCTGGTCGTAGCCGACGATCACCGGCTCCGGCTCGGTGACCAGGGCGCGGATGCGCAGCGAGGCATGCGATTCGGAGTCGGCGCAGTGACAGACGATCTCGTGCGCCGACCACTCCCCGGGCTTGGGCCGCCACTGCATTGCGGCGGGCGGCACCGTCGCCAGTGCCGCCCGCAGCCGTTTGGGTCCGTCCGCGTAGCGCTGGATCAGCGCCGCGCGCTCGCTCTTGCTCAGGGCCACCTGATCATCCCGGACGTTACTGGCAGGCCTCGAACAGGCCCGCGGCTCCCTGGCCGCCGCCGATGCACATCGTGACGACGCCGTAGCGCGCCTTGCTGCGCAGCATCTCGTTGGCGAGCGTGCCGACCATGCGCGAGCCGGTCATGCCGAACGGATGGCCGATCGAGATCGCGCCGCCGTTCTTGTTCAGCTTGGCCGGATCGAGGCCCAGGCGGTCGCGGCAGTAGACGACCTGGGAGGCAAAGGCCTCGTTCAGCTCCCACACGTCGATGTCCTCGACCTTGAGGCCGTGGCGCTTGAGGAGCTTGGGCACCGCGAACACGGGGCCGATGCCCATCTCGTCCGGCTCGCAGCCGGCGATGGCGAAGCCGCGGAACACGAGCTTGGGCCGGATGCCGAGGGCCTCGGCGCGGGCGCGCGACATCATCAGCGTGGCGGAGGCGCCGTCGGAGAGCTGCGAGGAGTTGCCGGCGGTGACGGTACCCTTGCCGCTCGTCTTGTCGAAGTGCGGCGCCAGCGACAGCAGGGCCTCCAGCGTCGTGTCGGCGCGGTTACACTCGTCCTTGTCGACGTAGTAGTCCTCCTCGCCGATCTTCTCGCCCGTCTTCCGGTCGAGCACCGCGCGCTTGACCTGCATCGGCGCGAGCTCTTCCTTGAAGAAGCCCTCCTGCTGGGCGCGGGCCGTGCGCTGCTGGCTGGAGAGCGCGTATTCGTCCTGGGCCTGCCGGCTGACGTTGTAGCGCTTGGCCACGACCTCGGCCGTGTCGCCCATGACCATGTAGATGCCTGGGTAGTGCTCCTTCACCCAGGGGTTCGGGCTGGAGTCGCGCTGCATCATGGTGATCGACTCCACCCCGCCGCCGATCGCCGCCTCCACGCCTTCGTTGATGATGAGGTGCGAGGCCATGGCGATGGCCTGCAGACCCGAGGAGCAGAAGCGATTGACGGTCGTGCCGGCCACCGTCACCGGCAGCCCCGCCCGGATGGCCGCGACCCGCGCGATGTTGTGGCCCTGCGAGCCGTGCGGCTGACCACAGCCGAGGATGACGTCCTCGACCTCCTTGGGATCGAGCTGCGGCGCCTTGCCGAGCACGTCGCGGATGGCGTGGCCGGCGATATCGTCGGGCCGGGTGATGTTGAACGAGCCGCGCTGTGACTTGGCGAGCGGCGTGCGCGAGCTGGCGACGACGACAGCTTCTCTCATGGCTGAACCTCTCCTGGGGTCGGGTCCCCCGATTTTGCGTCGCTTTCGGGCGGCAGGCAAGCCCCGGGCGGCGGCCGCTCAGCGCGGCAGGCGCGGGGCCTCGGCGCAGGTGCGCTCGACCTCCTCGATGGTCTTGGGCGTGCCGGCCGTCAGGTTCTCGATGCCGGTCGCGGTCACGAGGATATCGTCCTCGATGCGGATGCCGATGCCCCGGAATTCCGCGGGGATCGGGTGGGTGACGGTCGGGGCCTTGGCCTTCTCCTCGTCCTCCAGCTTCTTGGCCGCGATCATGCCCAGGCGCAGGCGGCGCTCCCACATCTCGTCCTCGCTGTACTCGCGCAAGTGGAAGGTCACGCTCTCGCGCGCGGGATCGACGTAGATGCCCGGCTCGACGGTGAAGACCATGCCGGGCTCGAGCGCGCGCGACTGCTGCCGCACGCGGTAGTCGCCGACGTCGTGCACGTCCATGCCGAGCCAGTGGCCGGTGCCGTGCATGTAGAACTCGCGGTAGTGGTGCATGGCCAGCGTGTCGGCGAGGCCGCGCGGGAGCAACCCGAGGTCGACGAGCCCCTCGGCGATCACCTGTCGGGCCGCCTCGTGGATCACCTCGTAGCGGACGCCGGGCTTACCCGCCTCGATGCCGGCGAGCTGGCTGCGCAGCACGACCTCGTACACCGCGCGCTGCGGCGCCGTGAAACGCCCGTTCACCGGGAACGTCCGCGTGATGTCGCTGGCGTGGTAGCCGTACTCGCAGCCGGCGTCGATCAGCAGCAGGTCGCCGTCCTCCATGCGCCGCTGGTTCTCGACGTAGTGCAGGATGCACGCGTTGGCGCCGGAGGCGACGATCGAGGGATAGGCGTCGCGCGGCGAGCCCTGGGAGCGGAAGACGAACTCGACGGCGGCCTGCACCTGGTACTCGTACATGCCGGGACGCGCGTACCGCATGGCCTCGGCGTGGGCGTCGCGGCTGATCTGGCAAGCGCGCCGCTGGCGGGTCAGCTCGGCTGCCGAGCGGCGCAGGCGCAGCTCGTGGACGAGCGGGCCGGGGTCCTCGACGCGCACGGGCGTGGGGAAGCCGCGGCTGCGGGCGGCGCGCAGCTCGGCGAGCAGGCGGATGACGCGCCCGTCGAAGGCCGCGTTGCCGAGCCGGTAGTAGAGCGTCGCCCGCTCGATCGCGTACTCGCGCAGCTTGGCGTCGAGCTGGTCCATCGGGTAGGCGGCGTCGGCGCCGTAGTCGGCCACCGCGCCCTCGACGCCGGCCCGGTGGCCCGTCCAGATCTCCATCTCGCGGTCGCGGGGCCGCACGAACAGGACGTAGCGCTCCTTGGCGTGGGCCGGGTTGAAGAGCGCCACCGCGTCGGGCTCGTCGAAGCCGGTCAGGAAGAAGAAGTCGGAGCTCTGGCGGAAGACGTGGCTGACGTCGCTGTTGCGGGCGGTCTCCTGGGCGGCCGGAACGATGGCCAGGCCGTCCCCGATGGCCTCGACGAACCGCCGCCGCCGCTCGATGAAGGTCGCAAGATCCTCGCTCGTCATGCCTCCTTGATAGCATAGGCTCCGGCCCAATGCTCCGACTCAGCGCCCTCGACCAGTCGCCCGTCCGCAGCAGCGGCACCCCGGCCGACGCCATCCGCGAGACCATCGAGCTGGCCCGCGCCGCAGACCGGCTCGGCTATCACCGCTATTGGCTGGCCGAGCACCATTCCACCCCCGCGCTGGCCGGGCCGAGCCCCGAGGTGCTGATCCCCCAGGTGGCGGCCGTCACCTCCGGCATCCGGGTGGGCTCGGGCGGGGTGATGCTCCAGCACTACAGCGCGCTCAAAGTGGCCGAGTCGTTCCGCGTGCTGGAGACGCTCTACCCGGGGCGCATCGACCTCGGCATCGGCCGGGCCCCGGGCAGCGATCAGCTTACCGCCCGTGCCCTGGCCGGGCCAGGCGGCGCCGGCGCCGGCGTAGACGGGTTCGTCGACAAGGTCGCCGACGTGCTCGGCTTCCTGCACGGCGACCTGCCGGCCGAGCACCCCTTCGGCGGTGTGCTGGCGATGCCCACCGGCCCGACGTCGCCCGAGGTGTGGCTGCTCGGCTCCAGCGACCAGTCGGCGATCCTGGCCGCCCACTTCGGCGTCGGCTTCTCGTTCGCGCACTTCATCAACGCCGACGGCGGCGCCGAGGTGGTGCGGGCCTACATTCGCGCGTTCAAGCCGTCGGCGGCCATGCCCGAGCCGCGGGCCAGCGTGGCGGTGTTCGTGGTGTGCGCGCCCACGGAGGAGGAGGCGGTCCGGCTGGCCCAGAGCCGCGACCTGTTCATCGTGCGCCTGTACACCGGGCGCAGCAGCCGCTATCCCAGCGTGGCCGAGGCCGAGAGCTACGAGTACTCGCCGCGCGAGTGGATGATCGTCGAGCACGCGCGCCGCCGCCGCATCGTCGGCACCCCGGCCCAGTGCCGCGAGCGGCTGGAGGCGCTGGCCGCCGAGTACGGCGTGGACGAGGCGGTGGTGGTGACGATCACCGAGACGTGGGAAACGCGCGTGCGATCGTACGAGCTGCTGGCGGGCGCGTTCGGGCTGACGCCGCGGGGCTAGCGCGTTTCGCGACCCGGGCGGAGCTGGGTGATCGCCTCGGTGTTGGCGACGACCATCCCGGCGACGATCTGAAGCTCATGACGGATCCGCTCGATCAGCACCCCGGAGTGACGCACCTCAGTCTCCAGCGCGACGAATCGGCGGTCGACGGCGTCGAGTCGCTGGTCGATACCGTCGAAGCGCTCGCCGATGGTAACAAAGTGCCGGTCGTGGGCGCCCAACCGCTGCTCGACGACGTCGAAGCGCTGGTCGATGGCGCCGAACCGCCGATCGATGGCGTCGAAGCGGTGGTCGACGGCATCGAAGCGCCGGTCGATGATACCGAACCGCTGATCGAGATAGGCGCGGAGCTCCGGGTCCACGCCGGCACTCTACTCGACGCGCCCGCCCGTCGACAATGTGGCATTATTGATACGTTTCGCCACCCCATCCCGAGAGGACACCCATGAGCACGAAGCGTTTGAACGCGGGACCCCGCATGAGCGGAGCGGTCGTGCACGGCAACACCGTCTACCTGGCCGGCCAGGTCGCCGACGGCGCGAACGTCAAGGCCCAGACCGAGGCGGTGCTGAAGAAGATCGACGACCTGCTCGGCGCGGCCGGCACCAGCAAGGCCAATCTCCTGGCGACCACGATCTACCTGTCCGACATCCGCACCTTCGACGAGATGAACGCCGTGTGGGACGGCTGGGTGTCGGCCGGCAACACGCCGGCCCGGGCCACGGTGGAGGCGCGCCTGGCGAATCCGAAGTACCTGGTCGAGATCATGGTCACCGCCTCGATCTAGGCTCGAAACAAAGGAGATCGTCATGGCTGACGCCGTTATCGTCTCGACCGCCCGGACCCCGATCGGCCGCGCGTACCGCGGCGCGTTCAACAACACCCACGGCGCCACGCTGGGCGGTCACGTGATCCAGCACGCCGTGCAGCGCGCCGGCCTGGAGCCGGGCGAGGTGGAGGACGTCATCCTCGGCTGCGCGTTGCCCGAGGGGGCGACCGGCCACAACATCGCGCGGGTGTCGGCGCTGCGCGCGGGGTTGCCGGTCACGACGGGCGGCGTCACCGTGAACCGCTTCTGCTCCTCTGGCATGCAGGCGATCGCCATGGCGGCGCACCGCGTGATCGTGGATCGGGTGCCGGTGATGGTGGCCGGCGGGCTGGAGTCGGTCAGCCTGGTGCAGAACGAGCACATGAACCTGCACCGCTTCCGCGAGACGTGGATGGAGGAGCACAAGCCCGAGATCTACATGTCGATGATCGAGACGGCCGAGGTCGTCTCCAAGCGCTACTACGTCACCCGCGAGACGCAGGACGAGTACGCGCTGGCCAGCCAGCAGCGCACCGCCGCCGGCCAGCGCGCGGGCCGCTTCGACCGCGAGATTGTGCCCCTGCCCACGACGAAGCTGGTAGTGGACAAGGCCAGCGGCGAGACGCGCGAGGAGCCGGTCACGCTGACCAAGGACGAAGGCAACCGCGCCGACACCACCGCCGATGGGCTGGCCGCGCTCAAGCCGGTGGCCGGCGAGAAGGGCGTGATCACGGCCGGCAACGCCAGCCAGCTCTCCGACGGCGCCTCGGCCTGCGTGGTGATGGACGCCAAGCTGGCCGAGCGCCGGGGGCTCTCACCGCTCGGCATCTTCCGCGGCTACGCGGTGGCCGCGTGCGAACCCGACGAGATGGGCATCGGCCCCGTGTTCGCGGTGCCGCGCCTGCTCGAGCGCACCGGCCTGCGCATGGACCAGATCGACCTCTGGGAGCTGAACGAGGCCTTCGCCGTCCAGGTCGTCTATTGCCGCGACCGGTTGGGCATTCCGAAGGAGAAACTGAACGTCGATGGTGGCGCGATCTCGATCGGCCACCCCTACGGGATGAGCGGCGCCCGCATGGTCGGCCACGCGCTCATCGAAGGTAAGCGCCGCGGCGCCCGCTACATCGTCTGCACCATGTGTATCGGCGGCGGGATGGGCGCCGCCGGCCTCTTCGAAGTCGCGTAGTCCAGCGCGGCACCGGGCAGCGGCGGGCGCGCGAGGGCCAGCGGGCCTCCGAGGGTTTCCGGCGCGACCGAGGGCGAGCCTGCCTCCGACCGTCGCTGCCGGCGGGGTGAGCGCGCCGCCAACGTTCTACTGGTCAACAACCCAGCCCCCTCCGGGGGATGGGGGGCCCGCGCGAACCCCGCTCGCGTCGTTCAGGCGAGCCATCGGCGCGCCGGAAACCCTCGGAGGCCCGCTGGCCCTCGCGCGCCCGCCGCTGCCCGGCGCCGCGCTGGACTACGCGACTTCGAAGACGGGGTTACGCGAGCGTCTGGACGATGGACCAGCCGGCGTCGGCCAGGGGCTGGGCGCGCTCGCCGCGGCTGCGGGCGTGGGGATCGTTGGCGGTGCCGGCGATGACGCGGCCCATGATGCCCTGGGCGATGGCGCCCAGCCGGAACATCGCGAACACGATGTACCAGTCCCACTCCGGGATGTCGGCGCGTCCCACCCGGCGGCAGTAGGCGGCCACGAATTCCTGCTCGCTCGGGATGCCGAGCGCTTTCAGATCCTTGCCGCGGAAGCCGTCCCACTCGCTGCCCAGGCGGTAGGGCATGCAGAAGTACGCCAGGTCGCCGAGGGGATGGCCGAGCGTCGACAGCTCCCAGTCGAGCACGGCGGCGACCCGCGGCGCGCTCGGGTGCATGATGAGGTTGCCGGGCCGGTAGTCGCCGTGCACCAGCGTGGTCGTGTCGTCGGCCGGCAGGTGGGCCGGCAGCCACTCGATGAGACGCTCCATCGACTCGAACCGCTCCGTCTCCGAGGCGCGGTACTGCTGCGTCCACCGGTGGATCTGGCGGCTGAAGTAGTTGCCCGGCCGGCCGAAGTCGCCGAGTCCCACCGCCTGCTCGTCGACCGTGTGCAGGCGCGCCAGCACGTCGTTCATCGCATCGTACATGGCCGTGCGCTCGCCCGGTATGGCCTCGAGCAGCGCCGGATCGGAGAAGACGCGGCCGTGCACGCAGTCCATGACGAAGAAGGCGGTGCCGATGACCGCGTCGTCCTCGCACAGCACGTACGTGCGTGGCACCGGCACGTCGGTGCGTCCCAGCGCGGTGATCACGCGGTATTCGCGATCCACGGCGTGCGCCGAGGGCAACAGCTTGCCGGGCGGCTTGCGGCGCAGCACGTACTCGCGCTGGCCCGCGCGCATGTGATAGGTCGGGTTCGACTGGCCGCCGCGGAATTGCGCGACCTCGAGCGGGCCGGCGAAGCCCGGCACGCGCTCGCGCAGATAGCGCTCGAGCGCGCCGAGGTCGAACCGGTGCTGCTCGCGAACCTCCGCGGTCTGCGCGATCATGCGATCTCCCTCATCGAGGCGACTGCCTGGCCGTCGTATTGCATATCACGAAATCACCGATGCGTATCGCCCAGGTTGCTCCCCTCTTCGAAGCGGTCCCCCCGCAGCTGTACGGGGGCACCGAGCGCGTGGTGTCGATGCTGACCGAAGAGCTGGTGCGCCGCGGCCACGACGTGACGTTGTTCGCCAGCGGGGATTCCCGCACCACGGCCACGCTGGT
>JBGQLG010000136.1:0-14802 GCA_041499965.1 Methylomirabilia bacterium
CCATCCCCCGGAGGGGGCTGGGTCGTGGCCTCTTCGATTTGTCGGTGGCTCGCTCGCCGAGCCCGGAGCGACAACGGCGACGACGGCTCGCCACGCTGGCGCGCCCGCGGGCCCCGCCGCCCGCCCCGCCGTCGCACCCACGCCGCGAGCCGGGAGCGCGCGCTACCGAGTCAGCGAATCTTTGACTCCGGGCGTTGTCTAGCCGCCGGCGCTGCGGGCGAAGCCGGTGCGCATGCCGGTGGCTTCGATGAGGGTGCTGGCGGCGGCGCGGTGGTGGGCGGCGGCGGTGGCGTCGCCGGCGCGCTCGCGGGCGGTGGCCAGGGCCAGGTGGCACTCGACGAGCAGGGGGCGCATCTCGAGGCGCTCGGCCTGAGCGAGGGCGGCGGCGAGTGTTGACTGGCCGGCGGCGTCGCCGCGCGCGAGTGCGGCGGCGCCCGAGATCCGCAGGGCCAGCGCCTCGCAGCCGTGCTCGCCGTGATGACGGGCCAGCGCCAGCGCGCGGTCGGCTTCGGTCGCGGCCGTCTCCGGCTCGCCCAGCGCCAGGCTCGTCTCGGCCTGATAGGCCACGAGCAGCGACAGGCCGCCCAGGAGCTTCATCGCGGTGGCTCGCTCGATCGCCTCGGCCAGCAGCGGACGGGCCTCGCGCGCGCGGCCGCCCCGCGCCAGCGCCATGCCGAGCGCGGATGCCACGCGAGGGAACCACAGCGGGATGTTCCACTCACGGATGAGGGCCAGCCCGCGCTCGAGCACCTCGATGGCCCGGGCCTGCTCGCCCTGCCGCAGCCACACCACACCCAGCCCTGCGTAGGCGACCGTCCGGCTCAGCGGCTGATCGACGCCCTCGGCCAGCGTGACGCCCTCCTCGGCGCGCGCGACGGCCTCGCGGAACTCGCCCAGCTCGGCCAGCGACCAGACCAGGCACGTCCGTGAGTGCACCGCCGGGAGCTGCGGCAGGCCGAAGCGCTCGTGGGCGGCCGAGCCGAGCAGGGCGTCGGCGTTCTGGCGGAAGAAGTCGGCCGCCTGGCGGTACTCGCCGCGCGCGTGCAGGACCTGACCCAGGTACGTGTAGGTGGACGTGCGCAGCGCGAAGTCGTCGAGCGTCTCGCCGAGCTTGAGCGCGTGTTGCCCGACCTCCCACGCGCGCTCGTGCTCGCCCATGAAGTAGAGCTGGCCGATGTGGTAGACGGTCAGGCGCGCCAGGCGGCGGGGATCGCCGAGCTCGCCGGCCATGCGTCCGGCCTCGCGGACGTACTCGAGCCCGCGCTCGACCTCGCCGAGCGGCAGGAGCGAGGTCCGCAGCTCGAAGCGCAGGTCGATGCCCTGCTCGAGCCGCTCGCGGCTGCCCGGCAGCTGGGCCAGCGCGGCCAGCGCCTGCTCGAAGAAGGCCACGGCCTCGCGGTGGGCGCCGGCGGCGTAGGCGCGAGCGCCCGCCTGGCGCAGATAGCCGTGGGCCTTGTCCCACACGTTGGCGCGGGCCGCGTGGTGGGCCAGCCGCTCCAGGTGCTCGCCGGCCCGATCGCCGTACAGCCGCTCCAGCTCGGCGAGCACGGCGGCGTGCAGGCGGCGCCGGTCCGGCTCGCGCACGCAGCCGTAGGCCACCTCGTGGGTGAGCGTGTGCTTGAACGTGTACTCGTCGACGTCGGCGCCGGTGCCCGTCTCGTGCACGAACTCGGCGGCCGCCAGCCGGGCCAGGCCGCGACGCACGGCATCAGCCGGAAGATCGACGATCGCCTGCAGGACCGAGAGCGGAAAGTCCTTGCCGGCCACCGCGGCCGAGGTCAGCAGCTCGCGCTCCTCGGGCGGCAGCCGGTCGATGCGGGTCAGTAGCACGTCCTGCACCGTGTCCGGCACCACGAACGGCGCCGCCTGGTCCGCCGGCTCGCGCACCACCAGCGCCAGCTCCTGCAGGAAGAACGCGTTGCCCTCGGCCTTGTCGAGGAGCAGGTCGACGACCGCCTCCGGCACCGGGCTGTCGCGGAGCACCGCGCGCACCACGCGCCGCGCCTCGGCCGCCTCGAGCGGTTGCAGCGGGATCTGGGTCGCGTACGACTTTTCGATCCAGCGGGGGCGATAGCCCGAGCGGTAGGTGGCGATCAGCAGCAGGGGCGCGCCGGTGAGGCCGTCCACGAGGGACTCGAAGAACTCCTCGGAGGTGGCGTCGATCCAGTGCAGATCCTCCACCACCAGCACGATCGGCCGCCGCCGGCTGCGCCGGCGCAGCATCTGGCGCAGGATCTCGAAGATCCGTGTCTTGAGCGCCTCGTAGCTCTCCACGGCAACGCGGCCGGGCTCCTCCTTGACGCCGAGCACGTGCAGCAGATACGGCGCCAGCTCGGCGCCGTCCAGGCCGAGGTCGTCGAGCGTGCGACGGACTTTCTCGCCGGTGACCTCGGGCGAGTCCGTCTCGGCCAGGTGGCAGCAGCCCCGCGCGAGATCGAGCACCGGCAGGTACGGCACCACGCTGCCGTAGGACAGGCAGTGCGCCTCCAGGTAGTCGACGTCGCGATCGCCGGCGGTCTGACGGAACTCGTAGATCAGCCGGGACTTGCCGATCCCGGCCTCGCCGACGATGCCGACCAGCTGCGTCTGGGCGCGCACCGCCGACTGCAGGCGGTTCTCCAGCAGTCCCAGCTCCTGACGCCGACCGACGAAGGCGACGAGGCTGCCGCCGAGGCCGAGCCCCGACCGCTCGCGCCCGATCAGCAGATGCATCGGCGCGCCGCCGGCCATCCCCGGGCCCGGGGCCAGATCGAATCGCCGCGTCAGCAGCGAGGCGGCCGGGGCGCTGACCGTGACGCCGTCGAGCGGCGCGTGCTCGACGAGCTCGTCGAGCAGCGGCCACAGGTCGCGCCGCTCGTCCATGTCGAGCTCGACCGGACCGGCGCCGAGGCCGACGAGGACCAGCGAGACGTGCAGGCCGATGCGCACGCCGAGCTCGCCGGCCTCGTCGCGGCGGGCCCGCTCGGCCGCCTTCACGATGGCCATCGCCACGTGGGCGGCGCGGTCGGCCACCTCGCCGATCGTGTCCAGGCCGAACGCCGCCACGAATCCGATGGGGCCGATGCCCTCGACGCGGCCTCCGAACGTACGCACCTTGTCCACGAACGTCTCCAGCGCGCGGGCCGTCTCGAGCGCCGCGTCCGGCCCGGCCGCCGGGACCAGCGCCACCCGCAGCAGGGCCAGGCGGCGACGCTCCCACCGGCGGGCCGTCGCCGGCGGCGCCGGCGGTAGGGCCGGCGCCGGGGCGGCGGCGGCGATGCTCGCCGGCGTCGGCGTCGGCTTCGGGGACGACGGGGTCGCCGGGCGAGGCCGCGGAGCGGACCGCGCGTCGCGCAGGCCGTACTTGTCCATCCGCGCGCGCAAGGTGTTGCGCGAGATCCCGAGCAGCGCAGCCGTGCGCGAGATGTTCCAGCTCGTCTGGCTCAGCACCTCGATCAGGTGCTCACGCATGGCGTCGTCGAGCGAGACGGGCCCGTCGGCGTGCGCGGCGATCGCCGGCGCCGGCGGGGCCGCGTCCTCGAGCGCGAGCGTCTCGGCGGTGATGTCATTGGACGACGCCATCAGCACCGCGCGCTCGATCACGTTCGACAGCTCACGGACATTGCCCGGCCAGCGATAGGCGTGCATGGCGGCGACCGCGTCGGCGGCGAGGGTCCTGCGCGCCACGCCGTACTCGCCGCACACGCGGGCCAGGAAGTATTCGGCCAGCGTGGCGATGTCGCCGCCCCGCTCGCGCAGGGGCGGCAGCGTGACGGTGAGCACGGCCAAGCGATGGTAGAGGTCCTCGCGGAACCGGCGCTCGCGGATGCGGCTCTTCAGATCCTCATTGGTCGCGGTCAGGACCCACACGTCGATGGGCTCGTCGCGAGTGGCGCCGATGCGGCGCACCATCCGATCCTCCAGCACCTTGAGGAGCTTGGCCTGCAGCGCCTCGGGCAGCAGCCCGACCTCGTCCAGGAAAATTGTTCCGCGATGGGCGGCCTGGAAGAGGCCGGGCTTGGAGCGCCGGGCATCCGTGAAGGCCCCCCGCTCGAAGCCGAACATCTCCGCCTCGAGCAGCGTGTCGGGGATCGCCGCGCAGTTGATGTCGATGAAGGGGCCATCCGGGCGTGGCCCGGCCCGATGAATCATCCGCGCCAGCAGTCCCTTGCCGGTGCCGGTCTCACCCTGGATCAGGATGGACGGGAGCCGCCGCACGTCCCGCTGGCGGGTCAACAGCCGCGCGACCGTCTCCCGCACCGAGCGGATGCCCGAGCTGTCGCCGACCAGATCGGCCAGGGCCTTCATGCCTCGGCATCTTACCCTCGCTTTGGAGCGGCTGGGCAGGTTGGTGTTCAAGTCTTGACCACCGAGCCTCCGCCTGAGCAGCGCAGCATCGGACAAGATATTGATTTAACGGGGTTCTTGCTTGGTACTCGGTTTGCGTTGTCCCCCCACCGTGCTGGCGCGCTCTTGGGGTGGAATAGCGGTCATGCGGGAATGGTGGGGTACACGTTGGTACACACCGATCCTCGCGCTGGGCGCGCTTCTATTGGTGCTCCTCATCGCCGGCCTGGCAGTCATGGCAATGCTCGTCACCGACCCCTCATCCTCAGGAGGACTCCACCCATGATCGTCGAGACCGCACCCACCCAGGCGACCCAGGCCCCATGGACGAACCAGCTGGAGGCCATGGACGCGGCGATCGCAACCAGCAACGCCAGCGCGGCTGTGCTCGCCTGGCGTCACGCCTATTCCGCCGCTCTCGATCAGCCGGGCTGGCGCGGGCTCGTCGAGGTCGCCGGCGCGGCTCTGCGCATCAGCGCGATCCCGGGGTTCAGGAAGGCGGCCGAGTCGCGGGCGCGCGAGAGCTACTGGACGGCGCTGTTTCGCGCGCGCCGGCAGGGTTCGCTCAACGGCGTGCTCGACGCTGCCGAGGCGTTCGGGATGCTTGGCGATCGCGTGATGGTCGAGCAATGCATCCGCATCGCCGAGCGCCTGGCGCTGCTCACGGGGGATTCCGAGGCCGCCGATCGCGTGCGCGCGCTGGCGGTCGACCTAGCCCAGCGCTACATCGAGGTAGAGCGTCCCGAGATTTACGGCGTCGCCGGGCGGCGCTGAGGCGCCGCCCGGCTCAGTAGCCCGGCTGACCCTGGGTGGTTCCCCGCCGCTGACCTGTGGGTATGCCGGCGGTGTCGCGCGGGTCCTTGGACGTCTCCACCTTGCCGCTGGGGTTCACGGCCACCCAGCCGTGGCCGCGCATGCAGGCGTCGTCCAGCTTGCCGCTCTTCGAGCAGCCGGCGTGATCGCGGCGAAATTCTTCGGTCGTGTACTTCGAGTCGAGCTTCAGCCACTGACGCTCGTCGCTCGCACAGCCGGCGGCGGCCAGCAGGACCGAGACGACCAAGAACGGGGCGATGCTCCAACGCATTGCGCCGCATTGTACCGGGTGTAAGGTCAAGAGGGAACCTCCTATGGGCGACGGGTGGCCGGGCGACGTGTGGTCGGGGCTCCTGCAGGTCCGCGAGCGGCTGCTTGCCGTCATCCCCGGCCTACTGGTCTTTCTGATCCTGCTCGGCGGGGGCCTCGTGCTCGGGTGGCTCGTGCGGCGGGTCGTCTCCCGGACCGGCAGGGCCATCGGGGTCGATCGCCTCTTCGAGCGCTGGGGGGTGGCGCCATCGCTGCGCCGCTCCGGTATCCTGCGCCTGCCCTCGGACGTCATCGCGCTCGTCTGCTTCTGGGCCATCTTCATCCTGTTCGCCAGCGTGGGTGTCGATCGCCTGGCCCTGCCCGGAGCCCCGGGCGCGACCGCCCTGCTCATGGCGTTCCTGCCGCCCCTGTTCGCCGCCACGCTCATCCTGCTGGTCGGCTGGCTCGTCGCCAACTTCCTGAGCCAGGGGGTACTGATCGCCGCCGTGAACGCGCGGCTGCCCGAAGCGCGGCTGGTCGCCCGCGGCGTCTACTGGAGTGTGCTGCTCTTCGCCGCCGCCACGGCCCTGACCCACATCGGCATCGGCAAGGAGATGGTGCTGGTGGCGTTCGGGGTCACGTTCGGTGGCGTCGTGTTCGCACTGGCGCTGGCGTTCGGCCTCGGCGGCCGCGCGATCGCCCGCGATATCCTGGAGCGCCGCCTTCGCCGCGAATCCCCCCCACCCCAGGAGCGCATCACCCACCTCTGACCGGCCAGGTGGGCGGGAAGATCACGAAGCCCACGCCCGTGCGCTCGAGCCACACGCGCTCGAGCTCGTCGATGCGATAGCGGCGAGCGGCCGTGGCGGCGCGGTCTGCCGCCGGATCGTTCACGAGCGCTTCGTCGCCGTCGAAACCCGTGAGCACCACCAGGTGGCCGGGTGTCTGGGCCGCCGCGGCGCCGGTCAGCTCGCCGGCGGCATACCGGACCGACGCGATCACCGGCAAGCCCTGCTCGAGGCACCACGCCGCCGCGGCCCAGTCCGGAAAGCGCAGAAGATACCCGGCCAGCCCGCGCCGGCCCGCCGCCTTGATCGCCGCCGGCCACACGCCGTAGAGGTCCAGCTCGGGGTGAAACATCTCCGCCACGAGCGAGTCGAACGCCACCGGTCGCCGCCAGAAATCGAGGATCATCGCCACGCACGTCGGCGAGCAAACGCGGCTGGCGATCGCCGCTTCGGCGTCCATCTGGCTGCGCGGTGGGACCGCGATGCGGGCGCCCGGCGCCGCCGCGTCGGCGCCCGCAGGAATGGGCGGCACGGTGTCAGCGGCCGACAGGGTCAGCATCCACGGCGAGCCGAGCACCGCGGCGGCCTCGCCGCCGGGCAGCCGCACGCGTAGCCGCGCGGCCTCGACCGGAGCGCGCGCACGGAAGACGTCGATGTCGACGTCGAGGGCCTCGACCGGCGCGGGCGGCGGGAACGACGTGGATCCCAGCGCGGCGCCCGCGGCCCAGGGCGACCAGGCGCCGCCCACGCGGACGGAGAGCTCGAGACGCAGGCTGTGTGGCGCTTCGGTGAGCGCGGCGAACGCCGGCACGAAGTGCGTCGCACCGGCCACCGGCCACGCCGGGGCCTCGAGGAGCGTGTCACCGGCGTCCGTCGCCGGCGGGGACGCCGGCAACGCGGCGATCGGACAGCGGCACGCGGGGGGAACGGTGCCGGTCAGGATGGAGATCGGCATACCCGACGTGACGCCCCACAAGCCCGTCGTCATCGCCGAAAACGGTAACGAAGTTCCCTCACCGCGCCCGGTGCCGGCGGGAACTCGGCGTCGCGACTCACCACCACCAGCGGCACCTGCCTTGCACCCGGGGCGCGCAGACTCGCCATCGACGTGAGCGACCGGAACAAGGAAAGGAGTGCACATGGCGACGTTCGGAAAGTGTGTCTGGGGCGGCTGCACCCGCCACGCGGAGAAGGAATCGACCGGGGCCTGCCGCGCGCACCATCTGATGCTACGCGACGCGCGCTGCCAGAAGTGCCAAGGGCGGCTGGCCAACCGCGCCGAGCTCGACAGCCGCCAGTGTCGCCGCTGCGCAAGCGTGCGCGCCGCCTGAGCGGGTGCCGCGGGCGGAGCGTCGCCGTTCCGTCCGCGGCAGGCCCTTGGTGTGTGTGCGCGGCGCAACGGCCGCGCGCTCCGGCAACGCCGGAGCTTTCAATCAACAACGGCGGCGCCGGGCTGAGCCGCTAGCTGACTCGTCCCGGCGCGGGTCCCCGGCCCGGTGGCGTGGTGTCCATTCGCACCCCCTCGTCCGTGCAGGTTGCGTCCGACGGAACGGGATCCGCGTTCCGTCGCCTTCTCTCTACGCCCGCCGGCGCCCGAGGTCAAGCGCGGGCGCCGATCGCACGTGCCGAGATTCACGATCCGCGCAGCCGCGGATCGAGCACGTCGCGCAGCGCGTCGCCGAGCATGTTGAAGCCGAACACGGCCAGCGAGATGGCCACGCCCGGCCACACCGCCATCCACGGCGCCCGGAACATGTAGGTGCGACCCGAGCCCGACAGCATGCCACCCCACGAGGGGTGCGGCGGCGGCACGCCGAAGCCCAGGAACGACAGCGCGGATTCGGCGAGGGTGACGGCGCCGAGGCCGATCGTGGCGAGGATGATGATCGTGGCGGTGACGTTCGGCAGCAGGTGGCGCAGGATGATCCGCGCGTGGCCGCAGCCCATCGCCCGGGCCGCCTCCACGTAGCTGTGCTGCATGACCGCCAGGGTGGCGCTGCGGATCACGCGCGAGTTGGTGGCGGCGATCAGGATGGCCAGCGAGACGACGACGTTGAGCAGGCCGGGGCCGAGGACGGCCATCACCGACAGGATGATGATCAGGTAGGGAAAGGACAGCCACGCGTCCACCACGCGCTGGACGACGAGGTCCCACACCCCGCCGAAGTAGGCGCTCGACACCCCGATGGCCGTGGCCGCCACGATGGCCAGTCCGATCGTGAGGAAGCCGACCGTGATGGACACGCGGGCCCCGTAGACCACGCGGCTCCACATGTCGCGGCTCAGGTTGTCGGTGCCGAGCCAGTGGGCCGCGCTGGGCGGCTTCATGCGGGCGCCGCGGATCGTGTCGTCGTAGCCGTAGGGCGCGATCCACTCCGCGCAGCCGGCCATCACCAGCATCGCGATCACGATCACCGCGCCGATGGCGCCCAGCGGCTTGCGCCGGATGAACCGGCCGAGCGCGCGTGCCCCGCCGAGACCGCCGGGCCGGGCGGGGGCGCGCGCGGGCTCCACCTGGGCCAGCTGCTCCGGGCTCTCGACGCGCGTGCTCACGGCGTGGCCGGCGCGTTCGCGGCCCGGCTCAATAGCGGATCCGCGGGTCGAGGACGGCGTAGAGTGCGTCGACGCCCAGGTTGACCATCACCACGGTGGAGACGACCAGCAGGTTGACGCCCTGGATGACCGGATAGTCGCGCTGGTTGATGGCGTCGAAGAGGAAGCGGCTCATGCCGGGCAGCCCGAAGACGTACTCGATGACCACGGTGCCGCCGATGATCTGGGGCAGCTGGGTGCCGAGCAGCGTGACGACGGGAATGATCGCGTTGCGCAGGCCGTGCTTGAGCACGACACGGCGCTCGGCCAGCCCCTTGGCCCGGGCGGTGCGCACGTAGTCCTGGCGGAGGACCTCCAGCAGCATGCCGCGCGTGAGCCGCATCAGCGCGGCCGAGGCGGCGATGCCGAGAATCGCCGCGGGCAGCAGGAGCTGCCGCACGTAGCGGACCGGATCGCTGCCGAACTCCACGAAGTCGCCCACCGGCCGCCAGCCCCACCAGATGGCCGGCAGCACGATCAGCAGCGTGGCGAGCCAGAAGCCGGGGACGGAGAGGCCGAGGATGGCGGCGCTGCGCGCGATGAAGTCGGCCAGCGTGTCGTGGCGCGCGGCCGAGATCACGCCGACCGGAATGGCGATGGCCAGCGCGAAGATCAGCGCCAGGACGGCCAGGGTGAGCGTGACCGGCAGCCGCTGGCCGATCTCCTCCAGCACCGGCCGGCGCGTCCACAGCGATTCGCCGAGATCGCCGCGCAGCGCGCGGCCCGCCCACTCGAAGTACTGCACGTACATCGGCCGGTCCAGGCCGAGCTTGGCCCGCAGCTCGTCGAGGTCCTTGGCGTACGCCTTCTCGGCCAGCATGAGCTGGACGGCGTCGCCGGGGATGAGGCGCGGCAGCGTGAAGACGATCAGCGACGCGATGAGCAGCGACGGGATCGCGATCAGCAGCCGCTTGGCGACGTAGCGCCTGAGCACGAAACCCCCGTGGACCGGCTCCGGGGCCCTCTACCGATCGAGCCAGGCGGCCTGCAGCCGCCCGCCGTAGTCGTAGCCCATGTTGGGCGCGTAGTTCTTCAGCGCGCCCTCCCAGACGCCCATGTAGATCTGGGAGGGCATCTGCACGTAGTACTGCTGCTTGGCCAGGTGGCGCTGGATGTCGAAGATGATCTCCCGGCGCTTGGCCACGTCGAGTGTGCGCCGCTGGCGGACGAGCATGTCGGCCACCACCGGGTCGTTGATGTGGCTCTGATTCTTCAGCTCCTCGGGGTAGTACTGGCCGAACAGGAAATTGTCGGGCTCCAGGAATCCCGTCTGCGGCCCGAGGGTCATCGAGTCGAACTTGCCGTAGAAGCAGGTGGCGATGTACGCGCCGTACTCCTTCTGGTCGAGCTTGGCGTCGATGCCGACCGCCTTGAGATCCTTCATCACGAGCTGCATCAGGTCCACCAGGACCGTCGAGCCGTAGGTCGTGAAGCACATCGTGCCCGGGAAACCGTTGGGGTAGCCCGCGGCGGCCAGCAGTCGCTTGGCCTCGGCCGGGTCGTACTTGTAGTACTTCGCGCCCTCGCCGAGCTTGTCGAACGGCACCGACCACTCCTTGAGCCCCGCCGGTATCGGCGGGTTCATCGCCCCGACACCCTCGAACACGGACTCGATGATGGCCTTGCGGTCGATGGCCAGTGACATCGCGTGCCGCACGCGCACGTCGCTGAATGGCTTCTGGTCGCCACGCATCGAGATGTGGGTCATGACGGGCGAGGGAAACTCGATCGTCTGCAGCTTCGGCCGCTTCTGCTTGAGCGTGTCCTTGATCTGCACCCAGTCGACCCGGTTGATCGTGCCCGGAAACTCCCAGCCGATGTCGTACTTGCCACTGAGGAACGCCGCCATGCGGGAGGCGTTGTCCTCGTCGACGGAGGCCTCGATGCGATCGATATAGGGCTGGCCGGCGATGAAGTAGCCCGGGTGGCGGACGTAGGTGAGGCTGACGTTGGGCCTGTAGGCGTCGAGCATCCAGGGGCCGGTGCCGATGACCGACTCCCACTTCTTGAAGTCGCCGTGCTTGTCGAGCACTTCCTTGGCCACGATGGCCACCGCGTGCGGATTGGACAGCATGTCGAGGAACCAGACGAACGGCTCCTTGAGCGTGAACTTCACCGTGTACTTGTCGACCGCCTCGACCTTGTCCACCGACTTCAGCATGTAGGCGTTGGCGTTGCCCTTGACGGTGAGGAAGTGGTTCACGCTGAACACGACGTCGTCGGCCGTGAGCTCGCGCCCGTTGACCGGCGGCTTGTTGTGGAACTTCACGCCCCGGCGGAGCTTGAAGACGTAGGTGGTATCGCTCGGCTGGGTCCACGACTCGGCCAGGTCGCCCTCCAGCGGGAAGGTGCCGGGCACGACGCCCGGACCGGCCCGGTGCTTGAGGAGGCGGCTGTGGGTGAAGCTCAGCGCGATGTGGGTCTTGTAGGAGATGGTCTGGAACGGATCGAAGTGCGGCGGGTCCCACGTGCGGATCGACAGCGTGCCGCCCCGCTTGGGGGCCTGCGCGCGCGTGAGCGAGGGGGCGAGCGTGGCGCCGGCCAGGGTGAGTCCGCCGAGAGCGAGCAGGTCACGACGGCTGACGTGCATGGGGCCTCCTCCGTGATCAGGTGGTGCGGGCGGCCACGGCCGCCAGCGCTTCGTCGAACACGGCCAGCGTCGCGTCAACGTCGGCGTCGCTGTGGGCCAGCGAGACGTAGATCTTGTTCGCGGCCTTGACCACGCCGCGCTTGAGGCACTCCTCGTTGAAGAGCGCGATGCGGCGGCGGTCGGCGGTGAGGGTGGCGCGGTAGTCCACGACGGGGCTGTCGGTGAAGATGATGTCGAACACCGGCGGCTCGCCACTGACCTGGGCCGGCATGCCGCGCTTGCGGGCCAGCGCGGCCAGCCCGTCGCGCAGCCGGGTGCCGGTGGCGAAGAGCTTCTCGTACGCGCCGGGCTTGCGCAGCTCACCGAGGGTGGCGAGGCCGGCCACGGCGGCGACCGGGTTGCCGTTGAGCGTGCCCGCCTGCCAGACGTAGTCTGGGCTGCCCTCCAGCGCCGCGTCGAAGTGATGCATGATCTCCGCGCGGCCGGCCACCGCGGCCAGCGGGAAGCCGCCGGCCAGCACCTTGCCGAAGGCCGCCACGTCGGGCACGACGTCGTAGTACGCCTGGGCACCGCCGTAGGCCAGCCGGAAGCCGGTGACGATCTCGTCGAAGACCAGCGGGACACCGTAGCGCTGGGTCACTGCGCGCAGGCCCTTGAGGAAGCCCGGCTGCGGCACGATCACGCGCTGGTACGGCTCGACGATCACCGCGGCCAGCTCGTTGTGGTGGGTGGCGATCAGCGCCTCGGTCGTGGCCAGGTCGTTGTACGGCGCGATCAGCACCTCTTCGGTGATGGCGTGCGGGATGCCAGCCGAGTCGGCCATCGCCGCGGGGAACGCCTTCGGCGAGCGGGGGCTGGTGCTCATGAGCGCGTAGTCGTGGGTGCCGTGGAAGCCGCCCTCGAACTTCATGATCTTGTCGCGCCGCCGGAACGCCCGGGCCACCCGCAGAGCGAAGAACGTCGCCTCCGATCCGCTCGACATGAACCGCACCTGCTCGGCGCCGGGCACCGCCCGCACGACCTCTTCGGCCAGCGCGATGATCGGCTCGTTGAGGAGCATGAACGTGGTGCCGTGGGCCGCCTGCTTCTGCACGGCCTCGACGACGGCGGGATGGGCGTGACCGAGCAGCATGGGGCCGGAGCCGAGGAGATAGTCGATGTAGCGCTTGCCGTCGGCGTCCCAGAGGTACGGCCCGCGCGCGTCCCGGACGACGAATTCGAGCCCGGGTCCGCTGCGGTGGCCACCCAGCACGCCGCCCGGAAGCACTCGGGCCGCGCGCGCGATGAGATCCTGCTGGTCCGTCATGGAGACTCCCTGCCTCGCTGAAGGGTTGGGAGATGATACCCGGAAACCCTACTCCGTCAAGAGAACCCCGGAGCCCGAGATCGCACCTTCCTTGAGCAATTCCAGCGCCTGGTTGGCGACTTCCAGCGGGAACTCCATCGTGGCCAGCCGGACCGGGACCCGGGCGGCCTCGACGAGGAAGTCGGCGCCGTCGGCGCGCGTGTTGGCGGTCACCGAGCGGACGCCGCGCTCGTAGAAGAGATCGCTCTCGTAGTCGAGCGCGGGGATCGGCGTCATGTAGATGCCGGCCAGGGCCAGCGTGCCGCCCCGGGCCAGGTTGCGCAGGGCCACCGGCACCAGCTCGCCGGCCGGCGCGAAGAGGATCGTGCCCTCGGTGCAGTGCGGCATGGGCTCGTGCAGGTCGCCGGCCCACGCCGCGCCCAGCGAGAGGGCCAGCTCGCGATGGCCCGGCTCGCGCGTGCACACGTAGACCTCCATGTTGCGGCCGCGGGCGATCTGGATCGTCACGTGGGCCGAGGAGCCAAACCCGTACATGCCCAGGCGCCCGCCCGGCCGCACCGCGGCCACCCGCAGCGCGCGATAGCCGATGATGCCGGCGCACAGCAGCGGCGCCGCCTCGACGTCGTCGAAGGCCGAGGGAATGGCGTAGGCGTAGTCCTCGTCGACCACCGCCAGCTCGGCGTAGCCGCCGTCGGCGTGCCAGCCGGTGAACTCGGCCCGCTCGCACAGGTTCTCGCGATCGGTCGCGCAGTAGAGGCAGCGGCCGCACGTGTGGCGAAGCCACGCGATGCCGACGCGATCGCCGTCGCGGAAGCGCGTGGCGCCCTCGCCGCGGGCGGCCACGCGGCCGACCACCTGGTGGCCGGGGACGATCGGCGTGCGCAGCATCGGCAGCTCGCCCTCGACGACGTGCAGGTCGGTGCGGCAGATGCCGCAGGCCCGCACCTGGACGAGGATCTCGCCGGGGCCGGGCGCGGGATCGGCGACGTCCTCCATCCGCAACGGGCGGTCGGCGACGGCGGCCGGCCGGCGCAGGAGCATCGCGCGCACGTCACACCGCTCGGGCGATGATCTTCTGGGCGCGCGTGAGATGGGGGGCGTCCACCATCTGGCCCTTGAAGCGGAAGGCGTAGGCGCCGCGCCGGCGGTGCTCCTCGAAGGCCGCCACCAGCTCGCGCGCCTCGGCCACGACGGCCGGGTCCGGCGTGAACACGTCGTTGATCACCTCGATCTGCGAGGGATGGATCGAGATCTTGCCGCTGAACCCCATCGCCACCGCCTCCTCGCACTCGCGCCGCAGCCCGGCCAGATCCGCGATGTCGGTGTAGACGGTATCCATCGCGTCGAGGCCGGCCGCCGAGGCGACGATCGAGCACATGACGCGCGCGTAGCGCGGGATGTCGAGGTAGCGCCCCTCGGCGTCGCGCACCCGCGGCAACCCCATCGCCGCCGACAGGTCCTCGATGCCCCACGACACCGTGACGATCCGGGGACTCGCCGTCGCGACCTCGCGGATGTTCAGCAATCCCTCCGGCGTCTCGGTGGCGATGAGCACCAGCCGCGTCGAGCCGTTCGGCAGGCCGTGGCGATGCTCGAGTCGATCCAGGATCTGGGCAATCTCGCGAATGTCGCCCGCGTGACGCGGCTTGGGTACGACGTAGCCCTCAGGCCGGCCGGCGATCGTTGCCTCGAGGTCCGCGACGCCAAGCCCCGTGGCGATCGGGTTCATGCGCACCCACCGCTCGCGCCCGCCGAAGTCCAGCTCGCTGAGCCACCGCAGCACGATCGGCCGCGTCTCGACCTTGCGATCCGGCGGCACCGCGTCCTCGAGGTCGAGAATGAGCCCGTCGGCCGGCAACGTCAGCGCCTTGGCGATCATCCGCTCCTGGCCGCCGGGTACGAAGTGCAGCGAACGACGGCGCTTGGCCAATGGCACCGCTAGGGACCCTCGTGGCGCACGGTGACGCTGCGGGCCGGGCGCCAGGGGCGCGGGCGCGCCTCCGTGGCGAGCCGTCGTCGCCGTTCGAGCGCAGGGCTCGGCTCGCGAGCCGCCCACGATTCAACTCGTCCGCGCCCCAGCCCCCTCTGGGGGTGGGGGGGCCCGCGCTCGCCGAGTCCGGAGCGACTTACGGCGACAG
>JBGQLG010000137.1:0-14740 GCA_041499965.1 Methylomirabilia bacterium
ACGATGTGGCGCACCATCACGTAGTCGAAGCCCATGTCCCGGTATCTGCGCAGATCCCGGACGACGGTCTCCGCGCTCCCCACGAGGAGCTGATCGAGACCCGTGCCGCGATACCCTTCGGCGAGCACGGCACCGACGACGGCGCGCGCCTCCTCGTCGGACTCGCCGACATAGATGTCGCGCCGCAGGACCGGCCGCGCTGGGCGCCCGGAGCGCACCGCCGCTTCCCGGTACAGCTCGAGCTGGCGCCGGAGATCCTCGTCCGCGGCGTTCTGCCCCGTCAGCCAGGCATCGCCCAGCCGTCCGGCCCGCTCGGCGGACGCCGGCACCGTCCCTCCGAGCCAGATCTCCACGGGCACCCGGGGCAGAGGGCTGATGGTGGCGCCCTCCAGCGTGTAGTAGCGGCCGCGGTGAGTGACGCGCTCGCCGGAGAGCAGGGCCCGCACCACCATCACGACTTCCTCGAGACGGCCGACGCGGCTGCGTTCCTCCATGCCGAACGCCTGGAACTGCGGTGGGCGGCCGCCCAGGACGAAGGTGACGATCAGCGGACCCTCGGCGAACGCGGCGAGCGTGCCGAGCTGCTCGGCCAGCAGGAGTGGGTGGTAGAAGGGCGCGAGCAGGACCACACCCACGGGCATGTCTCCGGTCACGCTCATCAGCCGAGCGACGGTGGGCAACGGGGAGAACGTCGCCGCATAGGCCGGGTTGGCGGCGTGACTGTCTCCGGTCAGGAGCGCATCCAGCCCGGCCGCGCGGGCCGCCGACGCGACGTCCATCAGATTGCGCGCCTGTTCGCCGGCCGAATACGCGCCCATCGGTCGCTCGATGAACGCCCCCTTCGGCATCGACGCGAGGATGCTACGAAATCGTTCATGGGTGGCCGGCGAGGTCGGAAACAGGAACCGAACTGACGTGCCGAGCCTCATGGGATCAGAACGGCTGGCCCCAGCGGTCGGCGTGCGCCACTTCGGCGAGCGGCCGGCGCGGCGGGCGTCCGAACTTCCCGAGCGGGTAGCCCAGGGGGATCAGCGCGGCCGTCTCGACCTCCGCCGGGATGCCGAGCAGCTCCTTCACCTGCGGGTCACGGTACTTGTGGATCGTGGTGATGCAGCTTCCCAGGCCAAGCGCGCGCGCCGCCAGCATGATGTTCTGCGCGGCCGGATAGATGGACGCGCCGGTGGTCAGCGTCGGCTTGGCGCCATCGGTGCCGACGCAGGCCAGGATGAGCACGGGCGCCTCGCCGAGGTGCTCAGACAGGTGCCGCGCGGAGGCCACCATCTTGCCCTCGCGGCTGTCGGGCGGCGCCGCCGACGCGCCGCGGTAGTACGGCGTCTTCATCAGCTCGCTCCACGCCTCGCGGTACAGCTCGCCGAGCCGCGCGCGCTTGGCCGGGTCGCGGACCACCAGGAAGCTCCAGCCCTGGCGGTTGCCGCCGCTCGGTGCGCAGATGGCGGCGTCCATGATCTGCCGGAGCACGGCGTCGGGGATGGGCTCGGGCTTGAGGCGGCGGATGGCCCGCTGCGTCGTCACGGCGTCGAAGAAGTCCATGGTCCCTCCCAGAGTTGTCTTCGAGCACTCCCACGCGCCGGGCGCGGCTCAGGTCCGCCGACGATAGCTTGGGGCCGGGGGAGGGTCAATGCCCGGCCGATACGCCCGCGCCGGCTTCACCGGAACGGCCTGGAGTCCCACGGCGGCTTCGGCTATAGTTCCTAACCCTACGCTACCGCGACGAACGAGGCTCCCCGGCCAGGCTGTGACCGTGCCTAGCGTTCTAGGCCTTCAGCGATCCGCTCGTCCGCCGGGCAGACCTCGATGAAGCTCGCTCTCCGATCCGTGCTCCTCTCGACGACGCTGTGCGTGATCCTCGCGCTCGCCAGCCGCGGCACAACCGCGGAGACCACGGTGGTCCCCGGCGCCCTCATGCAATCGGCGATGGCTCAGGGGAGCGTGCGCGTCATCGTCCAGCTCGGCGGCACCGGCGCCGTGCCCGAGAGCTCGCTCCCCGACGCCGGCGCGGTCGTGGCGCAGCGCCAGACCATCGCGCTGGCCCAGAGCACCGTGCGGGGCGGGCTGAGGGGGACGAGCCATCGCGTCGTGCGCCAGTACCGCACGATGCCCTACATGGCGATCGAGGCGAGCCCCGGCGCGCTGCACGCGCTCGACTCGATGCGTGGCGTCGGCGTGGTGGGCGTTCACGAGGACATCGTCCTGGAGCCGACGCTGCACCAGAGCGTCCCGCTGATCCGGGCGACTCAGGCGATGATGGCGGGCTTCGACGGCACCGGCACGGTCGTCGCCATCCTCGACACGGGCGTGCAGCGCGACCATCCCTTCCTCGGCGGCAAGATCGTCGACGAGGCATGCTTCGCGAGCGGCGTCACGGGCCCCGACGGTGTCGGCGATTGCCCGCACGGAGCGGAGACGCAGCTGGGGACGGGCGCGGCGGCACCGTGCACCTTCGTCGCCAACCTCCCCAACAGCGGCATCTTCAATCCGTGCAACCACGGCACTCACGTCGCCGGCATCGCGGCCGGTGTCGGCGGCGACCCCAATAGCGCCCTCCCGCGCTCAGGCGTGGCGCCCGGCGCCCGGATCATCGCGGTGCAGGCCTTCTCCAATTCGCACGACGCTTCGAACCGTCCGATCGCGTTCACCTCGGACATCGTGGCCGGCCTCGAGCACGTACTCGCGAAGAGCCAGGCTGGTGATGGCGCGTTCACCGTCGTCGCCGTCAACATGAGCCTCGGTGGGAGTGCCGGATTCTCGGCCCCCGGGAGCTGCGACGTCGTCGCTGGCGGCGCCATGAAGCTGGCGATCGACAACCTGCGCGCGGCGGGGATCGCCACGGTCGTCGCCGCCGGCAACAATGGCTTCCGAACGCAGATCACGTTTCCGGCCTGCATCTCGAGCGCGGTCGCCGTGGCCTCCACCGGCGACGGCGGGCCCGAGTTCCCGAGCCCGGTCCTGAACCGTGTCTCGAGCTTCTCGAACGTGGCGAGCACCACGAGCTTCCCCTCGCTCCTCGCCGCGCCCGGCCAGTGGATCACGTCCTCGGTCCCCGCCTCGGACGGCATCTCGGACTTCCTGCCGAGCATCGACGGCACCGGCTACGCCACGATCGCGGGAACCTCGATGGCGACGCCGCATGTCGCCGGCGCCTTCGCGATCCTCAAGCAGATGGCGCCGGCGGCCAGCGTCGACACGCTGCTGCACGCGCTGCAGTCCACGGGCGTGACGATCTCCGACACGCGCAGCGGCGCGGTCGGCGCCGCCGCGCTGCCCAGGCGGCTCGACGTCCTGGCGGCGCTGGAGAGCCTCGGCCCCGATCCCACGGTCACCGCGGCCACCATCACCACGACCGGCGGCGTGCCGCCCGGCGGCAACGTGAGCGTGACCTACACGCTCAAGAACCTCGGCGGGCTGGCGGCCATCAGCGTCGACCTCAGCTTCGGACTCACGTCGATCGGCGGCGGCGACGACATCCCCATCGGGCCCAGCCGCACCGTCGCCCTGCTCGACAGTCACGCGTCGCAGACGTTCACCAACGTCGTGCTGACCGTGCCCCCCACGACGCCGATCGGGAGCTACTACGTCCGCGTGACCGTCGACCCCGACAATCTGCTCGGTGAGTCGAACCCCTACAACAACTGGCTGCTGACGACGAACTACGTTCCCATCTTCCTGCCCGACCTCACGGTGCCGTCGGTGACGTTCACGCCGGCCGCCAGCGGATCCGGCCAGAACATCACGGTGGCGCACACGCTTCGCAACGTCGAGCCGAGCCCCGCCAACGCCCCGGCGTCGGTCTCGGCCATCTATCTCGGCACGAACAGCAGCTTCAGCTCGGTGGTGGGTGGCACACTGGGGATGGTGGCCATGCCGGCCGTCAACCCGGGCGCGACGAGCGCGCCGGTGGCGAAGGCCGTGCCGATTCCCTCCGGGCTGAGCCCGTCTCGATACTTCGTCTTCGTCCGAGCCAACGACAACAGCGCGTTCGTCGAGGCCAAGACGGCCAACAACGTGGGCGCCTCCACGATGTCCATCATCGTGGGCCCCGATCTCACCGTGACGACGGCGACGACGGCAGCCGGCGCGGTGCCGGGCGCGAACGTCAGCGTCACCTACGTCGTGAAGAACCAGGGAGGCGCCCCGTCGGACCCGTCGCACGTGGGTTTCGTCCTGGTCCCGGTGAGCCCCGCCGGCGTTCCGACGGCCAGCGGCGTCTCCCTCAGCGTCACGCCCTCGGTACCGTCGATCCCGGCCGGCGGGTCCACGCCCGCCACGACCGTGTCCGTGCCAGTCCCGGCCGACACGGCCCCGGGCAGCTATCGCATCCGCGTGGTGTCCGACGGCCTGCACGAGATCGCCGACGCCGACCGGTCCAACGATACGCTGATGACGACCGGGCTCCTCGGGGTCGTCCAGCCCGATCTCACGGTCTCGTCGGTGACGTTCGCGCCGGCGGTGAGCAGGGCGAATGGCAGCGTGACCGTCACCCACGTCGTGAAGAACCTGGCGACTGCGCCGGCCAACGCGGGGGCATCGCAGTCGCACCTGTACCTGACGAGCAGCAACAGCAGCGTCGACTCGCCCATCGGCAACTTCGGGCTGGTGCCCGTCGGCCCGGTCGCCGCGCTGGCCGGCGTCACCGTCACGAGGACGGTGACGATCCCGCCGACGGTGGCGCCCGGCTTCTACTTCCTCCTGGCCAACGCCGATGACACGAACGCCGTCGTCGAGTCGAACGAGGGCAACAACCTCGGAGCCAGCGGGGCGCGCATCCTCATCGGGCCGGACCTCACGGTCTCGGCCGCCGCCACCGGCACCGGAGCGGCGCCCGGCACCAACGTCAGCGTGACGTACACCCTGGTGAACAAGGGCGGCGACGCGGCCAACGGCTTCAATGTCGGTTTCGCGCTCGCGCCCGTGCTACAGAGCGGCGTCTCCAGCGGCGACGACGTCCCGATCGGGCCCACGCGGGTCGCCGTGAATCTTGCGGCCGGCGCCAGCCTGGCGTCGACCAGCATCGTCACGATCCCACCGGGCACGGAGCCCGGTCTCTACAAGATCCGCGTGCTCGCCGACGTGAGCCACGCCGTGGCCGAGGCCGACGAGACGAACAACGAGCGTCTCACCGGCGTCTTCATCGTCGCCCGCCCCGATCTGATCGTACCGTCGGTGGCCTTCTCGCCGATCGCCATCCCGGTCGGCACGGCCACGAACGTCAGCGTCACCCACGTCGTCAAGAATCTCGCCGTGGCACCGGGCAACGCGCCCGCCTCGTGGTCGGCGCTGGCCCTGCTGAGCACGAACACCAGCGACGTCGCCGATCTCGGGTTCGTCAACGTCCCGGCGATCAACGCCGCTGCCATGGCCACGGTGGCCAAGACGGTCACCGTCCCGGCGACGGTCCCGGCCGGCCTCTACGTGTTCAGCGCGACCGCAGATGCTCCGAACGCGATCGCGGAGTCGAACGAGCTCAACAACGTCGGGTTCAGCACCGTGCGGCTAATCGTGGGCCCGGACATCCTGTTCACCGCGGCCGCCACGGGCACGACCGTGGCGCCCGGTAGAAACGCCAGCGTGACCTTCACCGTCAAGAACCAGGGTGGCTCGCCGACCGGGCCGTTCGACGTCGGGTTTGCTCTGGTGCCCGTGAACACGGCCGGTACTCCGACCGGCGGTGGCGATATCCCGATCGGACCGCCTCGCTCCGGCGTGACGCTGGCACCCGGCGCCAGCCAGTCGCTGACCAGCAACGCCCCGATCCCGGGCGACGTGACCAGCGGCGTTCCCGCCGGGACCTACCGCATCAAGCTCATCGCCGATCCCGGCCACGCCGTCAGCGAGGCCGATGAGACCAACAATACGCGGCTCACCGGGGTGCTGAACGTCGTCAGGCCGGACCTCACGGTCTCCTCGGTCACGTTTACCCCCTCGGCGATCGACTCCACTCCGGCGCCCGGCAAGAATGTCAGCGTCACCCACGTGGTGCAGAACATCGCGCCCGTGCCCGGTAGCGCGCCCGCCTCGCAGTCACTGATCGTGCTGTCCTCCGATCAGACGCTCGCGGGCCAGGTGCCGGGCGTCCCCGCGGTCACCGTCAACGTCGGTGCGATTGCGGCGAACGGCTCCCAGACTCTGACGACTCCATTCAACGTCCCGTCCGGAATCCCGGCCGGCACGTACTTCTTCGTCGTGCGGACTGATAGCGCCGAGACGATCTTCGAGGCCAACGAGAACAACAACGTGCGGGCCAGCGTCACTCCGCTGATCCTCGGCGCCGACCTGATCGTGCCAACCGCCACCACGCCGGCGACGTCCGTGCTGCCCGGCTCCAACGTGAGCGTCAGCTACACCGTCAAGAACCAGGGTGGTGCCGCCACCTCGGCGAGCTTTACCATCGGCTTCCACCTCGTCCCGCGGACTGATCCGAGCGGCTCCGCGGACATCCCGCTCAACATCAGCCGTGTCGTGCCGCCACTGCCGGCCGGGGCGACGTCGCCAGTCTTCACCGACAGCATTCCGTCGCCGAGCGATCTCCCGGCCGGCGGCTACCTGATCCGGGTTACGAGCAATGCCGACGGGGTCGTGACCGAGGCCGACCTCACGAACAACACGCGGCTCACCGACGCATTCAACGTCGTTCGGCCCGACCTGGCGGTCACGTCGGTGACGTTCACGCCGGCCGTCATTCCGGTCGGCGGCGCCGCGACGATGACCGTCAGGCACATCGTCAAGAACCTCGCGGCGGCACCCGGCCACGCGCCGGCCTCGCACTCGCGCCTCTTCATCAGCACGACGACGAGCCCGGCCGACGCCATCTTCACCAGCGCCCTGCTGAACGTCCCGCCGATCGCCGCCGGTGGCACCGCGACGATCGTCACGCCGCTATCGGTCAATCTCCCCGGTTCCTTCTTTGTCATCGCGAGTGCCGACGACGACGATCTGATCGCTGAATCCAACGAGACCAACAACCTCCGCGCCAGCGCCACCCGCATCGGCGTCGGCCCCGCTGTCGCGGTGGCGGCAGCCAGCACGGCGACGACGACCGCTTCCGGCGTCAACGTCAGCATCACCTATACGCTGGAGAACATCGGCTTCGGCCCGATCGAATCGTTCGTCATCGCTGACGGCGATGAGGCAGGAGCAGCCCGTTGAGCATTCCGCTCTTCCCTGCCGCCAATCTCGCCGGCAGTGGCGCCGAGGCTTGTGCTACAAGTCCGTCCATGGCACGACTGGCCGAGAAGGTCGCTTTCATCACGGGCGCGGCCGCTGGGATCGGGCGGGCCACCGCCGTGCTGTTCGCGCGGGAAGGGGCTCACGTCGTCGTGGCGGACATCGCCGTGGTGGCGGCCGAGGAGACGGCGCACCTCGCTGGTCACGGCGCGATCGCCATCCGGACCGACGTCACGGACGAGGCGAGCCTGCAGGCCGCGATTCGCATCACGGTGGACACGTTCGGCCGCCTGGATGTGCTGCACAACAACGCGGGCGGCTCCACGCCGCAGGACAACACCGTGGTCGAGGCGCCGATCGAGGAATTCTGGCGCGTCATCAAGCTGGATCTCTTCGGCACGTTTCTCGGCTGCCGTCACGGCATTCCCGCGCTGATCCGCTCCGGGGGCGGCGCCGTGATCAACATGGCGTCCAACCTGGCGTTGATGGGGATCACCGGCCGCGACTGCTACACGGCCGCCAAGGGCGGGGTCGCCGCGCTGACCCGCTCGCTGGCCGTCGAGTTCGCGCCCCAGCGCGTGCGGGTCAATGCGATTGCTCCGTCCGCCACCATGACGGCCCGCGTGCAGAAGCTGATGGCCGGCAATCCGGCGATCGACAAGCTCGCGCAGTCGCATTTGCTCGGCCTCATCCAGCCGGAGGACATCGCCAACGCCGCGCTCTACCTGGCCTGTGAAGAGTCCCGCATGGTCACCGGCCAGATCCTGCCCGTGGACAGCGGCGTGACGATCGCCTGAGCGGGCACGGGACTCCTCGACCGCTGGGGTGGGGCCGCAGGCTGTACAATGCCCCCGCGATGACGAGCGAGGCCACGGCGTGAGAAAGGGTTGGCTGATTCTGACCGTCACGTTGCTGGTGGGGTTCGTCCTCGGCGTCGGCGCCGCGACGAAGGGACCGGCCTTGGTCGCCCCGTACATCCCCCACTCGGTGAGCGGGGCCGGCGAGCGCCTCGAAGGTCAGGTCGTGCGCAAACAGCGCGAGGGCAATCGGCTCCTCGTGAAGGTGGCCACAGCGCAAGGACCGATGCTGGTCACCTTCACGCAGAAGGTCGGCGACCTGGACGTCCTGCTCGACCCCGGCGACACGGTGGTTCTCATCACCGGGGGCTACGCGACGTTCGTGGACGATCCCGGCCTGGACCGGGTCAAGGGCCCAGCAGCAGCGCGGGCCGCGTCACCGCCGCCGCCGGCAGTCAGCCCGCCCCCTCCGACGCGCTAGAACGCTACGAGCCCAGCCGCCTCACCTGCAGCACGGCGCCGATCAGGAACGCGACGAACAGGACACCGGCCGCCACCTGCAGGGCCGGCGCATCCGCGTTGGCCACCAGCGGCGCTCCGGGGGGCAAGCGGGTCGTCGTCTCCGTGATGCCGGGGATGAGATGGAACAGGAGGGTCGCCGAGTAGCTCACGGCCTCGACCCGGCGCGAGGCCCGACCGAACACGCTGGAACATCCCGCCACGAGCGCCACCGCCAGCACGACCAGCGTGATGATGCCCAGCACGTGAGGCTTGCCGAAGCCGCCGTGCTGGAAGAGGGCGAAGCCGGTCACGCAGGTGATGACCGTCGTGACCACGTAGGTCTTCCCGAGCGCGTTTGCCGCGGAGATCCGCTTGTCGCGGATGAGAGCGACGAGTCCGGCGGCCACGGCGATCAAGCTGACCGCGGTGTGAAACGTGCCGAGCGGCGTCAGACCGAACATGTCGCCCACCTTTCTGGACACGCGAACCCTATAATGAATCGGCCGTGAGCCCCCTCGGTCCTCGGCTTCCCCTCGCCGACCTTGCCGTCTGGACCGGCAGTGCGCTGGTCATCTGGCTGTTCCTGGTCGTCCTGCTCGACCGGCTCGGCTCGCGCGCGTCGGCCATCGTCGGCGCGCTGGTGAGCTGGCTCCTCGCTCGCGTCCTCGTCTTCGGCGTGCCGGAGCTCGTGCGCTGGGCCACCGACGTGCTCGACCTCAGCGGCCAGTCGTAGTCAGCCGACCAGCGCCTCGATCGCCCGCACCTCGTCGCCCGACAGCGTCAGCGTGCGGCCGGCCAGGTCCTGCGTCATGTGCTCGGGGTCGGAGGTGCCGGTCAGCGGCAGCATGCCGACCGCCTGGGCGAAGCGGAAGATCACCTGGGCCGGTGTCGTCCGCTCGCGGGCGGCGATGCCGCCGACGAAACGGTCACGGTACACCTCCGGATTGGCGGTGAGCAGCGAGAAGCCCTGGTAGACGATGCGGTGCTCGGCGCAGAACGCGCGCACGTCGCGGTCCCAGCCGAGGCGGGCGAAGCAGCGGTTCTGCACGAAGTGCGGGCTCTCGGCGCCGCTGGCCGCCAGCTGCTGCAGGTGCCGCAGCGAGACGTTGCTCACGCCCAGCAGCCGCGTGCGGCCGGCATCGCGCTCGCGCACCATCGCCGCCCACACCTCGGCGTCGGCGTCGCTCCACCCTCGCCCGGACGCCGGCCCGTGCAGCACGTAGCTGTCGACCTGGTCGGTCCCGAGATGCTCGAGTGAGCTGGCCATCGACTGAGCGACCTGCGTCGAGAGATCCGCCGCCGGATCGTAGGGCAGCCGATGGTCCTGCCCGTCCACGTACGTGAACTTCGTTTGTAAGAATACGTCCGCGCGCGTGACCAGGCCCGCCTGATAGGCCGCCGCCAGTCCCTGCCCCACGCCGGCCTCGAAGTAGTGGCGTCGCTGGTTCGCGGTGTCGATGCCCCGGAAGCCCTGGCGCAGCGCCAGCTCGGTCAGGGCCGGGGTGCGGTCTTCCTTCCAGGCGGTGCCGTAGAGGAAATCGGGCGTCGGTATCGGCATCGCGCCATTCTGCCAGACCTCGGCTCCCGGCGCGACACGGCGACCGCTACCGGCCGTGACCGCGGCCGCGGTTGTCGTGCCTGTCGTCGTCGTGCTTGCGGTGGTCCCAGTGCTCTTCGCGCTCGCGCCATTCGCGCTCGCGCGCGGCCTCGCGCCACTCACCGCCCCAGTGGCCGTCCCAACGCGGTGGCGCGCTGCGCTGCCACGCGTGCCACTGCGGAGGCGGCACGTGGTAGTAGCGCACCGGGACGCGCAGCAGGGGCCCCGGCAGGTACACGGGGTTCACGACCACCCACGGCCCGTTCCAGGTCGGCCCCGCGTACCAGCCGTTGCCGTGGAACACCCAGTACTGATGGTCGTAGAAGAAGACATTGGCCGGGGCCTGCGGCGCATAGTAAACGGGCGCTCCGGGAATGATCGCCAGAGCGGGCGGACCCGGCAGGCGAATGCCGATGTCCACGTGCACCTGCGCATGAGCGGGCACTACCGCCGCTGCCACGATCAGAGCCGCCAGGATCAATCGACGCATGGTCTCCTCCATCCTGAAGATCCGCCCCGCGGGCTGAGGCCCATCATAGCGGGGTCGATCCCCCGTCCCTAGCATCCAGTCGGTAAGATGGGCCCATGCCGCGCCCGTTCTACGGCGCCTTCGCATGGGCGTACGACCTGCTGAGCGATCGGCCGGTCGCCGCGGAGTGCGCCACGATCGCGGCGCTCTTCACCGCCCGGGGCCGGCCGCCCGGGGCGCGAGTCCTCGACGCGGGCTGCGGCACCGGCCGGTACACCGTGGAGCTGAGCCGCCTGGGCGCGTGTCGAGACCGGGCAGGGCACGCTCGTCTTCCGGAGTGAGACGCGGCTCGATCACGCGACCCGGCAAATGCGGATCACCGAGCGCCACACGCTGACGGCGGCGGGGGCCACGACCGTGGCCGACCACGCGTTCGTCATGCGCTGCTGGACGCGCGACGAGCTCGACGCGCTCCCGGCCGCCGCCGGCTTCGTCGTCGCCGCCTCGCGCGCCTGGGACGTCAACCTCCGGCCCGAGGCGACGCACCGCGCTGCCTAGCGGGCAGGCACCGGCACCCAGGGCTCGGGACAGGACTGCACGTAGGGATAGTAGTTCCCGGCGCTGGAGCAGTAGTACCAGTACCCGGCCGCTGGCGGCGTGTACGCGTAGTCCGGGTAGTCCTGGTAGTACGGATACCCCGGATACCACGGGTAGAACGGCGCCACGCCGACGAAACCACGCCCGTGAAAGCCGGGATGGCCGTGGAAGCCGCCGCCGCCATGGAAGCCGCCGTGGAACCCGCCGCCGCCGTGGGACCCACCGCCACCATGGCCGCCCCCACCGCTATGACCGCCCCCCCCGGCCGCATCACCGATGCCGACCCATCCGAAGAGCAGAACGAGCGCGATTGCGAGGGCTGCTTTGTACGCCTTCATACCCTTTGGACGCTGCTGGGATGCTCTCGATTCACGCCCCGGGCCAGCGAACCCCCCGGTTGTCACAACCATGTGAAATCGGCCGCCGGCGGCGCCCGGCGCGCTCCGGCCGGATAGAATACGGCCCCATGGATGTCGCCTTTTCATGAGCGAGACCTCCACCCGGCAGCCGGCGGGCGAGGCGGACCGGTATCGCACGCTGCTCGAAATTACCAACGCGCTGGTGGCCAACCCCACCCGCGAGGCGCTGTTCGCCGCCATCTCCGCCGCGCTGCGACGCGTGGTGCCCTTCGAGCGCACGGCGATCTTCCTGCACGACCCCCAGCGCGACGTCCTGCGCCTGTTCGTGCTGGAGTCCTCGCTGCCCACCTCGCACTTCGTCGTCGGGCTGGAGATCCCCGCCACCGAGAGCCACGTCGGCCTCGTGTTCCAGCAGCAGCGCCCGTTCGTGCGCCGTGATCTCGAGCGCGAGCAGCAGTATCCGACCGAGGCCCAGGCCTTCGCCGACGGCGTGCGCTCGTACGTGATCGTACCCCTGGTCGTCCGGGCGCGCTGCATCGGCACGCTGGCCGTGGCCAGCACCCGCATCGGCCAGTACTCCGAGGCCGACGTGGCCTTCCTGCAGGAGGTCGCCGGCCAGATCGCGGTGGCCATCGAGAACATGCGGGCCTACGAGCAGATCGCGGCGCTGTCGGCGCGGCTGGAGCGCGAGAACGCCTACCTGCAGGAGGAGATCCACCGCGAGCACGACTTTGCCCAGATGGTCGGCAATAGCGACGCGCTGCTGGCGGTGCTGCGCCGGGTCGAGAAGGTGGCGCCGACCGACTCCACCGTGCTGGTGACCGGCGAGACCGGCACCGGCAAGGAGCTGATCGCCCGGGCCATCCACCACCAGAGCACGCGCCGTACCCGGCCGCTCGTGAAGGTCAACTGCAGCGCCATCTCGGCGGGGCTGGTCGAGAGCGAGTTCTTCGGTCACGTCAAGGGCGCCTTCACCGGGGCGCTGGAGCGCCGGGTCGGCCGCTTCCAGCTCGCCGACGGCGGCACCATCTTCCTGGACGAGGTGGGCGAGCTGCCGCTGGAGACACAGGTCAAGCTCCTGCGGGTGCTGCAGGAGCACGAGTTCGAGCCGGTGGGCAGCAGCCAGACGGTCCCCGTCGACGTGCGGGTGATCGCGGCCACCAACCGTGACCTGCAAGCGGCCGTCGCGGCCGGACGCTTCCGCGCCGATCTCTTCTATCGCCTCAACGTCGTCCCCCTGGAGGTCCCACCGCTGCGGCAGCGGCGCGCCGACATCCCCCAGCTCACGATGTTCTTCCTGGAGCGGTACGGCAAGCGGTTCGGCAAGCGCGTGGAGCTGGTGTCGCCCGAGACGATGGCCCGGCTCGTGGCCTACGACTGGCCGGGCAACATCCGCGAGCTGCAGAACGTGATCGAGCGGGCGGTGGTGCTGGCGCCGGGCCCCGTCCTCGAGCTGGATGACGACGTGTTGCGACGCGCGCCGGCCGTCGGGGCCCCGCCGCCGACGGCCCCCGCGGCATCGGCGCCACCCGGGCCGGACGTCGGGCTCGTCGAGATGCTGGAGGATCTGGAGCGGACACAGATCGCCGCGGCGCTGCAGCGCAGCAACGGCGTGATCGAGGGGCCCCGCGGCGCCGCCAGCCTGCTCAAGCTGCACCCCAACACGCTGCGCAGCCGGATGGACAAGCTGGGGATCCGGCGGCCCGGCCAGGAGGCCCCGGCCTCGTAGGCCCCGGGGCTACTTGCGGCGACGCACGGCCAGCCCGCCGACGCGCAGCCGCCAGCCCCGCCGCTCGCCCTCGGACGGCGGCGGATCGGCCTCGACCGTGAACGCGATGACGACGCCCAGGAAGACCAGGAGCAGGAGGATGTCGAGTCGCTCGGCGAGTGACCGGCGCGGCGCGTCGGGGAACCAGCTCGCCAGCACGATGGCGAACACGACGGCGAAGACGAGCGCCGCCCGCACGGTCGGCCACAGCGAGCTCCGGCGCCTGCGCATCTCTGCTGGTGTCATCGGTGACCCCCGCCCGGCGGCTCAGCCTATCACGAAGTGATATGACTCTCTCACGTCGTGATATATCGTGGCCGTCCCGCCCGCGCCCGGCGTTCCGCCACGAGACTTCGGGGTACCCCCCTCGACCCTCCGTGGCCGGGCCACGAGCGCTCGGTGTCCGGGGCGCCTCCGCCCGGGTACCGTGTCGCGCAAACCCGCCCTGGGCAATACCCGGCCTCCGGCGACGCCCCCCCGGCGGGCCTAGCACGGTCCTTGCGTAGAACCCCGGCGTGCTCAAGATCGTGACGAGCGAACCGGCGACCGGCAACGCGATGCTCCAGCTGGAGGGGCAGCTCATCGGCCCCTGGGTCGACGAGCTGGAGCGCACGTGCGACCGGCTCCTCCCGGCCCACACCGTCACGCTCGATCTCTCCCACGTCACCTTCGTCGAGCGACGCGGCGTCGCGCTACTCCGAGCGCTCGGCACCCGCGGGGTGCCGTTGCTCCATTGCACCCCCTTCGTCGCCGAGCAGCTCAAGGCGTAGCCATGCACCCCACCGAGACGAGCGACGTGACCCTGTTCGAGCGGTTGCGGGCCGGCGACGCCGGCGCGCTCGAGCCGCTCATGGAGCGCTTCGCCTCCCGTGTCTACCGCGTGGCCAACGGCATCTGCCGCTCGTCCGCCGACGCCGAAGAGGTCGTGCAGGACGTGTTCCTGACGCTCTTCCGCAAGGCGGGCAGCTTCGAGGGTCGGGCGGCGCTCGGCACCTGGCTCTACCGCATCGGGGTCAACACGGCGCTGAACAAGCGCCGCGGCAAGCGCAACGAGCTCGAGCAGCCGCTGGAGGACCTGCTGCCGAGGTACCAGGAGGACGGTCACCGCCAGGGCGATCGCTCGTTCCTGATCGCCGACTGGTCACAGATGCCCGACGAGACGCTGCTGTCGCGGGAGGGCAGTGCCGTCGTCCGCGCGGCCGTCGACCGGCTGCCCCACCACTACCGCGCTGTCCTGCTGCTGCGCGACGTGGAGGAGCTGTCCAGCGAGGAGGTGTCGGAGATCCTCGGCGAGTCGGTCGCCTCGGTGAAGTCGCGCCTGCACCGCGCGCGCATGGCGCTGCGCGAGCTGCTGACCCACACCTACGGCTCCGGCACCGCGCCGGCTCCCGCGGCCACGATCGCGCACGCCGCGCTCACCAGGGCCAGGCCCACCGCCAGCCCCGCTCCCTCGGCCACGATGCCGATGAG
>JBGQLG010000138.1:0-14662 GCA_041499965.1 Methylomirabilia bacterium
ATGGTGCCGAAGGGGGGACTCGAACCCCCACGGGTTACCCCACACGCCCCTCAAACGTGCGCGTCTGCCAGTTCCGCCACTTCGGCACGAAGCGACGGCGGAGTATACCGCTAGCCGCCCCGGGTGACAACGCGGCCGGCGCTCTGGCGCAGGCGCGGGTCGAGCGCGTCGCGGATGCCCTCGCCGAACAGGTTGTAGGAGAGCACGGTGACGAGAATCGCCAGGCCGGGATAGACCGACAGCCACCACGCCAGCTCGATGGCGTCCTTGCCCTCGTTGAGGATGTTGCCCCACGTCGCGTGGGGCGGCTGCACGCCCAGGCCCAGGAACGACAGCCCCGACTCGGTGAGGATGGCGGCGGGGATGCCCAGCGTCATCGCCACCAGCACCGGCGCCATCGCGTTGGGCAGGATGTGGCGCCAGATGATCCGCACCGAGCTGGCGCCGACCGACTGCGACCACAGCACGAACTCGCGCTCCTTGAGGGCCAGGAACTCCGCGCGGACGAGCCGGGCCACACCCATCCAGCCGGTGATGCCGATGACCGCCATGATCGTCCAGATCGAGGGCTTGAGAAAGGCCAGCACGGCCAGCAGCAGGAAAAAGCGCGGAAAGACGAGGACCAGGTCGACCAGGCGCATGATCGAGGCGTCCACCATGCCGCCGTAGTAGCCGGCGGTCGCGCCGAGCAGGATGCCGATGGTGGCGGCGATCCCGACCGAGACGAAGCCGACGGCCAGCGACACCCGGGCGCCGAACAGCATGCGCGAGAGCACGTCGCGCCCGAGCTGGTCGGTGCCGAACGGGTGGTGGCTCGACGGCGGGTCGAGGATCATCTTCACGTCCGGCCGGTTGGGATCCCACGGCGCGATGATCGGGGCGAGCACGGCCAGCAGGGCCAGGCACGTGACGACGAAGCCGCCGACGATCGCCAGCTTGTTGCGCCGAAAGGCCTTCCAGAATCCCCTCACGAGCTAGCGGCGGCGCCGGCCCACGCGGATGCGCGGATCGACCAGGCTGTAGGTGAGGTCGGCCATGAGGTTGGCCGTCAGCGTGAGGGTGGAGACGATGACGAGATTGCCCATCAGCACCGGGTAGTCGCGCTCGAAGGCCGCCTGCACCATGAGCTGGCCCATGCCGGGGATGGCGAAGACCGTCTCCACGATGACGCTGCCCCCGATGAGCGTCGGCAGCGACAGGCCGAGGATGGTGACGATCGGCAGCAGCGCGTTGCGCAGCGCGTGCTTGCCGATCACCACGCGCTCGGCCAGCCCCTTGGCCCGGGCCGACTGGATGTAGTCTTGCCGGACCACCTCCAGCATGCTCTGCCGCATGTAGCGCGAGAAGCCGGCCAGCCCGCCGAAGGTGGCCACCATGATCGGCATCACCAGGTGGCTCAGGAAGTCGCCCTGCTGCTCCCAGAACGACAGGTACTCCGCCATGGGCGAGCGGAGCCCCGAGATCGGCAGCCAGCCGAGCTGAATGCCGAACAGGATCATGAGCAGCAGCGCCAGCCAGAAGTCGGGCGTGGCGAAGCCCAGGAACACGAAGATGGTGGTGACCTTGTCGAAGGTGGAGTACTGGCGGGTGGCCGACACGACACCGACCGGCACCGCCAGGGCCACGATGATCAGCATCTCGACGACGTTCAGCAGCAGGGTGATCGGCAGCCGCTCGGCGATCATCGACAGGACCGGGCGGCCGTGGGGCGCGAACGACTTGCCGAAGTCCAGGCGAGCCAGACGCGTGAGCCAGTTCCAGTACTGCTCGGGCAGCGGCTTGTTGAGGCCGTACAGCTCCATCATCTGCTGGTAGGCCTTGGGGTCGTGATTGAGGGACGGGTCACCACCGGGCTGCGTGGGATCGCCGGGCGCCAGGTGGATCACGATGAACGAGACCAGGGTGATGCCGATCAGGAGGGGGACGGCCAGCAGCAGGCGTCGCAGGGCATACGCGAGCATGGGTCGGTATTCTACGTCAGCGGACGCGGTCCGCCGTCACTCGGCCGTGTAGCGCTGCAGGTGCTTGGGCACGAACCAGGTGTCGAGGTTCCACTTGATCCCGGCCGGTCCGGGATCGAGGCCGAAGATGCGGGAGGACACCGCCGGCAGCGAGTCCTGCCAGTAGAGAAAGACCAGGGGCTGATCCTCGGCCAGCACCTCGTGCAGCCGCTGGTAGAAGCGCGCGCGATCGGCCTGCACGCACGACGAGCGGCCCGCCTCCAGCAGGGCGTCCACCTCGGCGTTCGCGTAGGAGATGTGGTTGAGGTCGTCGGGCCCGGACTGCGAGGAGTGCCACACGACGAACTGATCGGGATCGGCGCCCGTGCCCCAGCCGAGCACGATGGCGTCGAACTGGCGCTTCTTGATGTGCTCCTTGAGCAGGGCCGCCCACTCGAGGATACGAATCTCCACACCCACGCCGATCTCCCGCAGCGAGGCCTGGATGATCTCGGCCACCTTCTTGCGCTCGTCGTTGCCCTGGTTGGTCAGCAGCTCGAATGTGAATGGCTGGCCGTCCTTGACCAGGAGCCCATCGGAATTGCGGGTCTTCCACCCGGCCTCGGCCAGCAGCGTGACGGCCCGCTTGGGGTCGAAGGCCATGGGCTTGACCTTCGGATTGTCGGCCCAGGTGCCGGGCCGGAAGGGCCCGCTGGCCGGGCGCCCGAGGCCCTGGGCAACCCCCTCGAGCAGCTCCAGTCGGTTGATGGCGTGGGCGAAGGCCAGCCGGACACGGCGGTCGGCGAAGCGCTTGTCCTTCAGATTGAAGCCGAAGTAGGTGTAGCTGCCTCGCGAGTACCGGAACTTGTTGTAGGCCTTCTCGAACGCCGGATACTGCGTCTGCCGCTTGTACTGCAGCGCGGTGAGGCTGGCGAGGTCGACCCCCTTGGCCTTCAGCTCCAGGAAGATCGTGGCCTGGCTGGGGATGATGCGATAGACGATCCGCGCGATGTGGACCTTGCCCTTGAAGTAGTCGGGATTGGCCACCACCACGACCTTCTCGCCGCTCTTCATCTCCTTGAACCGGTACGGTCCGGTGCCGACCGGCGCGCTCCAGTTCTGGGGCGCGTCCTTGATCTTGCCTTCCTTGACGTAGCGCTCGAGCAGATGGCGCGGCAGCATCGGGACGCCCCACGACAGCACGGCCTTCGCGTACGCCTTCTTGTACAGCACGCGGACCGTGTGGCGATCGAGCGCCTCCACGCGCTCGACGTCGTTGAAGTCGGACTTGTAGGGGCTGGGCGTCTTGGGGTTGATCAGGGTGGCCCAGGTGAACACCACGTCGTCGGCCGTGAACGGCGCGCCGTCATGCCACTTCACGCCCTCGTGGAGCTTGAAATCGAGCGTCAGGCAATCCTTGCTGAAGGCCCAGGACTTCGCCAGCTCCGGCACCAGCTCCAGGTCACGGCCCTGGGTGACGAGGCCGTTGTACATGAGGTCGCCGACCTCGTGGGAGGACTGGTCGCTGGTGATGTTCGGGATCAGGCTCGAGACGTTCCCGATGGAGGCCTCGATCATCGTGTCGCCGTAGGCCGGCGTGTTGGCGCCGGTCTTCGGCGGCTCGGCGGCCTCGCCCTGGCAGCCGGCGGCCAGCCCTGCCAGCGCGAGCGCCGTCCCGAGTCGGCTCAGCCGCCGCCGGCCCACCACTAGCGTCCGGGGGCCGGCGCGGGCGGCGCGGGCGCGGGGCTGGCCGGGGCCGACGGCGCGGCGGTCGTCGGCTCCCGGACGACCGAGCTCGAGCGCTCGCCGCCGAGCATGGCCAGGCTGAACGACGTCAGCGTGAACACGATCGCGACGCCGGTGGTGATCTTGCCGAGCAGCGTGGGCGTGCCCATGGATCCGAAGACCGCCTGGCTGCCGGCGCCGCCGAAGGCCGAGCCGATGTCCGCGCCCTTGCCGGACTGCAGCAGGACGATCGCGATGATGGCGAAGCACATGAGCACGTGGACGACCGTGAGCGCGATGACCATGCGGAGCTACTCCCCTCTGGAGGCGGCGCCACGCGCCGCCCGTCTGACGATCGCGATGAAGCCGGGCGCGGCGAGGCTGGCGCCGCCGACCAGCGCCCCGTCGATCTCTTGCTCGGCCAGCAATTCGTCGGCGTTGTCGGCCTTGACGCTGCCGCCGTACAGGATGCGTACGCCCTGCGCGGTCTCCTTGGAGCCCAGCTCGGAGAGCAGGCCGCGCAGGTACCCGTGCACCTCCGCGGCCTGGGCGGGCGTGGCGTTGAGGCCGGTGCCGATGGCCCACACGGGCTCGTAGGCGAGCACGCAACGGCCGAGCGCGGCCGTGTCCAGCCCCGCCAGGCCCGCCCGGAGCTGGCCCTCGACGGTGGTGAACGTCAGGCCCTGCCGGCGTTCCTCGCCCGTCTCGCCCACGCAGAGCACGGGCGTCAGATTGTGACGGAGCGCGGCCCCGACCTTCAGCGCGATCTGCTCGTCGGTCTCGCCCATCTCCCGCCGGCGCTCGGAGTGACCGCACAGCACCAGGCGACACCCCAGCTCGACGAGCATCGGCAGGGCGATCTCCCCGGTGTGCGCGCCCGACGGCTCGTGGTGACAGTTCTGGGCCCCGAGCGCGATGGCCGTGCCGGCCAGGATCTCGGCCGCGGCCGCCAGCGCCGTGAACGGCGGGCAGACCGCCACGTCGACCCGCCCCGGCCGCTTGAGCCCGTCGCGAAGGGCCGTCGCCAGCGCGCGCGTCTCGGCCATCGTGCCGTTCATCTTCCAGTTGCCGACGACCATCGGCGTGCGCATCAGGCCTCCGTCAGCGCCTCCACACCCGGGAGCGCGCGGCCCTCGAGGAACTCCAGGAAGGCCCCACCGGCGGTCGAGATGTAGCCGATGCGGGCGGCGACGCCGGCCTGGTTCACCGCCGCCACCGTGTCGCCGCCGCCGATGACCGAAAATGCGCCGGAGTCGGCCACGACCCGGGCCAGCGCGACGGTGCCGGTGGCGAAGGCCGGCCTTTCGAAGACGCCCATGGGACCGTTCCACACGATCGTCTTGGCGTTCTTGAGCACGGCCGCGAAGCGCTCGACGCTGAGCGGGCCGAGATCGAGGCCCATCTGCTCGGGCCCGATGTCGCGGACCGACACCGCGCGCCCCGAGGGGCTGTCGAGCCCGCTGGCCACGATGGCGTCGACCGGCAGCACGATCTGCACGCCGCGCCGGCGCGCCGCCTCCAGCGTCGAGCGCGCCATCTCGATGCGATCGACCTCGACCAGCGACTTGCCCACGCCGTGGCCGAGCGCGCGCAGGAAGGTGAAGGCCATGCCGCCGCCGATCAGCAGCGCGTCCACGCGCGAGAGCAGGTGCTCGACCAGCGCGATCTTGTCGGAGACCTTGGCACCGCCCAGCACCGCGGCCAGCGGCCGGGCCGGCGCCTCGAGGATGCGGCCCAGCGCGTCGAGCTCGCGGCGCATCAGCAGCCCCGCCGCGGCCGGCTGCAGGTGGCGCGTGATGGCCGCGATCGAGGCGTGAGCGCGATGCGCGGCGGCGAAGGCATCGTTCACGTACACGTCGGCCAGCCCGGCCAGGCGCCGCGCAAAGCCGTCGTCGTTGGCCTCCTCCTCGGGATGGAAGCGCAGGTTCTCGAGCAGCAGCACCTCGCCCGGCTTGAGCGCGTGGGCCAGCCCCTCGACCGCGTCACCGACGCAGTCCGGCGCCAGCGGCACCGGGCGCTCGAGCAGCGCGGTCAGTCGCTCGGCCACCGGCTGGAGCGAGTACGCGGGATCGGGACCACCCTTGGGCCGGCCCAGGTGCGAGGCGAGGACGACGGCGGCGCCGTGGTCGAGGGCGTGACGCAGGGTTGGCAGGACGGCGGTCAGTCGCGTGTCGTCGGAGACGGCGCCGCCCTGCAACGGTGCGTTGAGGTCGGCGCGCAGGAAGACGCGCCGCCCCGCGAGCTCCACCTGCTCGATCGACAGCTTCACGTCGGCCGACTACAGCGTTTTGCCGATGAACCGGATCAGGTCGCGCACGCGGGATGAGTAGCCGTACTCGTTGTCGTACCAGGCCAGCACCTTGACCATGTTGCCGTCGACCACCGCGGTCGAGGGCAGATCGACGATCGAGGAGTGCGGGTTGCCGTTGAAGTCGACCGACACCAGCTCCTCGTCGGTGGCGTCCAGGATGCCGCGCATCGTGCCGGCCGCCGCCTCGCGGAAGGCCTCGTTGATCGCCTGCACGGAGGCCGTCTTGTTCAGCTCGACGGTGAGGTCGACCACCGACACGTTCGCGGTCGGCACGCGGATCGCGATCCCGTCGAGCTTGCCCTTGAGGTGCGGCAACACCAGGCCGACCGCCTTGGCCGCGCCCGTCGTGGTCGGGATCATGCTGACCGCCGCCGCCCGCGCCCGCCGCAGGTCCTGGTGGGGGAAGTCGTGGATCTTCTGGTCGTTGGTGTAGGAGTGCACGGTCGAGGCGAAGCCCCGCTTGATGCCGAAGGTGTCGTCGAGCACCTTGGCCGTGGTGGCCAGACAGTTGGTCGTGCAGGAGGCGTTCGACACGATGCGGTGCTTGGCCGGATCGTACATCGCCTCGTTGACGCCGAGCACCAGCGTGACGTCGGGGTCCTTGGCGGGCGCGGTGATGATCACCTTCTTGGCGCCGGCCTGGATGTGCTTGGAGGCGGTGGCGGTGTCGACGAAGAGCCCGGTCGACTCGACCACGACGTCGACGCCCAGTTCCTTCCACGGCAGGCTGCCCGGATCCTTGAGCGCCAGCACGCGCACCTCGCGGCCGTTGACGAAGATCGCGCCGTCCTTGGCGCTGACCTCGGCCTGCAGGTTGCCGTGGACCGAGTCGTGCTTGAGCAGATGCGCGAGCGTCTTGGCGTCGGCCAGATCGTTGACACCGACGACTTCGATGTCCCGGGCTTCCAGCGCCGCGCGGAAGAACACGCGACCGATACGCCCGAATCCGTTGACGCCGACTCGAATGCTCATGGAAGGGCTCCTTGTGGGGCGGACGGGAATCGACCCGGCCAAACTGTCGTAAACCCGCTCAAAGTATACGGCGGATCAGCGTACCCGGGCAACTGTGAGCACCCCCACCCGCGCCGCCCCGGCCGCCCGCAGGGCGCGCGCGCACTCGCCGGCGGTGGCCCCGGTGGTCAGCACGTCGTCGATCACGATGACGTGGCGGCCGGCCGCCGCCGGGTGGGCGGCGAAGGCGCCACGGACGTTGGCCCGGCGCTCGACGGCGCCGAGGTCGCTCTGGGGCCGGGTGGCCCGCACGCGCACCAGCCAGCGCGGCCGGACGGCCACGCCCATTCCGGCCGCGAGGCGCTCGGCCAGCAACTCCGCCTGGTTGAAGCCGCGCTCCTCTTCGCGCCCGGCGGCCAGCGGCACCGGCACCAATCCGGCCACGCCGCCCGGGATGCTCCCACCCCACTGGGCCAGCACCAGGTCGGCCAGCGGCCTGGCCAGCGCCCGCTTGCCCTCGAACTTGAGCGCGTGGATGGCGTCGCGGACGACGCCGTCGTACTCGGCCCCGGCTCGCGCCCAGTCCCACGGCGGCGGGTCCACGGCGCAGGCCCCGCACAGCCCCGGGCCGCCGGCGGCGAAGGGCACGCCGCAGCGCTCGCAGCACGGCGCCGCGAGGCGGGGGATCGCGCCCCAGCAGACGCCGCACAGCGGGTCGCGGCGTCCGGCGGCCAGCGTGGCGCCGCACACAGGACAGAGCGCGGGGAAGACGAGATCGAGGGCGGCCAGCGCCCACGCGTGCATCGGGCGCGTCAGCGCGTCGGCGAGAAGGGGCGCAGCGTGTTCCAGCGATGGCACTGCGCGCAGCGATCCTGCCACATGGGGGCGGTGGCGTTGCACGCCTGGCAGCGGTGCGGCCAGTCGAAGCCGTGGCCCAGGCGGAGCGCGCGCCGGTACTCCTCGAACGCGGCGCGCGACTGCCCGCTGCGCTCGAAGACCGCGCCGAGGAACGCGTGCACCACCGGCAGATCCGGCACCCGCACCTCCAGCTTCTCGAACTGCTCGGCCGCCTCGTCGAGCATCTCCAGCTCGAAGTAGACGCGCCCCAGCGCCGCGGCCAGGCCGAGGTCATCCGGCATGCGCTGGCAGGCCGCGCGGTAGAGTGCAATCATCCGGCTCGGCCGGTCCTCGCGGCGATAGACGCGCTCGAGCCGGACCAGCAGCGGCAGCGCGGGCTGCGTCTCGGCCGCGCGTTCCCACGTGCGCACCGCCTCGCGGTGATCGCCGGCGGCCTCGTGGGCGTCGCCGAGGGCGAGCACGGCCGGCAGAAAGTCGCGGTCGGCGCGCAGCGCCGCCTTGAAGTGCGTCGCCGCCGCCGCGGGGTTCTGGCGGGCCAGCTCCAGCCGCCCCAGCTCGTAGCAGGCCACGGCCAGCCACTCCGACTCGGCGGCACGATCGGCCAGCGGGGCGGCGTTGAGCAGCCGCTGCTGGATGGCCACAGCCTCGTCCCAGTCGCGGGCCTCGATCGCGAAGTCGCGCAGGCCGCGCAGGGCCTCGGGATGGCCGGGCCAGCGCTGCAGCACGTACCGGTAGAGGGTGCGCGTCTCCTCGACGCGGCCGGTCTGCCGGGCCTCGCGCGCCCGGCGCATGGCGTCGATCGCCTGCGGATCGTCGGCCCCGCTCGGCGGCGCCGGTCGCACGCGCAGCCAGCCGCCGAGGTGGCGACCCACCGCGAGCAGCGAGCGGAGCGAGGCGATCATGCGGTGGAGAGGACGCGGAGCGCACGGCGGTGGCGGAGGGTCAGCCGGCGGTGGCCCGCTCCTCCTGCTCGGCCAGACGCTGACAGTCGATGCAGTAGCGCGCCCACGGCATCGCGTCCAGGCGCTTGTCGCCGATCACCTCGCCGCAGCGCTCGCAGTTGCCGAAGGAGCCATCGTCGATCCGATCCAGGGCGGCCACGACGTCGCGCAGCGAGCGCCGGTCGCCGTTGCCGAGTCCGAAGAAGAACTCGCGCGTGTACGACGTGTTGGCCTGGTCGCCGAGATCCTTGATGGCGTCGTCTTCCTGGTCCTTGCCGTACAGCGCGGAGCGATCGACACCCTCGGCGAGCTGTTGCTGTCTGTCGAGCAGACGCTGCTTGAAGCTCGCCAGTCGTTCCTTCTTCATCACGACCTCCCTGGCGACCGCGAGTCGTGACGGACACGCTAGCATGCGGTCCGAGAGCGTGCAAGACGCGCATCACGCGCCGTCCACCGGAAGTGACGGCGCGTCGCCCCACAGGCGCTCGAGCGCGTAGTAGGCGCGGGTGTCCTCGAGGAACACGTGCATCAGCACGTCGCCGTAGTCGAGCAGCACCCAGCCGCTCTCCGTCGCGCCCTCGGCGTGGAGCGGTCGCACGCCGTCCAGCTTGAGCTCGGCGCGGATCGCCTCGGTGATGGAGGCCAGGTGCGTGGTGGAGCGGCCGCTGCACACCACGAAGTAGTCGGTGACGCTCGACAGCCCTTGCACGTCGAGCACCACGACATCGATCGCCTTCCGGTCGAGGGCGGCCCGGGCCGCCCGCTGCGCCTTGTGCTCCGCGGACAGGCGTGCCGTCACGCGGGCTCCACGCGGTAGAGGCCGTGCGCGCGCACGTAGTCGATCGCCGCCGGCGGCATGCGGAAGGCCAGCGAGCGCCCCTCGCGCACGCGACGCCGCAGCTCCGAGGCCGACAGCGGCAGCGAGGCGGCGTGCACGATGACGACGCCGGCCGGCGGCAGCGGGTGCCCCGCCGCCGCGGGCGCGAAGCCGCCCTCGACACCGATCTCCCGCAGCACCTTCTGCGCCGCCGCGCTCTCGGGATCGAAGGCGCTGCCGGCGCGCGGGATCACCACCAGCCGGGCCAGGCCGGCCACCCGGCGCGGCTCTCGCCAGCTCAGCAGGTCGAGGAACGTCTCCGAGCCGATGACGAGGAACAGCGCGTCGCCGGCGGTGGTCAGCGCCTGGAGCGTGTCGACGGTGTACGACGGGCCGGGGCGCCGCAGCTCCAGGTCGGAGACCTCGAATCGGGGGTGGCCGGCGATGGCCAGGCGCACCATCTCGAAGCGGTCGGGGGCCGGGGCCAGCCGCGCGGCCGCCTTGTGGGGCGGCGCGGCGGCCGGCACGAAGAGGACGCGGTCGAGGCCGAGCTGCTCGAGGACGTCGTCGGCCAGCAGCAGATGCCCGTAGTGAATCGGGTTGAAGGACCCGCCGAGAACAGCGACGCGGGCCAAGCTCAGTCCCGGACCTGCCCGTCGCCCTGGACGATGAACTTGGTGGTGGTCAGCTCGCGCACGCCGACCGGGCCGCGCGCGTGGAGTCGCGAGGTGGAGATGCCCATCTCGGCGCCGAGGCCGAACTGGTTGCCGTCCACCATGCGCGTCGAGACGTTGACGAGCACGGCGCCCGCGTCGACCTCGCGCGTGAAGCGCCGGGCGTGCCCGAGGTCGTTGGTGACGATGGCCTCGGCCACCCCGCTGCCGTGCCGGCGGATGTGCTCGATGGCGGCCTCGAGGCCGTCCACCACGCGGATGGCCAGGATCAGGTCGAGATATTCCTCGTCCCAGTCGGCCTCGGTCGCCGGACGCGCGCCCGGCACCCGCGCCAGCGTCTCCGGGCAGCCGCGCAGCTCCACGCCAGCCTCGCGCAGGCGGGCGGCCACCACGGGCAGGAAGCGATCGGCCACCGCGCGGTCGACGAGCAGCGTCTCCAGCGCGTTGCACACGCTCGGCCGCTGGACCTTGGCGTTCAGCACGATGGCGCTCGCCATCTCCAGGTCGGCAGCGGCGTCCACGAACACGTGGACGAGCCCCTTGTCGTGCTTGAGGATGGGTACGCGCGAGCGCTCGGCCACCCACTGCACGAACGCTGCGCCGCCACGGGGGATGATCAGGTCGATGAGCGTGTCCTGCACGAGCATGGCGGCCACCGCCTCGCGGTCGGTGACGTCAATGAACTGGATCGCATCGGGCGGCGCGCCGGTCTTCTCCAGCGCCTTGGCCAGCACGGCGGCGATGAGCGCGTTGGACTCGATCGCCTCCTTGCCGCCGCGCAGGATGACCGCGTTGCCCGACTTCACGCACAGCCCGGCCGCGTCGGCGGTGACGTTGGGGCGCGACTCGTAGATGAAGCCGATGACGCCGAGCGGCACCCGCACGCGCGCGATCTCCAGACCGTTGGGGCGGCGCCAGGCCTCGACCGTCTCTCCGACCGGGTCGGGCAGCGCCGCGATCTCGCGCAAGCCGGCCGCCATCGTCTCGATGCGGGCGTCGGTCAGCGTGAGGCGATCGAGGAAGGCGCGGGGGACGCCGGCGGCTCGCGTCCGCTCGACATCGGCGCGGTTGGCCTCGAGGATGGCGGCGGTCTTCTCCTCCAGCCCGCGGGCCATCTGCGCGAGCGCCTCGTTTTTCGTGCGCGTCGAGCAGAGCGCCAGCGCGCGGGCCGCCTCGCGCGCCGCCCGGGCCTTCGTAACCACCAGCTGCGTGACGTCCATGCCTTGGTCTTTCTGTATCAGGGGGGAGCGAGCGCCGCTCCCCCCCGATACCCCCCCACCGGGGACCCGCGAGCCAGATTCTTTCGCGCGCTTCGAACCGCGGGGGCGCGCGACTAGTGTTCCGGCGCGACTACCGTTTCGACGCTACTACCGTTTCGGCGCCACCACCGCGTCTTTGGTCTCTGCGCTCGATTCTTACAGAATTACCAGATTGTCGCGGTGGATGACCTCGTCGAAGCTTTTGTAGCCCAGGCGGGGCTCGATCTCGCGCGTCTTGGCGCCGCGGATCCGCCGCAGCTCCGGCGCGTCGAAGTTCACCAGGCCCCGCGCGAACTCCTTGCCGTCGTCCTCGCCGGCCACCGCCACCACCTCGCCGGCTGCGAAGTCGCCGTCGACCTGCACGACGCCCGAGGGCAGCAGGCTCTTGCCCCCCTGAGTTAAAGCCTGGACCGCGCCGGCGTCAACCGTCAGCCGGCCCTGGGGCGGGACGGCGAAGGCGATCCAGCGCTTGCGGGCGCCGAGACGGTCGGTCCGGGGTGCGAAGTAGGTCCCGAGCGGCTCGCCGGCCAGCAGGCGCTCCAGCACGTGCTCCTCGCGCCCGCCGGCGATGATCATGGGCACCCCGGCCGACGCGGCCTTCTGGGCGGCCTGCAGCTTGGTGGCCATGCCGCCGACCGAGCCCGCGCCCGTGCCCTCCCAGACCAGGCGCGCGATGTCGTCGGTGACCGCGTCCACCGTGTCGAGCTTGCGGGCGTCCCGATCAGTGGCCGGGTTGGCGGTGTAGAGGCCGTCGACGTCGGTGAGCAGCACGAGCAGGTCGGCCTCGATCAGCGAGGCCACCAGCGCGCTCAGGTTGTCGTTGTCGCCGACCTTGATCTCCTCGACCGCGACGGTGTCGTTCTCGTTGACGATCGGCAGCACGCCGAAGCGCAGCAGGGCCAGCAGCGTGTTGCGCGCGTTGAGGTAGCGGGCGCGGTCGCCGATGTCCTGGGCGGTCAGCAGCACCTGGCCGACCGGCAAGCCGTGGCGCTTGAACGCGGATTCGTAGTGGCGCATGAGCACCGTCTGACCGACGGCCGCCGCCGCCTGGGTCTCCGGCATCGAGCGCGGGCGGCGCGGCAGGGCCAGGCGCGCCATGCCGGTGGCGATGGCGCCCGAGCTGACGAGGACCACCTCGCGGGCCGGCTCGCCCCGGGCGGCGGCGACGTCGGCCGCCAGCCTCGTGATGCGGCGGCGGTCGGGCCCGGCCGCGGGCGTCGTGATCAGGCCGCTCCCGACCTTGACGACGAGCCGCCGGACGCGTCCTAGCTGGCGGCGGGCGCCCATGGCAGGTCGGCGAGGCGGTCGGCCACGTCGCGCAGCAGCTCGTCGAGTCCGCGCCCGGTGGCCGCGGAGATCGCGTGCAAGGCAACGCCCGTCGTTGCGCAGTGCTGACGGATGCGCTCCAGCGCGGCGGCGGCGTCCGGATCGCCGTCGGCCAGGTCCGTCTTGTTGGCCACGACGATCTGCGGCCGCGCGGCCAGCGCGGGCGAGTACGCCGCCAGCTCGGCGTCGATCACCGCCAGGTCCTGCAGCGGATCGCGGCCGCTGGCCGGGTCGAGGTCAAGCACGTGCAGCAGCAGGCGCGTGCGCTCGGTGTGGCGCAGGAACTGATGGCCGAGGCCACGGCCCTCGCTGGCGCCGTGGATGAGACCGGGCAGGTCGGCGATCACGAACGTACGCTCGCCGTCCACGCGGACGATGCCCAGCGTCGGCGTCAGCGTGGTGAACGGATAGTCGCCGATCTTCGGCTTGGCCGCCGACACCCGCGACACCAGCGTCGACTTGCCCGCGTTGGGAAAGCCGACGACCCCGACGTCGGCCAGCAGCTTGAGCTCGAGGTGCAGCCAGCGCTCCCCCCCCGGCCGGCCGTTGTCGGCGCGGCGCGGCGCCTGGTTGGTGGAGGACGAGAACCGGGCGTTGCCGCGGCCGCCGCGGGCGCCCGCCACGGCGCGCACGCGCTGGCCGGGGACGGTGAGATCGCCGATCGGCTCGGCGGTGTCGCGATCTCGCACGACGGTGCCGAGCGGCACCCGCACGACCTTGTCGTCACCGCCGGCGCCGTGCCGGTTGCTGCCCTCGCCGTGCTGGCCGCGCTCGGCGTGATAGTGGCGCTGGTAGCGGAAGTCGAGCAGCGTGGTGAGCCCGGGATCCGCGACGAGGTACACCGAGCCGCCGTCGCCCCCGTCACCGCCGTCGGGGCCGCCACGGGGGACGAACTTCTCGCGCCGGAAGCTGATGCAGCCGGCGCCGCTATCGCCGCCCTTCACGAAGATGTCGATTTCGTCGACGAACATCTGGACACGGGCGGCAGCGCCCGACGGCAGGCGGGCGGCCTCGATCAGGCCGGCTGGGTCAGGATGCTGATGTAGCGGTTGCCGCCGCGCCGCTCGAACTTGACGACGCCGTCGATCTTGGCGAACAGCGTGTCGTCGGAGCCCAGGCCCACGTTGCTGCCGGGCCGGAAGCGCGTGCCGCGCTGGCGGACGAGGATGGAGCCGCCGGTGACGAGCTGCCCGCCGAAGCGCTTCACGCCGAGCATCTGCGGATTGGAGTCACGGCCGTTGCGCGAGCTGCCGACGCCCTTCTTGTGCGCCATGACGTCCCCTACACCTCGATCTTGGTGATCCGGACCGTGGTCACGGACTGCCGGTGACCGCGGTTGCGCCGGTAGTTCTTGCGCCGCTTGAACTTCACGACCATCACCTTCTTGCCGCGCCCCTGGGTCACGACCCGGCCCGAGACGCGGGCGGTCTTGAGCCGATCCGGCGCGACGATGACCTCGCCGTCGCGGGTCACCAGCAGCACGGAGGTGAAGGCCACCTCGGCGCCCTTGTCTCCCGGCAGCTTCTCGACCGAGATCGTCTGCCCCTCGGCCACCCGGTACTGCTTGCCCCCCGTTGCGATGACCGCTTCCATGTCCCCCGGACTCCCTGCGACCGATTGAGTGACGGCCGTTCATAAGACCACAGCGCGACCGCCAACGTCAACTTGGGTGGGGGGCCCCGAAATGGCCCCCACACCCCCCCGGGTGGCTCGGAGCGCCCCGGCGGAGCCGTGGCGCTCCTCGGTTCCGCTCCTCGAGCCTGCGCGCCTTGAGCCCCCTGCGCGCTGAGCCCGTGCGCCTCGAACTCCGTGCTCTTACGCGGTCTTGAGGTAGTCGGCGAGTTGCTTGCGGACGAAGAG
>JBGQLG010000139.1:0-14549 GCA_041499965.1 Methylomirabilia bacterium
CAGCGTCACCAGCTCCTTCGTCCACAGCGCACGCATCACGGCGATCTGCTCCTCGATGCGCGCCCCGCGCGTCGTGAAGCTCTCGCCGAGCGCCTCGAACTCCACCGGGTTCCAGCCGACGGCGACGCCGAGCCGCAGCCGCCCGCCCGACAGCACGTCGACGGCCGCCGCCTGCTTGGCCACCAGCGCCGTCTGCCGCTGCGGCAGGATGATGATCCCCGTCACCAGCTCGACGCGGCGGGTGGCCGCGGCCAGGAAGCCGAAGAGCACGAACGGCTCGTGGAAGCCGTGGCGATACGTGTAGGGGCCCTTCCACCCGCCCGGCCGCTCGGGGTTGGCGCCGAGCACGTGATCGAAGACCAGGATGTGTGTGAAGCCCATGTCCTCGACGGCCTCGGCGTACGCCTTGATGGCGGCCGGGTCGTTGCCGATCTCGGTTTGCGGCAGGACGACGCCGATCTTCATGACAGCCTCCTCAGTAGTCGTAGATGTGCTCGATGGTAGCCCCGGTCGCCTCCAGCGTGCGGATCGCCGCGGCGAGCTGCTCGACGGCCACGTCGAGACCGATCCGCCGGCGATCCGGCCGCGACTGGATCGACGCCTCGAACAGCTCGGTGGCGCCGGCCAGCTGTGGCAGCGGCCTCGTCGGCGCCAGCACGGTGACGAGGATCCGGTGCCGGCCGGCGATCTCCGCGACGTTCCGCCCGCGACGGGCCAGCCGCACGAGCAGATCCGTATAGGCCTGGTACCGCGGCGTGCGGATCAGCGTGCGGCCGGCGCCGAGCTCACGCACGATCGTCATCTGGGACTCGGCCCGAGCATCGCCGGCATCGAGACCGACCACGATCGTCTGGATCTCGAGATCCGCCGCGCCCAGCGCCGTGTTCGACGCGTAGCCGATGATCGCGCCGTAGACCGCCTTGGTGCCGTACTCCGCGGTGACGAGGCCGCGACGCTCGACCTTGCGGGCCCACTGGCCGCCGCCGAGGGGCGTGTGCCGCCAGAAGGCGGCCAGCCGCGAAGCGAACGGGTACGCGTACCACGGGCTCTGGTGCAGGAACCGCGCGTAGGCCTGCATGTCCTTCGCGACGAACTCGTCCTCGGCCGTCTTGCCGGCGCCGCGCAGCCACTCGAACAGGCGCCCGACGGTCTTCTCGTAGGCGCCCTTGGCGGCCAGCTCGGCGGTGAAGCTCCAGCCGATCGTGTAGAGCATGACCTTGGTGTCCGTCCCGACGGCCTCGCGCGCCGTCACCAGCCGCGTCAGCCGGCAGAGGCTGCTCCAGAATCCCACGATCTGCCGGCCGTAGGCGAAGTCGCTCTCGTCGCCGTGGCGCAGGACGCCGGCCAGATCCTCGTACGCGTAAACGATGTGCCACTCGGGAAAGGACAGGTAGCTATCGGACTCGCGGCGCGCGTAGCCGGGCGCGTCCACCAGGCCAGGACGGTCGGCGGCCTGCGGATCGCGCGACACCGCGCACATGCCCTCGACCCACAGAATGGGCGCGGACACGACCACCGTGAGCAGGAGCAGGCCGGCCACGACCCGCTTCGCCCAGCGAAACATCTCAGCGCGGCGCGGTGGCGGGCGCCCAGCGGCGCGCCAGCCCGTAGCCGGCGAAGGCCGCGAAGCCACCGATGGCGATATGCGGAAGGTTCATGAGGATGCGCGTCACCAGCGGCAGGTCAAGGACGCCGTTCAGGAAGATCCCCAGGTCGAGGTAGCCGGAGCCGGTGACGAGACCTAGCAGCCCGTCCAGGCAGTACAGCGGCCCGAACACCCTGAAGTAGACGAGCGTGGCGCGGGTCGAGTGCCACGCGGCCAGCCCCGCCCACAGGGCCGAGGCGGCGTGCAGCGCGTCGTCGAAGATGTCGAGCGCGAAGAGGCCGAACGTGCGGCCCTGGGCATCGGTGAGCCCGGGGATGTAGTTGAGGCTCGTCACGCCGACGAACAGCACGGCGTAGACGGCGGCGAGGATGCGCAGCGGGTTCACGGGGCCAGGTACCGCGCCCACATGGCGTTGCGGAACAGCAGGCCCGGATCGTGGTGGCGCTTGCGCGCGACGAATTCCTCCAGGCGTGGATACGCCCGCGCCACCTGCTCGCGGCGCGCGTGCAGGCGGTACGGCAGGTAGAAGCTGCCGCCCGCGTCGTGGGCGGCGTCGATCATCCGCTGGGTCATCGTCGCCATGTCCTCCTCGTCCGCCTGGGTCATCCGCTGCGAGAAGAGCATCACCGCGGCCACACGGGTCTCGGGCGCGTACGCGAGCACGCTGGTCCGATCGGCCTGCACGTACCGCAGCGTCACGTTGAGCAGATCCTGGCGCGAGCCGGGGATGATCGTCCGGCAGGCGGCGAGAAACGTCTCGAGGCCGTCGGGCGGCAGGAAGTACTCGTGCAGGATGTCCGTGCGCGACCGGTCGCGCCCGGCCAGGTTGGCCACGGGCTCGTTCAGGAGCCGATTGCGCGAGGCAACGCCGGAGGAGGTCTTCGGCCCGGCGACCGTCTCCGCGTACCAGCGCGCCCGCTTGGCCGAGTCGGAGCCGACCTGCGCGCGGAACACCTCGCGCGACAGCGAGACCATGACCCCACCCGACGTCGCCGCTGGCGGCGTGCCCGCCACCGGCCGGAACGTGACGAGCAGGGCCTCGCGGAAGAACCGCTTGGCGTCGACGGCCAGCCGCCCGTACGCCATGCGGACCTCCGGATCGCGCGCCACGCTGGCCGCCAGGCGCGGCCCGAGCTGGGCGGCCGGCATCAGCTCGTTCGTCGCCCTCATGAGCTGGTTGTCGACCAGCGCCGGCTCGAGATCGACGACGACGCCGAGGAGGCCGTAGCCGCCCATGACGAGCGCGAACAGCTCGGCGTTCTCGGCGGGCGAGCACGTGACCAGCTCGCCTCCGGCGAGCATCAGGCGGAACGACCGGACGGTCGAGCCGAACGGGCCGAACGGCACGGGCCAGCCGTGCGCGTTGACGGACAGGGTGGCGGCGACGCCGAAGTCGTGATTGGACTGCATGACCGCCGGCGAGAGGCCGAGCGGATCGAGTGCGGCGATCACCTGGCGCCAGCGCGCGCCCGCCGCCACGCGGTAGATCCCGGCGGCGCGGTCGACGTCGATCCAGCGCTCGGCGGCCGGCTTCACGTCGAGGGTCATCGCGACCCCGTCGCGGGCGAGCGCCTGACCGCCCATCGAGTGGCGGGCGGCGCCCACCGAGACGGGACGCCCATCGACCGCCGCCGCCTTGAGCTCCGCGCGCAGCGCGTCGAGCCACGCCTGTCCGGTGATCTGTGCCGGCCGCCAGTGGCGCGCAACGGGGACGGCGTTGAGCCGGCTGGCGTCGTCGAGAAGAAGCGGCTTGGCGACGCTCTGCGCGCCGGCGGGTAGCGCCTCGAGCAGCGCCGCCGCGGCACCGGTGGCCAGGAGCGCGCGCCGGGAGATCGGCGCCGGCGGTCCGCGACGCTCGGCCTGGTCAGGCGCCCGATCCACGCGACGATACTGCGCCGGGGGACGTCGGGGCGTCAACCCGGATGCGGCGATCTCAGCGGCTGCCGGGGACGACGCCGGCCGGCAGCGACTCGACGTGCGCACAGATCTCGCGCGGGCGCGTGAGCCAGACGCGGTCGCGGTGCGCGAGGATGTGCTGCAGCGCCCGGCGCAGCCGGCGGATGCGATACGGACGCCCGAAGACGAAGGGGTGCAGGGAGATCGGGCACACCAGCGGCTGTCGCGCCGACTGCGCCAGCATCTCATCGAACTGGTCGACGATCAGGTCGGCGAACTCCTCGGCGGTGTAGTGATACCAGATGACGCCCCGCGTGTCGTTCACCTCGATCGGGTACGGCACGGAGAGGATCCGGCCCTTGCGCGTGCGCAGCCAGATGGGCTGGTCGTCCATCGTCCAGTCCATCACGTAGCGGTAGCCCGCCTCCTGCAGCAGGTCCAGCGTGACCGCGCTGTTGGACAGCCACGGGCTCATCCAGCCCACCGGCGGCGCGCCCTCGTGCCGAGCGATCGTGGCCGTGACCTCGCCGATGAGCGCACGCTCCTTGTCCTCGCCGAGGTGCCCCTGCTCGTCGGAGTTGGTCACGCCGTGGCCGAGGATCTCGTCGCCACGCGCGCGCAGCCGCGCGGGAATGTCCGGCGCCGCCTCGTAGACCGCCGTGTTCATCTGCGCCTCGGCCGGCATCCCCAGCTCGTCGAGCAGCTCGAACAGGCGCCAGATGCCTACGCGGTTGCCGTAGTCGCGCCAGCTGAAGATGCTGTGGCTCTGCGCCTGGTCGGGCGGCGCGATGGCCGCGCCCTTGCCCACGCCGAAGCCGAACGCCTCGATGTTGAGGGCCAGGTAGACGGCCAGGCGGCGGCCGCCCGGCCAGGTGTAGTCGGGGCGCGTGGTGATGCTCGAGTACTCGTAGCGTCCGTGCGTGGGCAGCGGCATGCGCGTTCGTCCTCCCGGTGGTGAAGGCGCCGCTTCAGCGGGCCTTGAGCGTCACGTCCTCGTAGGGTGCCGAAAACGCGTAGCCGGCGATGAGTCCGAGCCCGGATTCCTCGACGCGGGGCCCGAGGCCGTTGACGAAGGCCAGGTCGTAGAGCGGCGCGAACATCGCGCGCTCGTAACCGATCTTTCACCGCGATCACGCGCCCGCCTCCGCCTGCTTCAGCCAGAGGCGCATGTTCATCTCGGCGTACATCGAGGCGGCCGTGGTGAAGTGCTCGTGGGACTCGATACGCTTGCCGTTGCGTTTGTAGAGCTTCGCGAGGCCGGCGTGGCAGTGGGCGACGAGGGGGCGCATCCCCAACTCCTCGGCGAGCGCGAGCGCGTCACGGTAGTGGCCGTCAGCGTGCTCCGGGGGATCGCGGCGGGCGGTGACCTCGCCGAGGAGGCGGAGGGCCCACGCTTCGTAGGGGCGTTGACCGCGCTCGCGGGCAAGGGTCAGGGCTCGCCCGGCGAATGCGAGTGCGTCCTCGAGCCGGTCGGCAAGGACGTAGGCCTCGCCCAGATACATCATGAAGAGCGGCTGGACAACTCCGTGCCGCATAGCCTCACTGGCGCTCAGCGCGTGCTCCAGCAACGGGATGCCCTCAGCAATCCGTCCCGAGAGCGCGTAGGCGTAGCCGAGGAGCCCCGTGTTCTGCACCGAATGAATGGTCAGGTTCCACTCGCGAGACACCGCCACCCCACGTTCGAGCAGAGGGACGGCGTGGCCAAGTTCTCCCCTGATGATATGGAGAGGGGCGAGAGTCCAGGATGCGAAGGTCAGGCTGTAGGGGTGATCGAGCGCCTCAGCGAGGCGGAGACCTTCCTGGCCGTGGACGATCCCTTCCTGGAACTCTCCCCGGTCGGCGAACACCCAGGTCAAATAGCCGCGAGCCATCACCGCAGGAAATCCGGCGAGGCCAAATCGTTCCCGGCTCCGATCACCTTCAAGCAACCGTAGGACCTTCCGGAGAAGATCCTCGGCCCGTCGATAGTCGCCCGTCCAGAGGCAGGCCACGCCGAGGTAGAGATTCCCCGTCACCTGGAGCGAAACATCCCCAAGCGACTCGGCAAGAGTCTGGGCGTTTTGGCCGAACCCGAGCGCTTCCGTGGGATGACCAGTTATCCAGAGGTTGTGGCACAGATAGACGGATAGCTTCCCGAGTCGCCGTTGATCGTCGAGCGTCCTGGCCAAGCCTTCGGCTTCGCGGAGACAGCCGAAGATCCGATCGAATTCTCCGAGCGGAAAGAGTGCAGTTCGCAGGTCAAAGCGGAGATCGATGGCCTGCTCCAGCCTCTCGCGGGTCTCGGGCAGATGCCCGAGGGCCGCCAGCGCCTGCTCGAACGAGGCCACCGCCTCCCGGTGGGCCGATCGCCCCAATGCCTTGGCGCCGGCCTGACGGAGGTACGTGATCGCCTGCTCCCACAGCTGACCCCGCACGGCATGGTGGGCCAGCCGCTCGACGTGCTCGCTCAGCCGGTCCGGATAGAAGCGCTCGATGGCGCCGACGATGCGAGCGTGCAGGGCCTTGCGCCGGTCCTGGAGCAGGGTGCCGTAGGTGACTTCATGAGTGAGTGCATGCTTGAAGGTGTATTCGGGATCGGGAAAGAGACGCGTCTCGTACAGGAACTCGGCCGCCTGCAGATGCGTGAGTCCCCGCTGCACCGCATCCTCCGCCACCTCGGCGATGGCGTGGAGCAGCACGAACGGCACGTCCTTGCCGATGACTGAGGCCGTCTGGAGCAGCTGCTTGTCTTCGGCCGGAAGCCGGTCGATCCGGGCCGCCAGGATGACCTGCACCGTCGCCGGGACCTCGATCGCCTGGATCGCGCGGGCCAGACGATACACGCCGCGCTCCCGGGTGAGCGCACCCGTCTCCATCAGCGTTCGGATGCTCTCTTCGATGAACAAGGGATTCCCGCGCTTGACCAGCAATCGCTTGAGGGGCTCCAGCGCCGGGTCGTCGCCCAGGAGGGCATTCAGCAGCTCGCCCGCACTCTCGGGCGGGAGCGCGTCGAGCCGAAGCTGGCCGTAATAGGTCTTCCGCCCCCAGCCGTGCTGGTACTCGGGCCGGTAGTTGACCAGCAGGAGGAGCCGGGCCGTCGGCAGACTCTCGACCAGGCCGTCGAGCAGGGCCTGCGTCTCGGCATCGATCCAGTGCAGGTCCTCGAAGACCACGAGGACCGGTTGCCCCTGGCTCTCCCGGAGCAGGAGGTGCTTGACGGCGTCCAGGGTGCGCTGCCGGCGCTGGGCGGGATCGAGCGCCTGCCAGGGGACATCGTCGACGGGCACATCGAGGAGGGCCAGCAAGGCGGGCAAGATCGGCTCGAGGCTGCGATCCAGCGTGAGGAGCTTGCCGGTCACCTTCTCGCGAATCTCGCGGTGGGTTTCGCGATCGTGGACCTTGAAGTAGGCCTTGAGGAGGTCGATGACGGGCAGGTAGCTGGTGGCCATGCCGTAGGAGGCGGAGCCGGCTTCCAGAATGAGCCACTCCTGAGTGCGGTGGGAGTGGGTGAGCTCGTAGACGAGGCGGGACTTCCCCACGCCGGGTTCCCCCACGATGGCGACGAGCTGGCCGCGGCCATCGTGGGCGAGGGCGAGCGCGCGGCGGATCTGCTCCATCTCGGCGTCGCGGCCGACGAAGCGTGTCAGACCCCGCGCGGCGGCCGCGTGGAGCCGGGTCCGTAGCGCGCTCGCTCCGGTGAGCGCGTAGATCTCCACGGGGTCCGCCAGGCCCTTGACCCCGACGGGCCCCCGAGACGCGACCTGCACGTAGCCTTCGGCGAGGTGCAGGGTGGCGGGGGCGAGCAGGATCGTGCCGGGCGTCGCCATCTGCTCCATGCGGGCGGCCAGGTGCGTCGTCTGACCGACGGCCGTGTAGTCCATGTGCAGATCGGAGCCGATGGCGCGGACGACCACCTCGCCGGAGTTGAGCCCCACGCGGATCTGGATCGGCACTCCGTGCGAGCGGAAGACACCTTCCGCGTACTGCGCGACCGACTCCTGCATCCGAAGCGCCGCGTAGCACGCGCGCACCGCGTGGTCCTCGTGGGCGAGGGGAGCGCCGAAGAGGGCCATGATGCCGTCGCCCATCACCTGGTTGACGGTGCCCTCGTAGCGGTGCACCGCTTCCATCATCCGCTCGAGCACGGGGTCGAGAAGCTTGCGCGCTTCCTCGGGATCGCGGTCGGCGAGCAGCTCCGTCGAGCCTTTGAGATCGGCGAAGAGGACCGTCACCTGCTTGCGCTCGCCTTCGAGAGCGGCCTTGGAGGTGAGGATTTTCTCGGCCAGGTGCTTGGGGGTGTAGGACTCGGGCGCGGCGAGGCGCGGCTGAGCACGCTGGTCGAGCGGCGCTGCACACTGGCCACAGAATTTGTTCGCAGGCGGGTTACTCGTTCCGCACGACGGGCAGACGGAGGCAAGCGGCGCAGCGCACTGGCCGCAGAATCTGGTTCCGGGGGGATTCTCGGCTTGGCACCCGGGACACTTCATGCGGGAGCCTCCAAGCAGCCTCGTCGGTCAAGGTCGGAACGGTGGGCCGAGAGTAACACTGTTGCGCCTCGCCTCCGATCGATTGACGTCGCTACATCCGAGGACTAGGGTGGGCGTCATGCCAGCTTCCTTCCGTCCCTCCCGCTCGCGGTACGCCGCCTCGTTCGTCACTTCGTGCGTGACCCTGTGCGCTCTCGCGCTGATGCACCCGACCTTCGCCGACGCCCAGGGCGCGAAGGCGCCGGCGGGTGAGCTGCGCTGGGCGCTGCACGTCACGCTCGCTGCCCGCTGGCTCGATCCGGCCGAGACCGAGGCGTTCAGCACGCCGTTCATGGTCATGTACGCGGTCCACGACGCGATGGTGCGGCCGATGCCGGCTGGCCTCACGACGCCGAGCCTGGCCGAGTCGTGGACGGAGGCCAAGGATCACCTCTCGTACACGTTCGTGCTGCGCAAGGGCGTGCGCTTCCACAACGGCGATCCGGTGACGGCCGAGGACGTGAAGTTCTCGTGGGACCGCTACAAAGGCGCCAGCGCCAAGCTGCTCAAGGACAAGGTCAAGGACGTGGTCATCGTCGATCCCGGCCAGGTGCGCTTCCTGCTGAAGGAGCCGTGGCCCGACTTCATCACCTTCTACGGCACGACGGCCTCCGGCGCCGGCTGGATCGTGCCGAAGAAGTACGTCGAGAAGGTCGGCGACGACGGCTTCAAGACGGCGCCGATCGGGGCCGGGCCCTACAGGGTCGTCTCGTTCAAGCCGGGCGTGGAGCTGGTGCTGGAGGCCTTCGACGGCTACTGGCGCAAGGCGCCGTCGGTGAAGCGCCTGGTGATGCGCTCCATGCCCGAGGAGGCCACCCGCGCGGCCGCGCTCCGGGCCGGCGAGGTGGACATCGCCTACCTGCTGACCGGACCGACCGCCGACTCGGTTCGCAAGGCGCCGGGCTTTCGCCTGGCGGCGCCGCTCGTGAGCGGCGCGTTCTGGCTGGAGCTGCCCGAGCAGTGGGACCCGAAGTCGCCGTGGGCCGATCAGCGCGTGCGACTGGCCGCCAGCCACGCCATCGACCGGGCGGGCATCAATCAGGCCGAGATGCTCGGCTTCGGCCGGCTCACCGGCAACTACGTGCCGCGCATCTTCCAGTTCGCGGTGCCGATGGAGCCGCACACCTACGACCCGGCGAAGGCCAAGAAGCTGCTCGCCGAGGCCGGCTACGCGAACGGCTTCGACGCCGGCGAGTTCAATCCGTTCCCGCCCTACGACTCGATGGGCGAGGCCGTCATCGCCAATCTCCAGGCGGTCGGTATCCGCAGCCACCTGCGCACGATGGAGCGCGCGGCCTACTTCGCCGCCTGGCGCGAGAAGAAGCTGCACGGCGTGATCAAGGTGATCACCGCCGCCTTCGGCAACGCGGCCACCCGGCTCGAGCCCTACGCGACCAAGGACGGCGTGTACGCCTACGGCTCGCTGCCCGAGATCAACGACCTGTACGCGCGCCAAGCTCGCGAGCTGGACGTCAAGAAGCGCGAGGCCATGGTTGACCAGATCCAGCAGATCATCCGCGACAAGGTCACGGCCATCCCGCTCTTCGAGCAGGCGTTCATCTGGGGCGTGGGCCCGCGCGTCGCCGACGCCGGCGACGGCCGCATTCCCGGCTTCGGGTACTCGGCGCCGTTCGAGGATCTCCGGCTGAAGTGAGCGACCCCGCGTGGCGCGCATCGACCTCTTCGATGTCGGCAAGACGCTCACCGATCCGGCGGGCGCCGGCGGCGGGCGTGCCGCGTCGTTCCGCATCGAGCATCTGAATCTGCGGATCCCGAACGGCCGGACGATGGTCGTCCTGGGGCCGAGCGGGTGCGGCAAGACCACGCTGCTGAAGCTCATCGCCGGACTGATCCCGCCCGATTCCGGCGAGATCCGCTACGACGACGTGGACGTGAGGGATCTCCAGCCGGGCGACCGGCGGATCGGCATGGTCTTCCAGAGCTACGCCCTCTATCCCCACCTCAGCTCGCGCACGAACGTGCTGTCCTACTTCCTGTTCCGGAAGAAGACGCCAGAGCTGAACGCGCTGGCCCGGGCCAAGTATCAGCGCACCAGCGAGCTGATGGGCGTGGAGCTCGAGTACCTGCTGAACCGCAAGCCGACCACGCTGTCGGGCGGCGAGAAGCAGCGCGTCGCGCTCGGCCGCTGCATCACCCGCGACGCCTCGCTCTTCCTGGTGGACGAGCCTTTCGCCAACCTGGACCAGGCGCTCCGCGAGAAGTACCGCGTCAACCTCAAGATCCTGCTGCGCCAGTTCAACCTCACGACGGTCTACGTGACCCACGACCACCACGAGGCGCTGATCCTCGCCGACCTCGTGGCCGTGATGGACCGCGGCCGGATCGAGCAGGTCGGCACCCCGCAGGAGATCTACGACACGCCCAAGAACGTCTTCGTCGCCGGCTTCCTGAACCTCGACGTCGGCGCCCCCCCGATCAGCCTCGTCGACGCCAGCGTGATGCCAGGCGGCGAGTGGCCGGAGAACGCCTGGGTGGGCGTGCGTCCGGAGGACGTGGAGGTCACGCGGGACGGACCAGGCGACGGCCTGCGAGGCACCGTCGTCGACACCCTGAGCCTCCCGATCCGGCACACGACGCTGCTCACGATTCGCGTGAGAGAGCACGAGGTCCACGCCAGGACCACCAGCGAGGACACTCCGAGGACCGGTGACCACGTCGGGCTGATGTTCAAGCACTACCACCTCTTCGACAAGACCTCGGGCCTGCGACTGCGGAGCGGTGGAGCATCCTAGTCAGGACACGACCGTGGCGGCGGGAAGGCGCAGTGCGGAGCATGATAGCTCAACGAAGCGGCGAAAGGATGGTCCGATGCCCACTCTCACTCGCGACGGAATCACGCTCGCGTACGAACAGCGTGGTCGCGGCGGTCCCGCCATCGTGTTGGTCCACGGTTGGACCTGCGATCGTTCCTTCTTTGCCCCGCAGGCGGAGTACTTCGCCATGAAGCACCGCGTCGTCTCCGTGGACTTGCGCGGCCACGGGGAAAGCGGCAAGCCGCAGGGTCCGTATCCGATCAGTACGTTCGCCGACGATGTCGCCCATCTCATCGCGGAGCTGACACTCGGGCCGGTCATCGCCGTGGGGCACAGTATGGGGGGCCTCGTCGTCCTGCAGCTCGCCGCCGTGTATCCGGACCGCGTGGCGGCGATCGTGATGCTGGATCCAGCGCCGTTGCGCTTCAACGACGAAGTCCGTGCGGAGAGGCAGGCGATGATCGCGGTGGCCGAAGTCGCGAGCCAGGACACGCGACGCACCCACTTCGAGCAGCGCATCCCGCTCCTCTTCGTGCCGAAGCCGGACCCCGCGATCATCGCGCACGTCCTGGACGTCTACCTCCGAACACCGCCGTACGTCGAGGCGGCGGCCATGCGCGGCATTCTCGCGTTCGACGGGGTCGCGGCCTCAGCGCGCTGCAAGGTGCCGGCGCTGCACATCGTGGGGGCGACGCCGCCGCGCAATCCGCCGCATCTCATGGCGGAGTGGCTGCCGACCGTCGTCAACGGCTGGACGGTCGGCACCGGCCACTTCAACCAGCTCGAGGCGCCCGGGCAAGTGAACTCGATGATCGAGAAGTTCCTGCGCCACTACGTCTGAGCCGACGACGAGCCGCCGATTCGGCCGTCGCGCGCGACCGGTGACTCGGCGTGCCCGTGCGGGAGCCCGAGGACGATCTGAGCGTTGTGATCGAGGATGCGCTCGGCGTCGGCCGGCGGCAGCCCGACATCGCGAATGTAGTGGAACGTCTGCCGATACGTCTCGAACGGAAGCAGCACCGGGTAGTCGCTCCCCGCCACCAGATGCTCGGCGCCGAATGCCTTCCACGCGCACAGCAGCGCCGCGTGCGAGCCGTGGCCGACCGTGTCGTAGTAGAAGCGCCGCGCCGTCACGCTCGGCCGCTCCGGCAGGTCCGGGTACTGGCGCGGCGCCTGGTTGTCGAGGCGCTGCAGCTGCATCGGGATGAGGCCGCCCAGGTGGGGCACCACGTAGGTGATGTCCGGGTAGCGCTCGGGCACGCGCCGGGCGATCAGGTGCAGGACGATGACGGTGTCCTCGAGCGAGGCGCCCACCGAGACCGTGAACTTGTAGTCGTTGATCAGCGGCGAGCAGATGCCGTTCTGGATCGGGTGGTAGTTCAGCACGGTGCGGCGCCGGTTCATCTCCGCATACAGGGGCTCGAACTCCGCCTCGGCGGTCGAGCGATCGAAGCAGGAACAGGTCATCGACACCCCGAGCATGCCGAGCTGATCCAGCCCGCGCTCCATCTCGCGCAGCGAGGCGTCGATGTGGGGCAGCGGGAGCGAGACCACCGCGGAGAACCGGCCCGGGTGCCTCGCCGCCAGCTCGGCGTAGCTGTCGTTGATCAGCCGCGCCGCCTCGACGGCGTCGGCTTCCTTCTCCGCGTAGGGCGGGCTGGCGGCCGGCGACAGCACCTGCATCCGTACGCCGGCGTCGTCCATCTGCTCCAGGCGGGTGGCGATGCCGGACGGGTCGTCGTGGCGCAGCGGCCGCGCCGTGATGGGCCGCGCCGCCTCCGGCAGGCTGCGCCCGCCGATGCGCATCAGGACGTCGTTGTATGCCTTCGGGAAGTAGTGAGCGTGGATGTCGACGATCATCGGTCCCTCCGTGCCGCACGCGCGCGCGATTGCCGCCGATACTACTCCCGCGCGCCACCGGGACCGAGCAGGACCATGACGGCGGCGATCGCTTGCAGCGCCACGCACGCCCCCAGCGCCGGTCCGTAGCCGCCGGCCCGATCCCGCACGACGCCGACCAGCGAGGGCCCGAAGGCGAACGTGAACTGGTTGATCCCGACCACGAGGCCGACGAGCCCGGCGAAGCGCTCGCGCGGCCACTCGACAGCGAGGATGAGGCCCGGCAGCGTCGTGAGGTTCCCGACGCCGAGGCCGAAGAGCACGCACCCGGCGTAGACGCTCGCCGCCGAGTCCCCCCGCGCCAGCAGGACCAGGCCGGCGATCTGGGCGGCGAGCGTGAGGCTGGCGACGAGCCGGCGGCTCACGCGATCGACGACGAACCCGGTGACCAGGCGCCCGATCAGCGCCGCCGCCGTCGTCACGCTCACGGCCCGCGCGGCGCCGCCCGCGGCGAGCACGGGCGTGACGAGCGCGACCAGGTGGGTGAGCACACCGACCTGCGCGGTGAGGCCGAGCGCGAAGGGCGCCGACACGCTCCAGAAGCGCCACGTGCGGAGCGCGTCCCCCCGCCCGGCCGGCGTCGCGGCCGCCGGCTGACCGCGTGGCGCGGGACGCGGGTCGCCGTCGGGCCCCTGCCCCAGCTCGGCCGGACCCCGGCGCATGACGGCGCCCGCGACGGCGAGCAGCACGACGAGGGCGACGAGAGCCGCGGTGACGAGCGCGCGGGGGAAGCCGAGCCGACCGATGAGCAGGATGAGCGCGGGCGCGACGAGCACGCCGCCGAGGGTGGCCCCGTTGAACGCGATGCTCACGGCCAGACCCCGGCGCCGCTCCCACCAGGGCGCCAGGATGATATTGATCGCCGCACCGCTCATGGCGCCCCAGCCGATCGACATCACGAGGAAGACCGGATAGAGCTGCCAGGGCCAGGTGACGAGGCCGAGGGCGGCGACGCCGGCGGCCATCGCGACGCTGCCGCCGGCCACGACCGCGCGGGGGCCGAGACGCTCGTACACGCGGCCGATCACCGCCGTCAGCAGCGCGCCGGCCACGTAGTACACCGTGACCGGTGCTGACACGGCCGCGGCCGACCAGCCGTGCAGCCGCTGCAGCGTGGCCACGTAGACGGTGAGCCCGTAGAATCCGAGGCCGAAGCTGAACAGCGCCATCGTGAAGGTGGCCGCGACGACGTACCAGCCGTAGAAGACTCGCGCACTCATCGTGCCCGTGACGCTAGCGGCTGCATCGCTTCGCGTCTGGCCGTTTTCGGACGTCGTCGTCGGGCGAGGCGCGCCCCCGTGCTAGGCTCGCGCTACCGTGCGGGCTCCTCTCGCGCTCGACCGGACCACCTGCGATCGCGCGCGGATCGCCCGCGACGCGCGCTTCGACGGCCGGTTCTACACCGGCGTGCTGACCACCCGGATCTACTGCCGCCCCACCTGCCCCGTGAAGCCGGCCCGGTCGCGCAACGTCGTCTTCTTCCCCACGGCCGCCGCCGCCGAGCGTGCGGGATTCCGCCCCTGCCTGCGCTGTCGACCGGAGAGCGCGCCGGGAACGCCGGCGTGGCGGGGCGCGGCGGCGACGGTCTCGCGGGCACTGCGCCTCATCGAACGCGGCTTCCTTGACGAGGGCAAGACGGTCGCCGATCTTGCCGACGCGCTCGGGATGACGGAGCGCCACCTGCGCCGGTTGTTCGCGCGCCACGCCGGCGCCTCGCCGACCGCGGTCGCCACGACCCGGCGGGTGCAGCGGGCCAAGGCGCTGGTCGACGCGACGGCGCTGCCGATGTCCGCGATCGCCTTCGCCGCCGGCTTCGCCAGCATCCGCCGCTTCAACGCCGCCTTCCGCGCGGTGTACCGCCGCCCGCCC
>JBGQLG010000140.1:0-14294 GCA_041499965.1 Methylomirabilia bacterium
CCCAGGCACGACTCGTCCTGGTCGCCGACGACGATCAGCGAGGGCGCGGTGATCTTCTTCAGCTCGGGCTCGAGCTGGTAGATGGTCTTGCGCTTCATCTGGACGCCGCGGGCCATGAGGGCCGAGCCCACGCCCGAATGATCGAGCACGTTACGCATGAACTCCGCGTGGCCGCGCGGGTCCTTCTCGGCGAAGCCGCGACGGGCCGGGTTGGCGGCGAAGTTACGCGCCTTGGCCTCGGCGCCCTCGCGCTCGTAGAGGTCGGCCTGGCGCGCCGCATTCTTGACGAACTCCTCGGGGTTGTCGCTGCCGCTGCCGGCCCCGCAGATGATCAGGCTGGCCGTCAGGTCGGGATGCCTGGTGCCGAAGTTCACCGTCACGCCGCCGCCCAGTGACAGCCCGCCCACGTGCGCCCGCCGGATGCCGAGGTGCTGCATCAGCGCGCGCAGGTCCTCGACCAGGATCTCGACCGAGTAGGCGTCGCCGTCCTTGGGGACCTCCGACGGCGGGTAGCCGCGGTAGTTCCAGGTCACCACCCGGTAGCGACGCGAGAAGTAGCGGACCTGCTGCTCCCAGGAGCGGTAGTCGCCCCCGTACTCGTGGCACCAGATGAGCGGGAAGCCCTGGCCGGTGTCCTCGTAGTAGAGATCGATGGGGCCGGTCGACGACGCGAGACGAGCAGTCGGCATGAGTCCTCCAGTGGGCGCGGCGTCGCGCGCAGCCGAATCATATCACCCGCGCTGCGGGCTCCGGCCTGTGGTGATACCATCCCGGCCATGGCTGACAAACCGATCCGCGTGGGGTTCGTGGGGGCCGGCGCCAACACCCGCAAGCATCACATTCCCAAGCTCAAGGCGCAGCCGGGCGTCGAGCTGGTGGCGGTCGCCAACCGGTCCAAGGAGTCGGGCGAGCGCGTGGCCAAGGAGTTCGGCATCGCGCGCGTGCACGACGACTGGCGGCAGGTGGTGGAGGCCAAGGACGTCGATGCCATCTGCATCGGCACCTGGCCCTACATGCACCGCGAGCTGTCGGTGGCGGCGCTGGCCGCCGGCAAGCACGTGCTGTGCGAGGCCCGCATGGCGATGAACGCCGCCGAGGGCCGGCAGATGCTGGAGGCCTCCCGCAAGGCGCCCCAGCTCATCGCCCAGCTCGTGCCGGCGCCGCACACGCTGGAGGTCGACCGGGTCCTCACGAAGCTGCTCGCCGAGGGCTACGCCGGTGAGATCCACGCCGTCGAGGTGCAGGGCACGCAGCAGGCGCGCTTCGCCGAGCTGGGGGACGCCCTGCACTGGCGCCAGAACATCAATCTGAGCGGCCACAACATCCTGAACATGGGCATCTGGTACGAGGCGATGATGCGCTGGCTCGGCCCGGCCAGGCGCGTGATGGCCATGACCAAGATCGCCAAGCCCAAGCGGAAGGACGAGACGGGCGCCTGGCAGGAGGTCAAGGTGCCGGACCACGTCGACATCCTGGTGAACTTCACGACCGCGGTCGGCCACCTGCGCTTCAGCTCGCTCACGGCGTTCACGCCGCCGCCGGAGGCGTGGATCTTCGGCAGCGACGGCACGCTGCACGTCGAGGTCGACGCCAAGCGGCTCACCGGTGCCCGGCGCGGCGACACGGCGCTGGCCGAGATCGTCATCCCCGCCGACCAGCGCATCGGCTGGAGGGTGGAAGAGGAGTTCGTCAACGCCATCCGCGGGCGCGAGAAGATCACGCACACCAGCTTCGAGGACGGCGTGCGCTACATGGAGTTCACCGACGCCGTCGCCAGGAGCTACGCCACCGGTCAGGCCGTCGACGTGAAGGACCTGTGAGAGGAGCCGGTCGATGAAGACCATCGTCGTGCTGCCGGGCGAGGGGATCGGGATCGAGGTCATCGACGCCACGTGCGAGGTGCTGGTGGGCACCGGCCTGCCGCTCAAGATCCTCACGCCTCCGCAGGGCGCCGCGGCCACGAAGAGCCACGGCACGCCGCTGCCGGACGAGACGAAGCGGGCGGCCCGCGAGGCCGACGGCGTGCTGTTCGGCGCGGCCGGGCCGTCGTCCTCTCCGGTGGTCTCCTGGCTGCGCTGGGAGATGGACGCGTTCGCCGGCGTGCGGCCCATCCGCTACTACACCGGCATGCACTCGCCGCTGGCCGATCCCGAGGGCATCGACTACGTCCTGCTGCGCGAGAACAGCGAGGGGCTCTACCCGGGGCGCGAGGGCGACCTGGCCGACATCACCCGGCTGATGCCGGAGATCAGCGACCGGACCGGCCGCGCCATCACCCACTACGGCGGGGAGGGACGCTTCGCGGTCAAGGTCGTCACCCCGCGCGGCGCCGAGCGCATCGCGCGCTTCGCCTGCGAGCTGGCGCGCGCCCGCAAGGCCAAGGGCAAGCCCGGCAAGGTGACGTGCGTGACCAAGTCCAACGTGCTGCCCAAGACCGACGGGCTGTTCCAGCAGACCGTCGAGCGGGTGGTGCGCGCGGCCGGGCTCGACTTCGAGCACTTCCACGTCGACGACGCCGCCCGCCGGCTGGTGCGCTTTCCCAAGTCGATGGACGTCGTGCTCTGCATGAACCTCTACGGCGACATCCTGTCGGACCTCGGCGCCGAGACGGCGGGCGGCCTCGGCCTGGCGCCGTCGGGGTGCTTCGGCATCAACTGGGCGTACTTCGAGTCCGTGCACGGCTCGGCGCCGGACATCGCCGGCCGCGGCATCGCCAACCCGACGGCGACCATCCTGTCGGCCGCGATGATGCTGGACCACGTCGGCTTCGCCGCCGAGGCCGAGCGGCTGCGCAGCGCGGTCGGCCGCGTGTACCGGGACGGCGCGACGCTGACGCCCGACCAGGGCGGCGGCGCCAAGACGCGGGACATGGCCCAGGCCGTCCTGGCGGCGTACCGGAACGCGTGAGCGGGGATCTCGCCGGGCTCTGGCCGCTCGAGCGCGGCCTCGTCTTCCTCAATCACGGCTCGTTCGGCGCCTGCCCGACCGAGGTGCTCCGCCACCAGACGGGGCTGCGCGCGGAGATGGAAGCCGAGCCGGTGCGCTTCCTCGTGCGCGAGCTGGACGACCGGCTCGACGCCGCCCGCATGGCGCTGGGCGCCTTCCTCGGTGCCGATCCCGACGATCTGGCCTTCGTCACCAACGCGACCAGCGGCGTCAACGCCGTGCTGCGCTCGCGCATCTTCAATGCCGGTGACGAGCTGCTGACGACGGATCACGCCTACAACGCCTGCCGCAACACGCTGAACTTCGTGGCCGAGCGCTCGGGCGCCCGGGTCGTCGTGGCCACGATCCCGTTTCCGGTGGCCTCGCCCGACGAGGTGGTGGACACCGTGCTGGCCCAGGTCACGCCGCGCACGCGGCTGGCGCTGCTCGACCACGTGACGAGCCCGACGGGACTGATCTTGCCGGTCGAGCGGCTGTGCGCCGCCCTGCGCGGCCGCGGCGTGGACGTGCTGATCGACGGGGCCCACGCGCCCGGCATGCTGCCGCTCAACCTCGACGCGCTCGGCGCCGCCTACTACAGCGGCAACTGTCACAAGTGGCTGTGCGCGCCGAAGGGCTCGGCGTTCCTGTGGACGCGCCGCGACCGCCAGGTGGACGTGCGCCCGCTGACGATCAGCCACGGCGCCAACGCGGTTCGGCCCGGCCGCTCGCGCTTCCGGCTGGAGTTCGACTGGACGGGCACGAGCGATCCGACCGCCTGGCTGACGGTGCCGAAGGCGATCGAGTACCTGGCCGGGCTGGTGCCGGGTGGGTGGCCGGCGCTCATGGCCCGCAACCGGGCGCTGGCGCTGGAGGCGCGGCGGCTGCTGTGCGAGGCCGCGGGCACGGCGCCGGCGTGTCCCGACGAGATGATCGGCTCGCTCGCCAGCATCGTGCTCCCCGACGGCACCAGTGACGTCGGCTGGCGCCGGCCCGATCCGCTGCAAGCGCGACTCTTCGATCAGTGGCACATCGAGGTGCCGGTGATGAGCTGGCCGGCGGCACCGCGGCGGCTGGTGCGCATCTCGGCGCAGCTCTACAACCGGCACGAGCACTACGAGCAGCTGGCCCAGGCGCTCGCCAAGGAACTGGCGCGGTGAGCGCGCGCGGGCGGCTCGTCGCGCTGGTCCTGGCCGTGGCGGTCTCCCTCGTGCCGGCCGCCTGCAACCGCGGGCCGAGCGGCATCAAGGTCGTCATCGCCGACTACAGCAAGGATCACACGCGGCCGTTCTGGCAGGCCCTCGCCGCGACGTACACGAAGCAGACCGGTACGAAGGTCGACCTGCAGGTGATCGACTGGAACTCGATCGACCAGCAGGTGAGCACAATGCTGCAGAACAACCAGCCGCCCGACGTGCTCAACCTCAACGCGTTCGCCAGCTACGCCAAGGACGGCCTGCTCTACACGGCCGAGGAGATCCTGTCGCCCAAGACCAAGGACGACTTCCTCGACGCCTTCTCCCGGGGCGGGGAGTACCGCGGCAAGCTCTACGGCTTCCCCATCCTGTCCAGCGCGCGAGCGTTCTTCTACAACCGGACGCTGCTGGCCAAGGCCGGCCTGGCCGGGCCGCCCGGCACGTGGGACGAGTTCGTGCAGGCGGCGCGCAAGGTCCAGGCGCTGGGCGGCGGGACGATCGGCTACGCGCTGCCGCTCGGGCCCGAGGAGGCGCAGGCCGAGTGGTCCATCTGGATGTGGAACAACGGCGGCACCTGGAAGTCCGGCGACGACTGGACGATCAACAGCGACCGCAACGTGGAGACGCTGTCGTTCCTGGCCGACCTGGCCAACAAGCACAAGGTCACCCAGGTGAACCCCGGCAAGACCAACCGCACCGACGGCGCTTTCCAGCTCTTCAAGGACGGCAAGGTCGGCATGGTGATCGGCTTCAGCCCGCTCGCCGCCCAGCTCGACACCGAGGGCAAGGTGGACTACGGCATCGGCCTGATGCCCTCTAACACCGGGGCCAGCGTCACGCTCGGCGTCGAGGACTACCTGATGGCCTTCAAGAAGAAGGGCAACCAGGACGCCGTGAAGAAGTTCCTCGACCTGTACTACCAGCCGGAGAACATCACGCGCTGGATCACGGCCGAGGGCTTCCTGCCGGTGACGAAGTCCGGCCTGCAGCAGATGAGCGGCAACCCCAAGCTGCGGCCCTATCTCGACGCGCTGCCCAACGCGCGGCTGGCGCCCACGACCGATCCCGCCTGGGACAAGGTGAAGCTCGACGTGCAGCAGAACATCGGGCTGGCGGTGCAGCCGGGCGGCAATCCGCGCCAGGTCCTCGACCAGATCCAGAAGAACGCGACGGCCGCCGCGAGCGGCCGCTGACACACTGAGCCGCGGGGGCGGTGCGCGGGCGCTTCTCTGGCTCGGCCCGAGCCTGGCGCTCATCGCCGCCGTCGTCGTCTACCCGGCCGTCCTGCTCGTGCGCGCCTCCCTCAGCCGGTACTCGATCACCGGCCTCTACCAGGGCGCGGTCGGCCTGCGCAACTACGCGCGCCTCGCCGCCCAGGACGCGCTGCCCACCGTCGTCGCCAACACCGCGGTGTGGGTGGCCGTCGTCGTCGCCGTCACGCTGGTCGTCTCGCTGGCGCTCGCGCAGCTCCTGAACCTGGACTTTCCGGGGCGCCGCGTCGTCCGCTGGGCTCTGATCGTCCCGTGGGCCGCCTCGCTGATCATGACCGCCAAGCTGTTCGTGTGGATCTACGATTACTACTTCGGTGTCCTCAACCACGCGCTCGTCTCACTCGGTCTCCTGGCCCGCCCGGTGGACTGGCTCGGCGAGGACGCGACCGTCATGGGCGCCATGATCGCGGTCGGCGTGTTCGTGTCGCTGCCGTTCACGACCTACGTGCTGCTGGCCGGCCTGGCGACCATCCCGGGCGAGGTGTACGAGGCCGCGCGCGTCGACGGCGCCTCGGCCTGGCGCACCTACCGGTCGGTGACGCTGCCGCTGCTGCGGCCGGCCCTGCTCGTCGCGACGGTGCTGAACGTGATCTACGTCTTCAATTCCTTCCCGATCGTGTGGACACTGAACGACCGCAACCCGGGGTTCGGCCACGACACGACGATCACCTACATGTACAAGATCGCCTTCAAGAGCGCGCTGCGCGACGTTGGCCTGGCCGCCGCGCTGGGCGTGGTCAACGTGCTGGCGATCCTGCTGGCCGTGCTCGTCTACCTGCGCGCCGTCCGCTGGCGCGAGCAGGAGGCGTGAGCTGAGCGCGGCGCGACGGGCGGCGCTGGCCGGCGCCGGGCAGGTGCTGGCCCTCGTGCTGGTCTCGCCCTACCTGGTCATGCTGTTCACCGCGCTCAAGCCGGCGGCCGAGCTGCGGACGACGCCACCGCGCCTGCTGCCCGTCGCCTGGCAGCCCGGCAACGTCCTGGCCGTGCTGGGTGACGAGGCCTTCCAGTCGTGGCTGGGGGTCTCGGTGATCGTGGCGGCCGCCTCGACGGCGCTGGTGATCCTGGCGGCCGTCCCCGCCGCCTATTACACGGCGCGCCACCGCTTCCGCGGCCGCGGCGCCTTCCTGTTCCTGGTGCTCGTCACCCAGATGTTCGCGCCGACGGCGCTGGTGGTGGGGCTCTACCGGGAGTTCTTCGAGCTGGACCTGATCAACACCTACACCGCGCTCATCCTGACCAACGCGGCCTTCAACCTGGCCTTCGCCGTGTGGATCCTCCAGGCGTTCTTCGCCTCGATCCCCCGCGAGATCGAAGAGGCGGCGGCGGTGGACGGCTGCGGGCGGCTGCGCGCGCTGGTCGCGATCATGCTGCCGCTGTCGCTGCCCGGCATCGTCACCGCGGCGATCTTCGCCTTCATCGCCGCCTGGAACGAGTACATCGTGGCGCTGACGCTGATGACCGATGCCGCCCGCAAGCCGCTGACGGTGGGGATCACGACCTACGTGACGGCCTACGTGCAGCACTGGAATCTGCTGTTCGCCGCCTCGCTCATCGCCATCGTGCCGGTCGTTGTGCTGTTCGCGCTCATCGAGCGCTACCTCGTGGGCGGCCTGACCGCCGGCAGCCTCAAGTGAGCCGGCCGGACGGGGTACTATCGCCGCGCGGAGGGACGCCATGCCTGGCCGTGATCTGACGTTCACTCCCGCCGGAGAGCTGGTGAAGCTGTACCGAGCCCGGCGGGTGTCGCCCCTCGAAGTGATGCAGGCGCTCCTGGCCCGCATCGACGCCGTCAACCCGACGGTGAACGCCATCGTCACGCTGGCCCGGGACGCCGCGCTGTGGAACGCGCGCCGGGCCACCGCTGCGCTCAAGCGGGGTGCGGGGTCACTGCCGCCACTGTTCGGCGTGCCGGTGGCCATCAAGGACGTCACGCCGACCGCCGGCATCCGGACCACGCAGGGCTCCAAGCTGTTCGAGGACCACGTGCCGGACGAGGACGCGCTGGTGGTCCAGCGGCTGCGGGCCGCCGGCGCCATCGTGCTCGGCAAGACCAACACGCCGGAGTTCGCCTTCGGCCCCAACACGGTCAACAGCGTGTTCGGTGCGACCCGCAACCCGTGGGACCTCACGCGTACCGCCGGGGGCTCCAGCGGCGGCTCGGCGGCGGCGCTGGCTACCGGCATGTGCCCGCTGGCCGAGGGGACGGACCTGGGCGGCTCGCTGCGCGGGCCCGCGGCGTTCTGCGGCGTCGTCGGATTTCGCACCACGCCCGGCCTGATCCCGCGCTACCCCTCCGTGCTGGCCTGGGACTCGTACTCCGTCGAGGGGCCGATGGCCCGCACCGTCGCCGACGCCGCGCTGATGCTCTCGGTGATGGCCGGGCCCGACGACCGGGCGCCGCTGTCGTACGACGTCGACCCGCGGCCGTTCACGGCCGCGGTGAGAGCGCCGTCGGTGAAGGGCTGGCGGGTGCCGTGGTCGGTCGATTTCGACGGCCTGGTGCTCGTCGACGACGAGGTGCGCAGTGTCTTCGAGCAAGCGGTGAGCGTCTTTCGCTCGCTCGGCGCCCGCGTGGAGGCGGGCTGCCCGGACATGAGCGACGTGCCGGAGATCGTGCGCCTCACGCGGGGCCTGCTCATGGTCGCGCGCCACGCCGACAAGCTGCCCGAGCATCGCGCGGTGCTGCAGGCGGGTCTCGTCGAGAACACCGAGGCCGGGTTGGCGCTGTCGCCGCGCGAGATCGCCGAGGGCGAGCTGCTCCGCTCCCGCCAGTGGCAGCGCGTGCGCGAGTTCCTGGAGCCGCGCGACGTGTGGCTCACGCCCACCATGGCGGTCCCGCCGTTCCCGATCGAGCATCCGCACGTCCTCGAGGTCAACGGCCAGCCGGTCGGCAAGGCGATGCAGCGCTCGTACCTGACCTACGCGTTCTCGGTCCTCGGGCTGCCGGCGATCTCGATCCCGTGCGGCTTCACGCGCGCCGGGCTGCCGGTGGGGTTGCAGATCGTGGGCAAGCGGCGCGGCGAGGCGGCGGTGCTGCGCGCGGCCGCCGCCTTCGAGGCGGCGCGGCCGTGGAGCGGGCGCTTGCCGGTGGTGGCAATGCGCAACTCCGGCGACGGTTGAGGCGCTACACCGCGAGCAGGCCGGTGCGCAGGGCCAGGGCCACCGCTTCCGTCCGGCTGCCGGCGCCGAGCTTGTCCAGGATGGACGCCACGTGAAACTTCACCGTGTGACGCGAGATGGCGAGGCGCGCGGCGATGACTCGATTGTTCGCGCCGTCGGCGATCAGCTCCAGGATCTCGCGCTCGCGCGACGTCAGCGGCACGCCTGACGCCCGCTGCGTGCCGCCGGCCACCGCCTGCGCCAGCGCCTCCGGATGGACGGCGAGTAGACCGGCGTGGACGGCGAGGATGGCGCCCTCGATCTCGTCGGGCGTCGCCCGGAGCGGGAGCGCCGCGCGGAGGCCGAGCGCGCGAGACGCCGACGTCCACACCCGGGCGGGGGAATCGGAAAGCGCGACGACCGCCGGGCGCCGTGACGAGGTGCGCATGGCCCGCAGGGTGCGGCGCGTCTCGGCCTCGCCGAGCGCGAGCGCGAAGATGGCGTCGGGATGGTCTTGCAGCAATCCGGGTAGCTGACCGGGCGTGCCGACCTCGACGCGCCAGCCGGCCAGGCCGCGCAGCGCGGCTTCGACACGGGCCGCGTACATCGAATCCCGCGCTACGACGATGACCGTCCCCGACCGCGCGTCGCGGCTCACGCCGTGTTCGCCAGCGCCGCGGAGACGAAGCGGCGGACGTCGTTGATCGGAATCGCCAGCGCCAGACCGCCGGTGATCATGGTGTTGATCCCGACGACGTGACCCGCTGTGTCGGCGAGTGGGCCCCCCGAGTTGCCGGGAGCCAGGCGCAGGTCGGCGTGAATCCACCGCCGTCCATCTGCCGACACGGGCCCGATGGCATGCACGATGCCGGCCGTCAGCGTCCGGCGCAGCCCGAGCGGATGGCCGAGCGCGACGACCAGTGCGCCGACGCACAGGTTGTCGGAGTCGGCCAGCGACGCGAGGATCACCTTAGTGCGCGGCATCCGCAGGAGGGCGAGATCGAGCCGGCGGTCGGCGGCCACGAGCTGTGCCTCGAGGTGGCGGTCATCCGCGAATCCCACGCGCACGGATGGAGTGCGGGCGACGTGAGCGTTGGTCACGACGAGGTCGGGCGCCCACAGGACGCCGGCACCGGCCCCGTGGTCGGTGGAGACCTCGACCGTCACCTCACGCAGGCGATCCGCGATCGGGGCCAGGTGCGGCGGGATCGACTCAAGCGCGCTGAGGACGCTCACCGATCGTCACCCGCAGCTCGCGCGGCTCGCCACCACGCAGGATGCGCACCGCGAGCTCCTGTCCGACGCGCTCGGGCCGGAGCACGACCACGAGATCGTCGGGCTCGGTGATGGGATCGCCGCCGACCGACACGATGATGTCACCGATGACGAGGCCGGCGGCCGCGGCCGGGCTGTCAGCTCTGACGTTAATGGCGATGACCGCCGTCCGCTGCTCGAGGCCCAGGCGCTGCCGGAAATCGTCCGGCAGCGCGACGGGCTGGGTGCCGACGCCGAGATAGGCCCGCGGAATCCTGCCCCGCTGGGCCACGTGCTCCACCAGGCGGGTGACGGCCGCCGCCCGGATCGCGGACTGCAGCTGCCGCGAGGCGCCGGAGGTGGTGATGCCGACGACCCGGCCGAGCATGTCGATGAGCGGACCTCCCGAGAAGCCGGGATAGAGCGTGAGATCGACCGCGATCGTCTCGCCGCCCGCCGATCGGCCGCCGCGGGCGTCCAGCGCGCTGACGATGCCGGCGCTCGCGCGGGGCCCGGCGCCGAGCGCCAGGACGAGGTGCCCGATCCGCAGCTCGGCATCGGGGGCAATGTCGGCCGCTGGCGCGCCGCCGGCCTCGGCGCGCAGCACCGCGATGTCGAGGCCGGGGTCGCGCCCGGCCACCTGGGCCGCGAGCGTGCGCCCGTCCGGGCCCGTGAGCGCCACCTCACGGTCCGGCTCGACGGTGTGGCTAGCCGTGACGATGAGCCCGGGGCGCCAGAGCACGCCGGTCGACGGCAGTCGGGGCCGGCCGTGCACGGCGAAGATCGAGCGTGCGGCGTGCTCGACCGCACCGGCCAGAGCGTTGGAGAGATCCATCACCGTCGTCATCGTATTCCTCCCTGTGCTGGGTGACCTTCCTGCGATGTCACACCCAGGATAGAGAGGCCCATGGGCGGTGACCATCCGCCAGACGGGCAGGTCGGTCGGCCTTGGTCGGCGCCACGCGGTATGCCACAGTAATGGGGCCTCGAATTCCGAGGGTGAAGGCTAGGCGCGGGCTTGCCCGCGACCGGAGGCTTCATGGGCCTGCGACTGAAGTTCAACCTGGTCCTGCTCGGCGTCTTCGCGCTCGGCCTCGCGGTGTCCGGCTATATCTCTTACGAGCTCCTCCGTCGCAACGCGCAAGACGAGGTGGTGCGGAGCGCCGGCCTGATGATGGAGACCGCGCTGGCCATTCGCGGCTACACCATCAAGCAGGTGCGCCCGCTGCTAGAAGCCGCACCCGCCGAGGGCTTCCTGCCCCAGACCGTGCCGGCGTTCGCGGCCACCGAGACCCTGAACGCGCTGCGGACTAAGTACCCCGACTTCGCCTATCGAGAGGCCACGCTCAACCCGACCAACCCGCGCAACACCGCCGTCGAGTGGGAGAACGAGCTCATCCAGCAATTCCGGCAGAGCACGTCGGTCGCCGAGCTGAGCGGCCAGCGGCTGACGCCGACGGGGAGCGCGCTCTACGTGGCCCGCCCGATCAAGATCAGCAATTCAGCCTGCCTCACGTGTCACAGCACGCCGGCGGTCGCCCCGGCGCTGATGGTCCAGGCCTACGGCCCGCTGCACGGCTTCGGCTGGCACCTGAACGAGATCGTCGGCGCCCAGATCGTCTCGGTGCCGATGGACCTGCCGATCCGCAACGCCCGCCACGCCTTCGCGACCTTCATGGGCTCGCTCGTCGGCGTCTTCGTGGTGCTCTTCCTCACCCTGAACGTCATGCTGAGCCGGCTGATCGTGCGCCCGATCTCGCGGATGGCCCGAGCCGCCGACCAAGTGAGCACCGGCGATTTCAAGGTGGCCGAGTTCACCGAGCGCGGCCGCGACGAGGTGGCGCGCCTGGGCCGGGCGTTCAACCGGATGCGCCGCAGCCTCGAGAAGACCATGCAGCTGATCGAGCGCCGCTGAGCCGCACGTGGCCCGCTTCGACGCGGCGGTGCTCGACCGGTTGACCGCAGCGCTGACCGAGCACCTCGGCCCCGGGGCGTGCGTCGTCGTCGCCAAGGCCGCTGACCAGTCCCTCGACGTCTACCAGCTCGGCATGTCCCTGGCGACTCACGTGCCGGTGGCGAGGCGGGGGGCGTTCATCGACGGCATCGGCGACATGTTGCGGGCCGGCCAGCCGGGCGCCTTGACGCCCACGATGCTGGCCCAGGCGGCGAGGCGGCTGGCGGAGCACATCGGGCCGGTGGCCCGCGTGCTGGTCGAGAGGGAGTCGCACGGGGCTGTGAGCCCGGCTGATCTCTACGCGCGACTGGCGCAGCACATCCGCGATGCCAGCGCGCGCCAGGCGTTCGTTGCTGGGGCGCCGAGGTAGCGCGACGCCTCAATCGTGGTTGACGCGGCAGGGCGGGGCACCGCCCACCCCGTGAAGGACTTTCGCAGCCCACGCCGTTGTTCGACTGCGATGCCCAGGACTGGTAGATGGCTGATTTAGAACCAAGCAATTTGACGCAAACGGTTAGGGGCTTGCCACAAAACAAGTGGACCGACGGTCAGCTGCGACGTCTCAGCCGCCGCCCAACTGCGATCATATTCTCCGTACGGGGAACTGGTCTGCACGATGCCCCACCAAGTCGGCGAAGCGACAGGACCGCTTATTTCTCCGCCGGGCCTCAGCTGCCGGGCGTTGCCAGTACCCGCCACCACCTGAATCGCAAGGTACCCAATTGGCCGGAGACTCAGCAGCGAGTATTGGCGGTGCGCTGGTCACGAGGTTGCACGTGCACCGCAAGAGCTGGTTTTGGGGAAGGAGCGGGCGGTGGCCATGGCCGCGGCGGCTTTGGCCAGGGATCGTGCGGGTCAGGCTGAGGGCTTGGCATCGTCTGGGTCTCCGATGGATGTGGGGCGTGGTTGGCTTCCCTTGGACTCGGGTTGGGGCCACGGGCTTGGGGGGTCGATAGTGGGCGCCGGCATCCAAAGACTCGTTGGGGGAATCTCGCGCTGCACCTCGTCAAAATGCCGAAGCAAAATTCTGCCATTGGGATGCGGGTCATCGTCGAGTGCGAGTTGCTTGTAGCGCTCCCTCGCTCGGCGAAATCCCTTTGCTGAATCGTCGGTGAGATCATGACTGACACGAATATCTGAGACGATCTGATCGAGGTCTAGATAGAGGTTGTTGTGGCCAACCCACAGTTTCCCGTATCGCTCAACGGTCTTCGACAGACCAAGAATCGGCTTCAAGACTGCAACCGCTGTTGCGCCTGCTGAAATGACGGCCCACGCGTACTGTCCCGATTCTGTACGGAACAGCGCCCACGCAGCGATTGCACTGGAGGTGCCAAACGCGAGACAGCACTCGAGGCTCTTGTTCCATCTCTGGTATTGTCTCAGCTGCCCACCATAGTATTTTCGGTTCATCAATGCGGTTCGGTAGAGATCGTAGATCGGAAGGAGTTGGTCGTAGAGTTTGTCGTGGCTGGGACGCGATTGCGCCATCAAAGGTTCTCCGCGTGTCGATGAGCTCCGTGTCATTGTGTGGGAGGAGACTCTGTGGCACCACGACTGAATCGTAGTTACCTTTGCTTTGGTTCGGGGCGGGGCCACGGCCTTGGCGGATCGATCCTCCGCGTGAAGACGACGCGAAAGGGTCTTACAGGGTCCGAGTTGGCAGGCACGTCGACTGTCTGAAGGTGCGGTTCGAAGTCGCTCGGCCCTCCGAGCCGCACGGTCTGCGGTCCATCGCCGACCCGAAGCGCCCGGGCGCTGCCGTCCGCGTCGATGTTGGACCCAAGGCTTTCGTCGCCGACGAAGACCTCACGGCGTTCGGGGAACTCGACGACTATCCAGCCCACGTGCGCCCCCCCTCGGCTGCTGATGTCAAGAGATTGATTCGCGCCGTCTACCCGCTATGTGGCGGACGTGACGATGAGGAGGCTAAATCTTGTCGGGACCCGTCGTCAATGCGATTTCCCAGGAGTCGGGGTTTCCCCTACAGCAGCTTCAAAGGACATGAGGCGGACTGGTTCAGTTCGCGTGCCTTCGGCCAGCGATTAGCGCGCCCGGTGCACCGGAAACGCCGGCGGGATGATGCGATCGACCCCCGCGCCGTCCCAGCGCCAGTTCGCCACATTCCCCCAGTAGTGCCGCGTGGCCTCGCGCGCCTTGGTGTACACCTCCGCCTCGTCCACCCGCGTGAGCCGGCCGTCCTGCACCAGCACCTTGCCGTCCACGATCACCGTGTGCACGTCGCGCCCGCTGGCGCTATCGACCAGCGCCTTGATCGGGTCGGCGTACATGCCGCTGGCGATGTGGTCGAGGTTGATCAGGAGGATGTCGGCCTTGGCGCCGGGGGCCAGGCGGCCGAGGTCGTCGCGGCGGATGAAGCGGCAGCCGCCGAGCGTGGCGGCGTTGAAGACGTCGCGGTGCTGGCCGGCCTGGTAGTTGCCGTCGGTGGTCTTGGCCAGGATGGAGGCCCAGCGCAGCTCGGAGACGATGTCGAGCGGGAAGGTGTCGGTGCCCAGCGAGATGGTGACGCCGGCGTCGAGGTAGCGCTGGAACGACAGCAGCGTCATCGCCATCTTCGCGTACTTGTACGGGCAG
>JBGQLG010000141.1:0-14277 GCA_041499965.1 Methylomirabilia bacterium
GGCTGGACGGTGGCTGCTCGCATGCGGCTCTCGTTCTAGGCGACAATCACGCGTAACCCGGGGCATGGGGGCTCGTCCCCCATGCCCCGTTTCTCTTGTCAGATCAGGCTCCAACGGTGGATTCCTTGACTCTCCCCCAGGGGTGGGCTAGCCTCCGCCCATGGTCGCGGCCCGATTGACGATGTCGCGCGCCACCCGCGGACTCACCGTTGGCCTGATCCTCTCGGTCGTCGCGCCGGTGGCGGCGACGGCACAGACGACCCCCTCCTCCATCGGCGTGCTCGTCGAGCAGGTGCTCGGCCTCTTCCCCAAGGTCGATGGCGATGTGGTCGAGGTGGCCAACGGCGTCGTGACGTTGTCGCTCGGCCGGAAGGATGGCCTGGTCTCGGGCATAGAACTCAGCGTCTACCGGGAGGGCCGTGAGCTGCGGCACCCGCGGACGGGGGCAGTCCTGGGTCGGACCGAGGAGGCAGTGGGCCGCCTGCGGGTCGAGCAAGTCTTCGAAGCCTACGCCACCGGACGGGTCACGCAGGGCACCGACGTGCATGCCGGCGACCGCGCGCGGGTGTCGGCCGGTAAGATCCATCTCACCGTGGTCCCGCTCGTCGAAGGCGTCAAGGACGGTCTGGCCGAGGCGGCGATACAGGAAGTGGTCGAGGGCCTCACCCGCACCGGCCGCTTTCAGGTTGCCATGGGTGACCAGATGGCCGTGACGCTCCTGCAGGAGGGGCTGCGACGGCAAGACATCCTGGAGGGCAAGGGGCTCGGCAAGGTGGCTGAGCGCTACAAGGTCGAGAACGCCCTCGTGGTGCACGTGAAGCTGGTTCAGACGAAGCCGTTCATGGACGTTCGCCTGCTCGCCTTTCCCGGGACCGCCACCCTGATGACGACCGGCATGTTCGTCCCACCCTCGGTGCGCGCCGCCCCCAAGGGTGACTTCTCGGCCTCGGCGCAGTCCCGCGGCAACCAGACGGCCAGCCAACCGCGGTCGTTGCTGGCGCGGCTGCTCACGGGCGAGCTGGACAGCGGGGCGTACTCCACCGGTGAGGGTTCGATCCCGCTGAAGGAGATCGCGAAGTACCCGTTCGTGGTCACCTCACTCGACATCGCCGTGGCGCCGGCCGACAAGGTGGCGCGCATGGTGATCACCGACGGCCACAAGGTCTACCTCTACCGGATCGTGGATCGCGCGCTGGAGCCGGAGTGGACGTGGACGGCCGACTCCAGCGCTGGCGTCTTCGCCGTCCAGCTGGCCGATCTCGACGACGACGGGGTGCTCGAGGTGGTGGTGAATCGGTATCATCCCAACCCCAGCATCCTGGTGAAGTCCACGATCCTGACGACGCGTAGCGGCAAGCCGGCCGTCGTGGTCGCGGACGTGCCGCAGATCCTGCTCGCCATGGACGTGGACGGCGACGGCACCAAGAAGGCGCTGTGGTCCCAGGATTTCGCCACGGCCGGATTCTTCAAGAAGGGGCAAATCGACCGCATGGCCCTGCGCAATGGTGCCCTGGTCGTCACCGGGCGGGTGCAGGTACCCGGCGAGTTCCGCGCGACGGGCGCGACGATGTCCAACATCAACGGCAAGGATCTCGTGCGTACGCTGGCGTACATCGACGAGTACAACCGCCTGCGCGTCTCCGTGGGGAATCAGGAGCTGTGGCGGTCGTCCTCGCCCGTCGGCGGCGGCGTCGTCAAGCTCGTGGTCGACACCCAGATCGAGAAGGGCGGTCGCAGCTACGTGTACCTCGCCGAGCCCAATCCCGTCGCCATCGACCTCGACGGTGACGGGATCGAGGAGATCGTTGTCGTCCAGAACCAGGTGCCGGGTCGCATGGCGGTCGTGTTCAAGGGCCCGGCCGGCTACCGGTTCCAGTCGGTGAACTCCGGCTTCGAGGGGACGATCACCGGGCTGGGGGCCATCCCCGGCGACCCGACGCCCTCGCTGGTCGTGGCCATCACCCGCTACTACGGCCTGATGAGCAACGCCGGCGAAACCCAGATCATCATGACGATCCCGGAGTGACGACGGCCCGCCTCCGCCCGCCCCGCTGATCGACTGATCGTGGCGACCAAGGTCAGCACGTCCCCTCCACGCGGCACCCGTGACGTGCTGCCGCCCGAGGTCGAGCTGCGCGACGCGGCCACCCAGCGCATCCTGGCCGTGTATCGCAGCTTCGGCTTCCGGCGGATCGAGACGCCGGCGCTGGAGAGCCTGCGCCTGCTGGCCGGTAGTGACGGCGGCGAGAACGAGAAGCTGATCTTCAAGGTCCTCAAGCGCGGCGAGGACCTCGAAGCCGCGCTGCGCACCGGCGGCGAGCTCGCCGACCTCGGGCTGCGCTTCGACCTCACGGTGCCGCTGGCCCGCTACTACGCCGAGAACCACGCCAAGCTGCCCGATCCGCTCAAGGCGATCCAGATCGGCCCGGTGTGGCGGGCCGAGCGGCCGCAGAAGGGGCGCTACCGGCAGTTCACCCAGTGCGACATCGACACGCTGGGGCAGGCCTCCGGCGTGGTCGAGGTGGAGCTGATCCTGGCCACGTGCGAGGCGCTGGCCCGGCTCGGCCTCAGCGATCTCACGGTGCGCATCAACGACCGGCGGATCCTCGGCCTGATCGCGCGGCATTGCGGCTTTGCCGAGGAGCAGCAGGCCGGCTTCTTCATCACCTTCGACAAGCTGGACAAGCTCGGTGCCCAGGGGGTGCTCGGCGAGCTGCGGGAGAGCGGATCGGCGGCCGCCGCCATCGAGCAGTTCGAGCGGCTGCTGCCCACCCTGCAAAAGGGCGAGACCTCGCTGCCGGAGCTCCAGACCTCGCTCGGCGTCGGCGGCGACGGCGGGGCGTTCGAGTCGCTCGCCTGGATCATCCGGAGCGCCAACGCCGAGGCGCCGGCCGGTGCCCGCGTGCGGTTTGATCCCACGCTGGTGCGCGGCATGGGCTACTACACCGGGACGATCTTCGAGATCGCCTCGCCGGCCTTCCCCTCGTCGATCGCCGGCGGCGGGCGATACGATCGCATGGTCGGCAAGCTCCTGGGCCGGGACGTCCCGGCCTGCGGCTTCTCGATCGGCTTCGAGCGCCTCGTCATGATCCTGACCGAGCGGGGAGAGGGCGGCGGCCCCGGTGCGATCGAGCCGGCGGCGGCGGTGCGTCGCATCGCCCTGCTCGTGGACGGCGGCGGTGACCTCACGGCCGCGCTGGCGGCCGCCCGCGCACTGCGGGCCGAGGGACACTGGGTCTCGCTGGAGCTCAAGCGCAAGAACGTGGGCAAGCAGCTCACCGATCTGACGACCCACGGCTTCTGGGGCTACGCCAGCGCGGAGGGGACGGGATCGGTGAGCGTGAAGCCCCTGACGGGACCGGCGGAGCGCGCCTGATGCACGCCTATCGCACGCACAACTGCGGCGAGCTCCGCGCCGGCGACGTGGGCCGGCCGGCGCGGCTGTCGGGCTGGGTGCATCGCAAGCGCGATCACGGGCAGCTGCTCTTCCTGGACCTGCGCGACAACTTCGGCATCACCCAGTGCGTGCTGAGCTCGGCCAGCCCCTGCTTCGAGGCGGCGTCCGCGCTGCGGCTGGAGAGCGTGGTCACGCTGACCGGCACCGTGGTGGCCCGCGGGCCGGAGGCGCTCAACCCGAAGCTGCCCACCGGCGAGATCGAGCTGGCCGTGGAGGGTCTCGACGTGCGGTCCGTGGCCGACACACTGCCGCTGCAGGTCAACAGCGACGCCGAGTTCCCCGAGGACACACGCCTGCGCTACCGGTTCCTCGACCTGCGGCGCGAGGCGCTGCACAAGAACATCCTTCTGCGCAGCCGGGTGATCGCCAGCATCCGGCAGCGGATGATCGCGGCCGGTTTCACCGAGTTCCAGACCCCGATCCTCACCTCCAGCTCGCCGGAGGGCGCCCGCGACTACCTGGTGCCGAGCCGGGTGCACCCGGGCACGTTCTACGCGCTGCCCCAGGCCCCCCAGCAGTTCAAGCAGCTCCTGATGGTGGCGGGCTTCGACCGCTACTTCCAGATTGCCCCCTGCTTCCGCGACGAGGACGGTCGGGCCGACCGCTCGCCCGGCGAGTTCTACCAGCTCGACATCGAGATGTCGTTCGTCACCCAGGAGGACGTCTGGGCCGCGCTGGAGCCCATCATGCACGGCGTCTTCGCGGAGTTCCGGCCCGAGGCGGCGGTGACGCCGCCGCCGTTCCCGCGCATCACCTACGACGACGCGTTGGCCCGCTACGGCACCGACAAGCCCGACCTGCGCAACCCGCTCGTGATCACCGACGTGACCGAGGTCTTTCGCGGCTCCGGCTTCGCGGTCTTCGCCTCGGCGATCGAGCAGGGCGCGATCGTGCGCGGGCTGCGGGCGCCCGGTGCGGCGGCCCAGCCGCGCAGCTTCTTCGACAAGCTCAACCAGTGGGCGCGCGAGCAGGGGGCGCCCGGGCTCGGCTACGTGACCCTGGCCGAGGGGGCGGCCCGCGGGCCCATCGCCAAGTTCCTGGACGCGCCGCGGCTGGCCCGGCTGCGCGAGATCACCGGGGCCGCCGACGGCGACGCGGTGTTCTTCGTCGGCGACAAGCGGGTGGCGGCCGACCGGCTGGCCGGGCGGGCCCGGGTCAAGCTGGGCGAGGATCTGGACCTGCTCGACAAGCACGCGTTCCGGTTCTGCTGGATCGTCGACTACCCGATGTACGAGCGCAACGAGGACACCGGGGCCATCGAGTTCAGCCACAACCCGTTCTCGATGCCGCAGGGAGAGCTCGCCGCGCTGGAGGGGCAGGACCCGCTGACGATCAAGGCTTACCAGTACGACATCGTCTGCAACGGGGTGGAGCTGTCGAGCGGGGCCATCCGCAACCACCGGCCCGACATCATGTACAAGGCCTTCGCCATCGCCGGCTACCGGCGCGAGGAGGTCGAGGCGCGCTTCGGCGGCATGCTCAACGCGTTCAAGTACGGCGCCCCGCCCCACGGCGGCTCGGCGCCCGGGATCGACCGCATCGTCATGCTGCTGGCCGGCGAGCGCAGCATCCGCGAGGTCATCGCGTTTCCGCTCAACCAGCAGGCCCAGGACCTCATGATGCAGGCGCCCGCGCCGGTGGGGCCGGAGCGGCTGCGCGAGCTGCACCTGCGCGTGGTGCTGCCCGAGGCCGAGCGCCCCGCGGCGAGGCCGCCCGCGACCGCGTGATAGACTCGGGACCGGGGAACGATAGAGCTTGAGCGACGCCACCACCACCATCACCCGCCGGCTCTCGCTCGCCCCCGACGTGGACCTGGCCGACCTGCTCGGCCGCAACGACGACCACCTCCGCACCCTCGAGTCCGAGTTCGACGTCCGCATCGTGGCCCGCGGCCACGACATCATGCTCAAGGGCGACGAGCGGGGGGTCCGCCGCGCCGAGCGCGCGCTCACCCAGCTGGCCGATCTGCTGCGCTCGGGGTCCCCGGTGCGGGGCGGCGAGGTGCGGGCGGCCGTGCGGATGATCGCCGCCGACGCCGAGGCCGACCTCAAGGCGGTCTTCAGCGACGCCATCGCGGTGCCCTCGCGCAAGAAGCTGATCACGCCCAAGACGCGGGGGCAGAAGCGCTACGTCGACGCCATCCGCGGCCACGACATGGTCTTCGCCATCGGTCCCGCCGGCACCGGCAAGTCGTTCCTGGCCGTGGCGATGGCCGTCTCCGCGCTCATGAAGCGCGAGGTCGCGCGCATCGTGCTCACCCGGCCGGCGGTCGAGGCGGGCGAGCGGCTGGGCTTCCTGCCCGGCGACCTCTACGAGAAGGTGCATCCCTACCTGCGCCCGCTGTACGACGCCCTCTACGACATGCTGGAGTCCGAGAAGGTCGCCTCGCTGATGGAGAAGGGGGCGATCGAGATCGCGCCCCTGGCCTACATGCGTGGCCGCACCCTCAACGACGCCTTCATCATCCTGGACGAGGCGCAGAACAGCACGACCGAGCAGATGAAGATGTTCCTCACCCGGCTCGGCTTCAACTCCAAGATGGTGATCACCGGCGACGTCACCCAGGTCGATCTGCCGGCCTCCCGCCACTCGGGGCTGATCGAGGTGCAGAAGATCCTGGCGGGTGTGCCCGGCATCACCTTCTCGTACTTCGACGAGCAGGACGTGGTCCGCCACCGGCTCGTCTCGGCGATCATCCGCGCCTACGGCGCCCACGAGGCGCGCAGTCCGGCGCGGCCGCCGATCGCCGCTCCGTCCCGCCGCGACGACGAGGCGACCGCCGGCGCCTGCTGATGCCGGCGGCCATCGACAACCGCCAGCGTCGCGTCCCGATCTTCGTCCCCCGTCTGGCCCGGGCCGCGGCCCGCGCCCTGGCCGCCGTCGGCCGGGCCGGCGGGAGCGTGGACGTGGCGATCGTGGACGATGCCGAGATCCGCGGAATCAACGCGCGCTGCCGCGGCATCGGCCGCCGCACCGACGTCCTGGCGTTTCCGCTGGAAGCGCCGGACGCCCCCGACCAGCTCGTGGGCCAGATCGTGATCTCCGTCGACACCGCGCGCCGCCAGGCGCGGCGCCTGGGCGTACCGCTGGCGCTGGAGCTCGACCTGCTGGTCACGCACGGTACCCTGCATCTCGTGGGCTACGACGACCGCGATCCCGTGGAAGCCGACCTCATGCACCGCCGCGAGCGCGACATCCTGAAGGCCGCTCCGGCCAGGTTGTGGCAGGGGCTGCTGCGCGGAGCGCCGACACGCCCGCAGTACGGCTCGACCGGGCGTGCGGAGCCACGCCCTTCTCGAACAGGCCACCCACGCCCCAAGCCGGCCTCGCGGCACCCGCTACAATGAAAGCCGGCTTCGTATCGCTCATCGGCAAGCCCAACGCCGGCAAGTCCACGCTGCTCAACCAGTTGGTCGGCGAGAAGCTGGCGATCGTGTCGTCGCGTCCGCAGACGACGCGCAACCGGATCACCGGGATCCTGCACCGGCCCGATGCCCAGGTCGTCTTCGTGGATACGCCGGGGCTGCACACCGGCGGTGGCAAGCTCGGCGAGTTCATGCTCCGGACCGCCCAGCGGGCGGTGGAGGGCGTGGACGCGGTCTGCCTGGTGGTCGACGCCACCGACCGCGCGGCGCCCGACGATCTCGTGCTGGCGCCGCTGCGGGCGTACGGAGGGACCACGGTGTGCGCGCTGAACAAGATCGACCTCGTACGGCCGAAGGCGGCGCTGCTGCCGCTGCTGGAACGCTGGCGCGCGGCCCATCCGTTCACCGCGCTGGTGCCGATCGCGGCCGCCGACGGTACCAATTGCGACCGGTTGCTGGACGTGCTGCTGGGCGCGCTGCCTGAGCACCCGCCGTTCTTTCCCGCCGACGCCACCAGCGATCAGCCGGAGACGTTCTGGGTGGCCGAGGTCGTGCGCGAGCAGATCTTCCACTTCACGCACCAGGAGGTTCCCTACGCCGCCGCCGTGCGGGTGGAGGAGCTGACCGAGCACGCCAGGCCGGAGCGGCTGTACATCCGGGCCTCGATCTTCGTCGAGCAAGACTCGCAGAAGGGGATCGTGATTGGCAAGGGCGGGGCCATGCTCAAGCGCATCGGCACCGAGGCCCGGCGTCGGCTGGAAGCGTTCTTCGGCATCCCGGTGTTCCTCGAGCTGCACGTGCAGGTGCGGCGCAACTGGCGGAAGGACGACCGCGCCCTGCGCGAGTTCGGTTTCCGGCTGACCTCCTGACGTGGGCCTGGGCCGCTCGGCCGCCGTCGTCATCGGCAGCTTCCCCCTGGGGGAGAGCGACCGCGTCGTGACCTTCTTCGCCCGCGACGTGGGCCGCGTGCGCGGCGTGGCCCGGGCCGCGCGCCGCCTGCGGTCCCGCTTCGGCGGGGCCCTCGAGCTGTTCACGCTCGGCGAGCTCGTCTTCTTCGACACCGGCCGCAGCGAGCTCGTCCGCATCGATCACTTCGACGTGACCCATCCTTTCGCGGCCCTGCGCGAGCGGCTCGACACGCTGGGGGAGGCCGCCTGGGTCGTCGAGATCGTGGCCCGGACCACCGGCGAGCGCGACCGTCAGCCCGCGCTGTACGGTCTGCTCGTCCGCGCGCTGCGCGCCCTGGAGACTGCGGCGCGGCCGGCCCGGGTGTCGGTCTGCTTCGGCGTGCGCTGCCTGGACGTTCTCGGCCATCGGCCGCGGCTTGACCGCTGCGTCGAGTGCGGCCGCACCTATCCGTTCGCGCGGCCGTCCCTCGGTGAAGGGGGAGTCGTGTGCGACGGCTGCCGGCCCGGCAGCGACGCCGTCCCGGTGGCGGCGGCCACGGTGACGGCGCTGGCCCGGCTGCGTAGCGTGCCGTGGGAGGATGCGGTGTCCACGCCGGTCGGCCGGGCCGGCCCCGAGCTGCGGGCGGTCCTCGACACGCACCTGTCACGCATCATCGGGCAGCCCACGCGCAGCGGTCGGTTCCTCCGCGAGCTGCGCCGCCTGGAGCCCACTTCGGGAGAGCGCCCATGACGATCACAAACGAGGCGAGCCGATGACGTCGATGGCTGTGCGAGCCGTAGTCGTAGACGAGGCGAGCCGATGACGTCGATGGACCTGTTGGTCTCGCTGTGCAAGCGGCGGGGGTTCGTCTTCCAGTCGAGCGAGATCTACGGGGGCACCGGCTCCTGCTGGGACTACGGGCCGCTCGGCGTCGAGCTGAAGAACAACATCAAGAGGGTGTGGTGGCGCGACTTCGTGCAGCAGCGTCCCGACATGGTGGGCCTGGACGCCTCGATCCTGATGCATCCGACGGTCTGGAAGGCCAGCGGGCACGTCGATCACTTCACCGACCCCATGGTCGACTGCCGGGAGTGCAAGCGACGGTTCCGGGCCGACCAGGTGGACGAGCTGGCGTGGACGCACTACTGCGAGGCGACCAAGGGGAACAAGTTCACCATCCCCGCCGGCTAGGCGTGCACGCACTGCGGCGCGCGGCGCACGCGGTGTCCGGAGTGCGGCAAGGGTCAGCTCACCGCGCCCCGCCATTTCAACCTGATGTTCAAGACGTTCATGGGCCCCGTCGAGGAGGACGCCGCCGTCACCTACCTGCGGCCGGAGACGGCCCAGGGTATCTTCGTCAACTTCGACAACGTGCTGCAGTCGATGCGGCGCAAGCTGCCGTTCGGCGTCGCCCAGATCGGCAAGGCGTTCCGCAACGAGATCACGCCCGGCAACTTCATCTTCCGCACGCGCGAGTTCGAGCAGATGGAGATCGAGTTCTTCGTGAACCCTCAGGAGACGCTGGAGGGACGGCCGGCCGACGAGCACTGGCACGACCGCTGGATCGCCGACTGCCAGGCGTGGTTCGCGCGCTACGGGCTGCGGCCCGAGCACGTGAAGCTGCACGAGCACCCGCATGACGAGCTGGCCCATTACTCCAAGCGCACGGTGGACCTGCTGTACGAGTTCCCCATGGGCTGGAGCGAGCTGATGGGCATCGCCAACCGTACCGACTACGACCTCAAGCAGCACGCCAAGTTCAGCGGCAAGTCGCTGACGTGGTTCGACGAGGAGCGCAAGGAGCACGTCGTGCCGTTCGTCATCGAGCCCTCGGCCGGCGTCGACCGGGCCCTGCTGGCGTTCCTGCTCGACGCCTATCGCGAGGAGGAGGTGCGCGGCGACAAGCGTGTCGTGCTGCGCTTTCATCCGGAGCTGGCGCCGGTCAAGATCGCCGTGCTGCCGCTGCTCAAGAAGCGTCCGGAGATCGTCGCCACCGGCCAGGATCTGCGAACGCGGCTGGCCCGCCGCTGGGTCGCGATCTACGACGACACCGCGGCGATCGGCCGGCTCTACCGGCGCCAGGACGAGGTGGGCACGCCCTACTGCGTGACCGTCGACGTCAAGACGGTCGGCGATCCCGACAAGGGGGAGGTTGGCGACCAGAAGGTCACGATCCGCGAGCGCGATTCGATGGAGCAGATCCGCGTGCCGATCGCCGAGCTGGAGGGTGTGTTCGCGCGCCTGCTGGATGAGGGCCGCTGGGCGGACGTCGCGGCGGCCTACCCGCGCGCCGAGGGCTGACCGCTCAGGGGCCCTGAGCCCCCACGACCCCCGCGCGCGTGGGCGGCGGCTCCGCCATCTCGGGCTGGAGCGCCAGGGGCGGCGCGGGCTCGGCGGCCTGCGGTCTCGACGGTAGTGCCGGCGTCGGGAGCGGCACCGGGGTCTCGAGAGGCGCCCCCGGGACACCCTGTCGTCGCGCCCCGCACGCCACGGCGGGCTCGGTACCCTTCACGAACGCCATCATCACGACCCGGACACACTCGTTCGACGGGTCGAGGTCGACCGGGACGAGTACCACCCGGTCGGGCATCGCGAAATCCTCTTTCGGGCTGTCACCGAGCACCTTGCCCATGAAGCCGACCCAGATCGGCACCGCGACGCGTGAGCCTGTCTCGTCCTTGCCGAGGCTGCGCGGCCGGTCGTAGCCGACCCACACGCCGGTTGCCAGTCGTGGCGTGTAGCCGATGAACCACGCGTTCGAGTAGTCGTTGGTGGTGCCGGTCTTGGCGGCGACCGGGCGGCCGAGCGCCTTGGCCGCCTGGCCGGTGCCGCGCTCGACCACGCCCTTGAGCATGTGGGTGATGACGAAGGCCGTCTCGGGCGAGACCGCCTCGCGCGGCTCGGGCAGGTGCTCCTCCAGGAGCTTGCCCTGGGGGTCGGTGACGTAGCGGATCGTGGTGGGCGGTAGCCACTGGCCCTGATTGGCCAGCGCCCCGTACGCCGACGTCAGCTCGATGAGCGTCATGTCCGACGTGCCGAGCGCCAGGCTGAGGTTCAGGTCCAGCGGGCTCGAGATGCCGAAGCGGCGCGCCACCTGGATCGTGCGGCTGAGGCCCACCCGCTCCTGGATCTTCACCGTCACCACGTTGACCGACTCCTCGAGCGCCTGCTGCAGCGTCGTCGAGCCGCGGAACTTGCGGTCGTAGTTCTCGGGCTTCCAGGACTGGCCGTTGGCGCCGACGGCGTAGGAGACCGGCGCGTCATCGACACGGGTGGCCGGGGTGAGCCCCGACTCCAGTGCCGCGATGTAGATGAAGGGCTTGAAGGCGGAGCCGGGCTGGCGGCGGGCCTGCACCGCGCGATTGAACTCGCTGCGGAAGAAATCGTAGCCGCCGACCATGGCCCGCACGTAGCCGGTGTTCGGCTCGATGGTCACGATCGCGCCTTCCGGGTGCTCACCGGGCCGGCCCTTGACGGTGCGGCCCTCCAGGGCCTTGAGACCGTCGCGCAGCGACTGCTCGGCGGCCAGCTGCATCGTCGGGCTCAGCGTGGTGTACACGTTCAACCCGCCCTTGAACACCATGTCGGCCCCGTACTTGGCCTCGAGCGTCTGCTGGACGTAGTCGAGGAAGTACTGGCCGGTGGTGCGCCGACGCTCGGGCGGGATGAGGCCGAGGTCGGCCCGGGCCAGCCGCTTGGCCTCGGCGTCCTTGAGCGCGCCGTACTCCACCAGGCGTCGCAGCACGACGTCGCGCCGGCGCCTGGCCGCCTCCCCGTGCTCGAACGGCGAGTAGGTCGTGGGAGCTCGGGGCAGGCCGGCCAGCAGGGCCGCCTCGCGCACGTTGAGCTCGGACACCGACTTGCCGAAATACGTACGGGCCGCCGCCTCCACCCCGTAGGCACCGTGCCCGAAGTAGACCTGGTTGAGGTACATCTCGAGTATGCGGTCCTTCGGGTAGCGGCGCTCCAGCTCCAGCGCCAGCACGGCCTCCTTCAGCTTGCGCTCCAGGCTCTTGTCCGGGGTCAGGAACAAGACTTTGGTGAGCTGCTGGGTGATCGTGCTGCCGCCTTCCACGATACGGCCCCGGCGGTAGTTCTGCGCGACGGCGCGGGCGATGCCGATCGGATCGATACCCCAGTGGTAGTAGAAGCGCTTGTCCTCGGTGGCGATGACGGCGTCCCGCAGGGCCTGGGGGATGTGGGCGAGGGGCACGAAGATGCGGCGCTCGACGTGCATCTCGGTGATCAGCTCGTCGTTGTCGTCGTAGACCTTGGTGCCGACGAGCGGCTGGAACGTTTCGAGCGCGGTGACCGAGGGCAGCGTGCGGGGCAGGATCGTGAAGGCCCACAGCGCCGCCACCGCCGCCCCGGCACCGAGCAGGAGCGAGAAGACGCCCGCGATGATCAGGAGCGTCCGGAGCCACCGCCGGCCCGGCGGCCGTGCGCGCCGCCGCTCGGGGGCCGGGCCGTCCTTCTCTGATGTCATGCGCAGCCATTATACCGGCGGGGTCGCCCGGTCGAGCGTTACGACGTGCGATAATGCGATTCCCTCAGGGGACGACCAGATGCCGGCGCCGGTGCTTCAGGATTTCGAGCAGCGCGGACTCGTCGCGGACGTCACCACGCCCGCCGAGCTCGGCGCCCACCTAGCTGAGGCGACACGGACCGTCTACGTGGGCTTCGATCCCACCGCCGACAGCCTGCACGTGGGCAGCCTCGTCCCGCTGCTGGCCCTGCGGCGGTGCCAGCTGGCCGGCCATCGGCCGATCGTGCTGGTCGGCGGCGGCACCGGCCTCATCGGCGACCCGGCCGGCAAGGCCGGCGAGCGCGCCCTCAATCCCGAGGAGCAGGTGGCGGCCTGCGCGGCGCGGCTGAAGGAGCAGGTCCGGCCGTTCCTCGACTTCGAGGGGGGCGACTGCGCCGCGATCCTGGTCGACAACTACGAGTGGCTCTCGCGGCTGGAGGTCATCCCGTTCCTGCGCGACATCGGCAAGCACTTCAGCGTCGGCGCGATGGTCGCGCGCGACTCGGTGCGCACGCGCCTCGGTGCCGGTATCTCGTACACGGAGTTCAGCTACCAGGTCCTGCAGGCCTACGATTTCCTGGCGCTGTCCGAGCGCCACGGCTGCACCGTCCAGATGGGCGGCAGCGATCAGTGGGGCAACATCACGGCGGGCGTCGACTTGATCCGCCGCGTGCGGGGCACGGCGGCCCATGGCCTCACGATGCCGCTCGTCACCAAGAGCGACGGCACGAAGTTCGGCAAGACCGAGAGTGGGACGATCTGGCTGGACCCGGCGAGGACCTCGGCGTACGAGATGTACCAGTTCTGGTTCAACACCGCTGACGCCGACGTCCGGCGATTCCTGAAGTACTTCACCTTCCTGCCACCGGCCGAGATCGACGAGATGGTCCGCCACAGCGCGGCGGCGCCCGAGAAGCGCGAGGCCCAGCGCGTGCTCGCTCGCGAGGTCACGGGCCTGGTTCACGGGCCCGGCGGGCTCGCCGAGGCCGAGGCCATTACCGAGGCGCTGTTTCGTGGCGACGTCGCCCGCCTGGGTGAGCGCCAGTTGCGGGACGCCCTCGACGGTGCACCGTCGTCCGCCCTGCCGGGCGACGCCACGACGGCGATTGCCGTCGTCGACCTGCTGCTGGCCAGCGGGCTCGCCACCTCGAAGCGGGCCGCCCGGGAGCTGATCTCCCAGGGCGCGATCCAGCTGAACGGTCAGCCGGTGGGCGATCCGGCCAAGACGGTGTCACCGGCCTCGGAGGCCCTGCACGGGCGATACCTCGTCCTGCGCAAGGGCAAGAAGAGCTATCACCTGGTCACCGTGGTCCCCGGAGGGTCCTGACGATTTCCTCCTAGGGGCCTTGACAGCCCATAGGCCGATGAGTATAGTCAGGGCTTGCTCAGCACCGAGCTGGGCAACGGTCTTTCGAAAGCAACAGATCCGGTCACCTTCCAAGCTGACCGCAGGGCTCTTTGAAAGTCGCATATGCTACTGGCTCACCGAAAAGGTATGAGCACCCATCCGTTCTAACGAGTACCTTGCGCTCGGCCGAGTGACTGCACAGTAGTCGCAGTAACACGTTCGAGCTAGAGGACCAGGTTCATCGCTTTATCAAGGCGAGTTTGATCCTGGCTCAGAGCGAACGCTGGCGGCGTACTTAACACATGCAAGTCGAACGAGGATCATCGGTGTAGCAATACATCGGTGGTTCTAGTGGCGCACGGGTGAGTAACACGTGGGTAACCTGTCCTTGAGTTCGGGATACCCTCTCGAAAGGGAGGCTAATACCGGATACGTTCCCTGGATTGCGAAGTCTGGGGAGGAAAGGCGGCGTAAGCTGCCACTCTTGGAGGGGCTCGCGGCCTATCAGCTAGTTGGTGAGGTAACGGCTCACCAAGGCTATGACGGGTAGCTGGTCTGAGAGGACGACCAGCCTCACTGGAACTGAGACACGGTCCAGACACCTACGGGTGGCAGCAGTCGAGAATTTTTCACAATGGGCGAAAGCCTGATGGAGCGACGCCGCGTGGGGGATGAATGGCTTCGGCCCGTAAAC